>CAJOKX010000008.1 GCA_905235415.1 uncultured Lachnospiraceae bacterium
CAATCCGGAAGATGTTCTTAAAAAGATGATTGGCTCAGTTACACAGGAAGGTTTGGTCATCTGTATAGAGCCGAGCAGACGTATGGAAAATGCAGGTATTTTTATAGACAGCGAAATGTTTGATCCATTTGAGCATGATGATTATTTAAAGAATAAGTGGATTTCAGAGGAGCAATCCGGTGGACGAGATTATCAGATAGGAATCAAGATTCCGGTGTTTATGAAAAAGCTGGGTTTAAAAGATGTTGGAGTCCGAATCAATGATTATGTGGATTTCCTGGACAGGGAAATAAATTGCGAGAATTTTGAATCAGAGAAGGACAGGTTCATTGCAGGCCACGGCATAGATGAAAAATATGGCTCATGCAATACTTTTGTTGCAGCAAGATGTCATGTCATTTCTTATGGAACCAGGAAGTAGAAAATAACTCAGAGGAGAAAATGGATAGAGAAATGATTACCTATCAGAGATTAACGGAAAATGAACTGAATACATTTATCCGGATGCGAATATGTCAGCTTCGCGAGGAAGGAAGGCGCAACAGAGGACATTGATCTGGTCCCGGCGCTGCAGGATTATTATAACCGGCACATGTCTGACGGTACATTTGTTTCCTGGCTGGCAATGGACGGAGATCGAATTGTCGGAACAAGCGGGATGTCATTTGTGGAAAAACCGCCTTATTTCGGATGCCCGAGCGGAAAGATGGGGATCGTGTCAAGTATGTTCACGGATCCGGAATATCGCCGCAGAGGAATCGCGAAGGAACTGCTCTCCAGAGTCGTTGAGGAGGCAAGAGCTTACGGCTGCGGAACTGTGCAGATCACGGCATCGGACATGGGCGTTCTTCTGTATACGGATTTTGGTTTCGTGAAGAACGGGAATTTTATGCAGTATAAATTATAGGGGCAATGTATCGTTTAAATGACGAAGAAACGGTACTGGTGTTTGAGGTGAAAAACGAATCATGAAAAAAGTTGGTATTGTGGCATGCTCGGATGCACAAAAGGAAGAGTATCGTAAACAGAATGAGGAATTGATCAGATTCCTTGAATTTAATGATACTCAACCAGTGATGAGTGCATGTATTTATGAAAAAACGGACAGCATTTTCTCCGGCTCTCCCAAAGAGAAGGCAGACCAGTTGATGAGAATGTTCACAGACCCGGATATCGAAGAGATCTATGATATTTCAGGCGGAGATGTGGCAAATCAGATTTTGGATGATCTTGACTATGAGAGAATAGCCGGAAGCAAGGCTGTTTTCTGGGGTTATAGTGATCTGACTACAGTCATTAATGCCATCTATACAATGACTGGGAAAGCAAGCGTATTATACCAGGCGAAGTTTTTGACGAGTTTCGGCAATTCGGCAAAACTGCAAAGAGAGAGGTTTCAAAAACGTGATGAACTGTTCTCGCCGGCGTTCGAGTTTGTCCAGGGGAATGCGATGAGCGGTATAGTAGTCGGAGGAAATATACGATGCTTCCTGAAACTGGCAGGTACCCGGTATTTTCCGAATCTTGAGAAGAAGATTCTTCTTCTGGAATCCCTTGGCGGGGAAGTGCCGCAGATGACGACTTATCTTGCTCAGTTAAAGCAGTTAGGGGCATTTAAAAAGGTGAATGGAATCATACTCGGTACTTTTACTGCAATGGATAAAAATCATTGTATTCCGGATATCGTAACACTGGTAAAGGAATACATTCATCCGGAGACGCCGGTCGCAGTTACGAAGGATATTGGTCACGGAGATAATGCGAAGGCGATTATCATCGGGAAAGAAATTAAAATATCCGTTTAAAGTAAGTTGGATGAGTATTCTAAAAGAGCGAAAGAGCTTTACGGAACTACACCAGAGTTATAAAGAAACGGTCAACCTATTCGAGCCATGATGCATTACGAAGAAAAATAATGGAGGGATCTGTGGTAGAACTGAGAATAATAACTGAAGATAACTTTCTTGATGCGTTTAATCTCAAACTGGCGCCGGGCCAGGAGGCTTTTGTGTCCCATCCTGTCCGAAGCCTGGCGCAGGCGTATGTGTACCGGAATCAGTGCCAGCCGTTCGGCATCTATGCAGGAAATAAAATGATCGGGTATGTCATGGTGATATATGACTATGACATTCCTGAATATGATATCTGGCACATGATGATTGACGAATCGATGCAGGGTCAGGGGTACGGACAGGAGGCTCTGGACAGGGTGATTGAGTATATCCGGACGAAGCCCTTCGGTGATTCGGGGAGGGTTGCCCTGACTTGCAATAAGCAGAATCCCATTGCCAGGAAAATGTATGAGAGCAGGGGCTTTTGCGCAACCGGAAACGAGGATGAAGATGAGATCGAACTATCCTTAACGATCACATGAGACGCAGCAGCAAGCTTATGATTGTAGAGAAGAGAGGTAATCAAATGAGAATGCTGAACAAAACCAGGAGCCTGATGCTCATTTCCCTGCTGTCTGTTTTTGTATGGCTGCCTTGTATCTGCAATGCTTCAGAAACAGAAACCGAAGGTTCATTGATCACCGTTCCTGTATCTTCTGAGCTTGCGGACAATCCGGCAATCAGTTATCTGGGACCGCAGGGAACGTATACGGAAGAAGCGGCGCAGTCCTTCTTTCAGACAGGAGAATTCATACCGAAGGAATCTGTCCCCGATGCAATTGCGGATGTCATGGAGGGCACTGCCGATTACGCGGTCATTCCGCAGGAGAACACATTGGGAGGCGCAGTGACAGACTATTTAGATGCACTGATTGCCAAGCAGGATGTCTATGTGGTCGGAGAGGTCGTTTTGCCGATCAGCCAGACCCTGATGGCGCTTCCGGGAGCAGCCATTGACGATATTAAGACTGTCTGCTCCCATGCGCAGGGAATTGCGCAGTCTGCAGAGTGGAGGAAGGAGCATCTGCCGGATGCCGTCACACAGGAAATGGACAGTACAGCCGCCGCCGCAAGGTATGTTTCCGAATCCGGCGATAAGACGATTGCTGCGGTTGCCGCACCCGGCGCTGCCAAGCTGTACGGGCTCAGCGTGCTGGCGGAGAACGTGCAGATTACGGATGCAAATAAGACCCGTTTTTATGTTCTGTCTTCCTCACGGCTGAAGGAGGAAGGACAGACCAACGCTGTATATGTGGTAAGCTGTGAAGCGAACCGGATCGATGATATAATCGTTGCCATCCACGACAGCGGTCTGGAACTTGTCACGATTCATGACCGTCCGGAAGGCAGCAGGCTGGGAACCTACAATTACGTTATCGAACTGGAGGATCCTTCCGGATTGTCCGACGATGTTCTTTCCGAACTGGATGCAATCAGTGAAGCGCAGTTCCGGGGCAGTTTTCGTGTGATGAATGTCGGTGCAGAGTAAAGAATACTGTGACCAGGCTGGGAATCTGCGCGGCCGGCGGGAAACCGGGAGTGCAGAGTGATGTACGGTGCAAAAAGCACTGAACCCTATTGAGGAGAATACGGAGATGCGTCTTTTTATCGCCATTCAGCTCTCAGAAGAGATGAAAACATCCGTCATCGGAACGATGCATGAGTTAAAGAAGGCGGGCGTGAAGGGAAGCTATGTCCCGGCGGCCAATCTTCACCTGACGCTGGCTTTCCTCGGGGAAGTCCCCGACCCCAGGCCGGTGAAGGACGCGCTCAGGAAGATTGCAGTGAAGCCGTTCAGGCTGTCCATGGCGGATATGGGAACCTTCGGGGATATTCTGTGGATCGGCCTGAAAGGCAACCAGGGACTGAGCCAGGCCGCGCGGGATGTGCGCTCGGCGCTGGATGAGGCAGGGATCGAATACGACCGGAAGAAGTTCTCCCCGCACATCACCATTATCCGGAAAATGAGCGGGAACTGGAAGAAGGTTCCTGCCCGGAAGGGTGAGATGACAGTCAGAAAGATATCCCTGATGAAGTCGGAGATGAAGGACGGAAAGAGGGTGTACACGGAGATCGCAAGTAATGTATGAATTGATTCAGGCAGCAGAGCACAGCTATTATATCCAGAGCCCCGCTAAGATCGGAGTGGTCAGAACGGGGGAGAAAGGCGTCTTCCTGATCGACAGCGGCAATGATAAGGACGCCGGCAAGAAGGTTAAGAAGATCCTCGATGCACAGGGCTGGACGCTGGAGGCTGTCTTCAACACGCACTCCCATGCGGATCATATCGGCGGAAATCGATATTTGCAGATGCAGACCGGATGCCATGTCTACGCACCGGGGGTCGAGCGTGACTTTACGGAGCATCCCATCCTGGAGCCATCGTATCTGTATGGCGGATATCCGCCGAAGGAGCTGCGGCATAAGTTCCTGATGGCGCAGGGAAGCGAGGCGGCGCCGCTGACACCGGAGGTTCTTCCGGAAGGGTGGGAAATGATCCCGCTTCCGGGGCATTCTTTCGACATGACCGGATTCCGTACTCCGGACGGCGTTGTGTATCTGGCGGACTGCCTCTCCGGAGAGGAGGCGCTGGCCAAATACCAGATCAGCTTCCTGGTGGATGTGGAGGCGTACCTGAACACACTTGAAACAGTGAAGGCGATGAACGCGAAGCTCTTCATTCCCTCCCACGCGGATCCGGTTGAGGATATAGCGCCTCTGGCACAGCTCAACATAGACAAGGTGCGGGAGATCGCGGACCGGATCGTGGACATCTGCGCGGACGGCGCGGGCTTCGAACAGATCCTGCAGGAACTGTTCGATGTGTATGAACTGACGATGACATATGAGCAGCATGCCCTTGTCGGAAGCACGGTCCGCTCTTACCTGGCATGGCTCACGCAGGCCGGAAGACTGCAGTCGCGGATAGAGAAGAACAGGCTCATATGGAAGCACAGCGCGGGAGAGTGAGGAATCCTGCACGGAGCGCCATATGGCATCATACATAGGGCGGGAGCCTGCAGGATTCCGGGATTGCACATAAGGACAGGACACCCCGCCCGTATAATGAATATCCGATACAGGCGGGAAAACAAAGAAACAAGTACGAGGAGGTACGTTATGTCAAAGGTTCTGCTGTTAAACGGAAGCCCGCATCCGCACGGATGCATCGCAGTTGCACTGGATGAGATGATCGGCGTCTTCCGGGAGGAAGGCGTGGAGACGGAAGTGATACAGGTAGGAAAGCAGGCCATCCGCGGATGCATTGCATGCGATGCCTGTTCAAAGCTCGGAAGGTGTGCATTTAATGATGATCCGGTCAATGAGATCGCTGCAAAATTCGAGGCGGCGGACGGCCTGGTGGTCGGAAGCCCGGTCTACTATGCTTCCCCGAACGGAACCCTGATCTCCCTGCTGGACCGCCTGTTCTACAGCACATCCTTCTCCAAGCAGATGAAGGTCGGAGCGGCAGTGGTGAACTGCAGGAGAGGCGGCAATACCGCCAGCTTTGACGTCCTGAATAAGTACTTTACCATCAGCGGAATGCCGGTCGCATCCAGCACATACTGGAACCAGATACACGGCTTTACCCCGGAGGATGCCAGAAAAGACCTGGAAGGCCTGCAGACGATGAGAAATCTGGCAAAGAATATGTCCTTCATGGTGAAGGCATTCGAAGAAGCACGCAAAAAAGAAGGATATCCGGTTCTGGACAGCGGTGCGTTCACCAGCTTTCCGGATGGGAAATAAAACCGGTCTGCACCCGGGCCGGGGACTGCGGAGTTCGGATAAATCACGCGGTGCGTGATTTGTCCTGCCTGTGTCCGGGCGGGAGTGATAAAATCATATAGACATTTTATGCACGTCTGCCTATAATAATGCCCGGATAAAAGACGTGCCTGATTAACCGGACAGGGAGAGGAACCGACACATGCTGAACCAGTTTTCGAGAACCCAGCTTTTATACGGAGAAGACGCTATGGCTATGCTTGCGTCTTCGCGGGTTGCGATCTTCGGAATCGGCGGCGTCGGCGGCTATGTGGTTGAGGCACTTGCCCGTTCCGGGATCGGCGCGATGGACCTGATCGACGATGACAAGATCTGCCTGACGAATCTCAACCGGCAGATCCTTGCAACCAGAAAGACGGTCGGCCAGTATAAGGTGGATGTCGCAGCACAGAGAGTTGCGGAGATCAACCCGCACTGCGAGGTGCGGACCTACAAGACCTTCTATCTTCCCGAGACGCAGGATCAGTTCGATTTCAGCGAATATCAGTATGTGGTGGACGCGATCGATACGGTCACCGGGAAGCTTGCGATTATTGAAAATGCGAAGAAGACCGGCGTTCCGGTGATCTCTTCCATGGGCGCCGGGAACAAGGTGGATGCTTCGGCTTTTGAAGTGGCAGATATCTATGAGACGTCTGTCTGTCCGCTCGCGAAAGTCATGCGGCATGAGTGCAGGAAGCGTGGAATCAGGGACCTGAAGGTCGTCTATTCAAAAGAGAAACCGGTTCGTCCGCTGGAGGACATGTCCATCAGCTGCAGGCAGCACTGCATCTGCCCGCCCGGGACAGTCCGGAAATGTACAGTGCGGAGAGACATCCCCGGTTCAACGGCATTTGTCCCGTCCACGGTCGGCCTGATCATCGCAGGCGAGATCATCAACGACCTCACCGGACGCAGGCCGGAGAAAACAACCTGAAACAGCCATCCATTAAAGCGAACAGGTTCGAGAACAGAACGAACCAATGGCGCAGAGGGACGAAAGCAGCCGCGCCGGTGCGTGAAACGATGTACGTACCGGCAGGGCTGCTTTTTTTAGTGCGGTGAATCCGTTCAGATCTCCATCCTTCGAATCTCCGCTCTTCGAATCCCCATCCTTCAAATTGCTAATTTCCGCTCTTTACATCTCCATCCTTCACTGATCTTTCACATTTCCGGACAGCCGAATTAAGGCTCAGTTAATGTTCACGGCGTATCCTTCTTACAGTTAAAACCTTCGTCGGAACCTGACCGGCTGAAACACAGAGAGCGCGGCAGACAGTGAAACACCGCAGACAGCAGAGTGCGGCGAACAGCGAAACACAGCAGAAAGCAGAGCGAAACAGACAGCGGAGCGCGGCAGACAGTGAAACACCGCAGACAGCAGGATGCCGATGACGCTGCTGCGCGGTCTTCCTAAAGCTGACCGATGACAGGTTTGAAAGGCGAAATTGACTGATGTCTATATATCGATATGGGGGCATTCATCCATGGAAGTACATTACCGGCATGAAGTGAAGCATTATCTGAATGTCGCGGATCTCGTGTCTATCCGGAAGCGTCTTCGCTGCGTTATGGAGACGGATCCGCATGCAAGGGACGGAACCTATCAGATCCGCAGCCTGTACTTTGACAATGCAAAGGACAAGGCGCTGCGGGAGAAGGTGGACGGAGTCAATCTGCGGGAGAAGTTCCGGATCCGCTATTACAACGGAGATCCCTCGCTGATCCATCTGGAGAAAAAAAGCAAACACAACAGTCTGGGCACCAAATACAGTGCCCCGCTGAGCGCGGAGGAAGCGCAGCGCATTGTGGATGGAGAGATTGGATGGATGCTGGACGACAGGCGCCCTCTCGTGCAGGAGCTCTACGTGAAGATGCGCAGCCAGGGGCTTCGGCCGAAGACCATTGTCGACTACACCCGGCAGCCGTTCATTTACCGGCCCGGAAATGTGCGCGTCACGTTCGACTACAACATCCGGACGGGCCTGTTTTGCACAGATTTTCTGAACCCGGACTGCGTTACGATTCCGGCCGGCGATCCGGTAATTCTGATGGAGGTCAAGTGGGACGCCTATCTTCCGGACGTCATCCGATGCATCTTGCAGGAAGAAGGGCGCATGCAGACCGCATTTTCAAAGTATGCCGCGTGCCGCGTGTACGACTGAGGATTCCCGGAAACAATCGATAATAGTCGATCTGTGCATTCTCGAATCTGCGTACTTCCAAGCCTGCAGATGATCTAAACGATCAGAACGAACCCGGCAAAGAGGGCGCGGGCGTCGGGACACGATTGATTGATGAACAATACAGGAGGTTGATACCTATGACGTTTTCAGACATATTCAAATCCAGTTTTCTGGAAAATGTAACTGCTGTCAGTATTCTGGACATGGTCCTTGCCATGGCGCTGTCATTTGCGCTGGGACTGTTCATTTTCTACATCTACAAGAAGACATATGCAGGCGTGATGTACTCGTCGAGCTTCGGCGTGACGCTGGTCGCCCTGTCCATGATTACCACGCTGGTCATCCTTGCGGTCACCTCCAACGTGGTGCTGTCATTGGGTATGGTCGGCGCCCTGTCCATCGTTCGTTTCCGCGCGGCAATCAAGGAACCGCTGGACATAGCGTTCCTGTTCTGGGCGATCGCGGTCGGAATCGTGCTGGCGGCCGGGATGATTCCGCTGGCGGTCATCGGCAGCGTGATTATCGGACTGGTCATCCTGGTCTTCGCCAATCATAAGGATCACACCAATCCGTATATCGTGGTCCTGCAGTGTCAGGATCATGCAAGTGAGCAGTCGGCGGTGTCGTATCTGAAAGAGCATACGGAGCGTTGCGTGACCAAGAGCAAGACGGCGCAGCAGGGGCTTGTCGAAGTGAACCTGGACGTACGCCTGAAGGATGACAATACGGACTTTATCAATGCGCTGAGCATGCAAGACGGCGTCAGGAGTGCGGTGTTGGTCAGCTATAACGGCGAATATATGGGATAAGAGGAATCGCTCATGTCAACAAGCAAGTATTTTGACCGGATCTGCGCGGGAGTGATTGTGATCGCACTCGTGATCACGGTGCTGTTTATGAACGGGCAGGCGCTTGGGATCGGGCTGGTGACAGACGCCGACAGCGAAGCGCACTCCGACAGTGTTTATTTTACGGAAAATGACCAGGTGTCGGACTGGAGTACGGATGGGGCGACTGTCATCACGCTGGAGGGCAGCACCGCATCGGTCAAAGGGACCAATGCCTACGTGTACGATCAGGATGTGGTCATCACCAATTCCGGGAGATACGTGATCAGCGGAATGCTGGACGACGGGTCCGTCATCGTGGACGCCAATGATAATTCTAAAGTCTGGATCCTGTTTCAGGGCGTGGATATCAGCTGCAGCGACCACGCATGCCTGCGGGTGGAAGAGGCCGACAAGGTATTCCTGACGCTGGCAGACGGGACGGAGAATACCCTGACTTCCGGAGAAGAGCTGTGTGAAGAGGCACTGGAAGACGGTGCGTACGGAACCATATTTACACATGACGATCTGACGATCAATGGGAGCGGAAGTCTGAAGATCCATGCAGGGTATAAGCATGGCATCAAAGCCAACGATGACCTGGTGATCACCGGGGGGACCATCACAATTGATGCACCGGCAGACGCGGTCCATGTCAATGACAGCTTCCGGCTGAAGGATGCAGACCTGAACCTTACTGCGGGCGATGACGGAATCCTGGTGGAGAATGAGGACGGGTATTTCTACATGGAGAGCGGCTCGGCTGCTGTGGACGCACAGGGCGACGCGATCCACAGCAATGCGGATCTGATCTTCGCGGGCGGAACCCTGCGGCTGGATGCAGGCGACGACGCGATCCACGCGGACGGGAGCATAGAGATCTCAGACGGAACCATTCAGATCAACAGCTGCTACGAAGGCATCGAGGCATTGACGATCGATGTATCGGGCGGCGACATCACAGTGTGCAGCACAGACGACGGATTCAACGCCAACGGAGGCAGCGACAGTTTTGCTGATGGCATGATGCCCGGGGGATTCGGATCGGGACAGATGCCGCAGGACGCGGATCGTCCGGCGGAAGGGATGACAGAAGAATCTGTGCAGGAGGAGACGGACGAAGAAACCTCTGAAGAGGAAACATGGATTCGAATCAGCGGCGGAACGATCACCATCCTCAATGAGAACGGCAATGATTCGGACGGACTGGATTCCAACGGGAGCATCTATATCACAGGAGGCACCATACGGATCAGCATGTCGGACAACGGCATGAACTGCGCGCTGGATGCCGGTACAGAGAGCGGAGGAATGATACAGATCAGCGGTGGAACACTCATCGCCTGCGGCAGCAGCTCCATGGCAGAAGGCTGCGATTCTTCCTCAGAACAGTGCTCCGTACTGTATACACTCGCTTCAGGAGCAGAAGACTCTACAGTGCTTTCCCTGGAAGATGAAGAAGGAACTTCCCTGATCAGCTGGGAAGTACCCTATGGTTTTTCCTCGGCCCTGATCAGCTGTCCGGAGATGGAGACGGGCAAGACCTATACAATCGTATCGGGCGAAACAGAGGAGACGATTGAACTGACAGAGATCGCTGCCACGGCAGGCGCAGCATCTTCCCGGGGGATGATGCATGGCGGAGGAATGGCACAGGATGACATGCCTTCGGGCATGCAATGGAATGATACGCAAGGCGCCGTACTGGATGGCGCAAGTGTGCCGGACATGGCGGACAGCACAGAAGCATCGGGTGATATGGCGCAGAAGGATATGCAGTATGGCATGCCGGATGGTGCGAGTGTGCCGGATGGTGCGGGTGTGCCGGATGTGACGGACAGCACGGAAGCATCGGGTGATACGATACAGGAAGGACTGCAGCCGGAGTTCGGGAATCGTCCGCAGATGCCGGAGGGCGGAACGGATCTGCCCGCAATGGGTCAGAACCACAGAATGGGTGGTGGTCAGCAGGCCTCATTTGCAGAAGGAGAGATGAATGCTCAGTCTGCAGCGGAAGGGCTGAGTGCTGCATCCGCAGAAGCGGTGCAGGATCAGGAGGACACAACAGACTCTACGTTTTTCTCTTATGACCGTTCGGTATACATCGAACTGGTGGTAAGCGTGGTTGTCCTGTTCCTGGGACTCATAATCGCGAAGCGGTACAGGAAATAAGAATACGATCGACAGGGGGGAAGACAATTGTTTGATTCCTATGCCTCGATGATCAGAGGAGAGGGCAAGCAGGGCATAGGAAACTGCAGAGTTGTTGATTCTTATGCCTCGATGGTAAGAGGAGAGGGGAAGCAGGGCATAGGAAACTGCAGAGTTGTTGATTCCTATGCCTCGATGGTAAGAGGAGAGGGGAAGCAGGGCATAGGAATCTGCAGAATTGTATGATTCCTATGCCTCGATGGTAAGAGGAGAGGGGAAGCAGGGCATAGGAATCTGCAGAATTGTTTGATCCCTATGCCCCGATGGTAAGAGGAGAGGGGAAGCAGGGCATAGGAATCTGTAGAATTGCTTGATCCCTATGCCCCGAGGATCAGAGGAGAGGGGGAGTGGGGCATAGGGATCTCTATGACTCTTTGATCCCTATGCCTCCATTCCCGGTGATCAGTCAATATATGGTGCATGGCATTTCTCCGGCGACATCTATGAGGTGGAAGTGAGAGAAAACAGGCAGAACAGGCATACGGGCAGATCAGGCAATATAGGCAGATCAGGCATACAGGCAAAACAGGCTGCGGGTCTTTTCAGATTCTGATTCCGTGGAATGTGGATAGAGGTAGTTTTTGAGCATTATGCACAATAAATTATGTAACCAGTTACATGAAACGCAGAGGGATAGAACGCGGCTGAAAACCGCACAGCATAAGGCGCAGAGGCGATTCTGCGCCTGAAATGTGTTGACTCCACGATACTGTTGAAAGTTCACGAAATTGCCTCCTTGACGAAAAACCGTATTGCGCTCCTGGGTTCCGGGTGCTACTATGACAATATGAAACCGGTTACATTTTGTGGAATATAGGCAATATGCATAAAAGCAACCGGGGTTTCATGTTTCTCGCTCATGGCATCTTGCCTTTCTTTTCTCAAAGGCATCCTGCATTTGAGGTCAGACAGTGCCGGAAGGCGCACCACAATTTCTAAGGAGGGAAAACACATGAAGAAGTCACTGAAGAAAGTCCTTGCTCTGGGCGCAGCAGCGGTTATGGCAGTCAGCAGCTTCAGTTTCGCTGCCATGGCGGATGAGGCGGAAGCAAAAGATTACACCATCGCGGTTGTAGTTAAGGGCAACACCAATGGCTGGTTTGTCAGGATGGAAGAGGGAATCAAGCGCTATGCGGAGGAGACCGGAATCAACGCTTACATGACCGGCCCGTCCGATACAGACTCTGCACAGCAGATCCAGGTCCTTCAGGATGTTGTTTCTCAGAATCCGGATGCAATCTGCGTCGTTCCGATCGACCCGGCTGCGTGTGAGAACGTTCTTGCGGAAGCAAGGGAAAAAGGCATCAAGGTTATCTGCCACGAAGGTTCTTCCGTTGAGAACTGCGACTATGACGTAGAGGCATTCGACAATGCAGGCTATGGTGCATTCATCATGGATGAGCTTGCAAAGCTGATGGGAGAAGAAGGCGAATACATCACGATGGTCGGCTATCTGACCTCTGCTTCCCACAATGAATGGGCAGACGGTGCGGTTGCCCGCCAGGAAGAAGCATATCCGAACATGATATCCGAACATGACGCTGGCTGCTGAGAAGAGACTTGAGTCCGAGAACTCTGCAGAGACTGCGTACGAAGTTGCAAAGCAGTATCTGAAGACCAACCCGAACATCAAGGGCTTCACCGGTTCTTCCTCCGATGACACTCCCGGCGTTGCACGTGCAATCAACGAGCTCGGCCTGAAGGGCAAGGTATTCGTAGTCGGTACCGGTATGCCGAATGAGTGCCGTGAGCTTCTGAAGTCCGGCGACCTTGACACCATCACACTGTGGGATCCGGCAGACGCAGGTTATGCAATGTGCAACCTGGCAACGCAGGTTCTGGACGGAAATGAGATCGGTGAGGGCACAGACCTCGGCGTAGAGGGATATGACAACCTGAAGGTTTCCGAAGAGGACGACAATCTTCTGATGGGCGATGCTTCCATCGCAATCACCGCTGAGAACGTTGACGATTACAACTTCTGATGATCCGGTCAAAGCGTAGGACTATTCGTTCATGAATCAGGTTCCTGCTTCTGTTTCGCGCAGGGGCAGGGACCTTTTTTCAGATTTGCAAGCGGGAGGGTTTGAGCGTGTCTGAGAATATCATTAAAGTGACCGGGGTTAAGAAATATTTCGGCGGCGTCAAGGCGCTCGACGGAGTCGACCTGGTTATCAAAAAAGGCGAGGTGCACTGCCTGGCAGGCGAGAACGGCTGCGGCAAGTCCACCATTATCAATGTCATTTCCGGATTCTATACACCGGATGCGGGAACGATCGAGATCGACGGCAAAGAATACACAAAACTGACGACCCAGCAGGCCATTGAAGCGGGCGTACAGGTTATCTATCAGGATCTTTCGGTTTTCCCGAACCTGACAGTCAGAGAGAACCTGGCAATCACAATGGAGAAGTCAAGCGGCAGGAAATTCGTCAGCAGGAAGAGATTCGACGAGATTGCCCATAAGGCGCTGTCCACGATTGATTTTAAAGTAGACCTTGACGAGTATGTGGAGAACCTGACCGTTGCGGACAAGCAGCTGATCGCAATCTCCCGTGCTCTTTTATATGACGCGAAGCTGATTATCATGGATGAGCCGACCACGGCTATCACACAGAAGGAAGTTAAGAATCTGTTCGAAGTAATCAGAGGACTCCAGAAGCAGGGTATCTCGGTCCTGTTTGTATCCCACAAGCTGGATGAAGTCTTCGAGATCGCAGACCATTTCACAATCTTCCGCTCGGGACACAATGTATATTCCGGACCGACCAAAGAACTGAACCAGGCGCTGTTCACGCACTACATGACAGGGCGCGACATCGAGGAAGAAGCATTTGTCTATGAAGAGAAGAGTACCGGCGGAAATATCCTGGAGGTGAAGAACCTGTCCCTGAAGGATGGATATAAGGACTGCAGCTTCTCGATCAGGGCAGGAGAGATCCTGGGGATCACGGGACTTCTCGGTTCCGGACGCACCGAACTTGCGGAGACGATCTTCGGCGTTCACCAGGCGGATTCCGGACAGATCCTGCTTGACGGGAAGGAAGTTCATTTCAGGAATGTCCAGGACGCCATGGCGGCCGGAATCGGCTATGTGCCTCCTGAAAGAAACGTCATGGGCCTGTTTATGGATCAGTCGATCTCGGACAACATCTCCGTCACCCGCTGGAAGGACTGCAAGAAGGGCTTCATGATGGACCAGGGCGCAATTGATTCCCTGGTAAACCGCTGGGTCGGCGAACTGTCGATCAAGATCGGGAATCCTTCCGATACGATGCGCACCTTATCCGGCGGAAATGCACAGAAGTGTGTTCTTGCGAAATGGCTCGCCCTTGACCTGAAGGTCCTGATTCTGAACGGACCGACAGTCGGCGTGGATATCGGAGCGAAATACGATATCTACAACCTGACCAAGCAGCTTGCGCAGAGCGGCCTTGCCGTGATCATCATCTCCGATGACATCCGCGAGGTACTCCTGAACTGCAACCGGGTGCTGGTCATGAGACGCGGACACCTTGTGGATGAGAGGCAGACAAAGGATCTGGATGAAGAGACCCTTTCGAAGCTTTCGGTCGAGTATTAAGGAGGTGCCGGATATGAATTTAAAAAGAATGACAAAGAAAACGGAATTCTATGTAGCACTGATCCTGATTGCATTCTGCCTGATCATCCAGATCAGAAGCGGACAGTTCTTCACTCCGAACAATATCGTGGACCTGCTTCGCTCCCTGACGATTCCGATGATGTTTGCGGTGGGAGAGATGATGGTGCTGATCTCGGGAGGCGTTGACTGCTCGTTCCCGGCAATCGCATCCCTGTCCATGTATTTTGTCTGCACCAAGCTGGACGGCGTATTTTCCAATCCGATCCCGTACTTCCTGATCGCGATGGCGCTGGGTCTGTGCATGGGTGCGCTGAACGGCTTTATCGTAGCGAAATATCATTTCCCGGCCATGATCGTAACGCTCGGCGCTTCGTCTCTGTGGATCGGGGTCATGCAGGGTCTGCTGGGATCCTCGGAATATCCGCTGACGTCCGCGCTCTATCAGCTTGGACAGGCCAAGATCCTGACCGGAACGAACGCGGAGACGGGATTCAGTTCAAACCTGCCGGTACATTTCGCATTTGCCGTGATTCTGGTTGCGGTCGGATGGTTCATCCTGAACAAAACGATGCTCGGACGCGGAATCTACGCGATCGGCGGTGATGAAGTCGCTGCCGCAAGGGCCGGCTTCAATGTGTTCGGAATCCGCATGTTTATCTTCTGCTTCTCCGGAGCTCTGGCGGGTTTCATCGGCGTATGCCGCGCTTCCATGATGATGACCGTCAATCCGAACAACATGATCGGTATGGAGATGGATGTCATCGCAGCCTGCGTCCTGGGCGGCGTCTCCCTGGTAGGAGGTAAGGGCTCCGTGCTCGGCGCCGTGCTTGGTACGGCTCTTATGACCCTGGTCGCGAACAGCCTGATCCTTCTGGGAATCCCGACCGTCTGGTCGCGTGTGTTCACCGGCCTGATCATTATCGTCGGTACCGGCGTATCCGCGGTGCAGGAGAAGACTCGCAAGAACACACTGCATGTCGCAGTGTCGGATCAGTAAGGGAGGTGCTGTGATGAATAACGAAACAACAGCTAAGAAACCATTCGCAGCGATTCTGGATAACAGCTCTGCCCGCATGGCCGCACTCTTTGTGGTGGTTTTTGCCGCATGTTCACTGCTGCAGGGGAAGAACTTCCTGAGCGCAGACAATTTCCTGGCGATGTTCAGGCAGTTCCCCGAATACGGACTTCTTGCGATCGGGATCGGCATGGCGCTGATCATAGGCGGCATTGACCTGAGCGCAGTCTATCTCGCGAACCTCTCATCAATCGTCGCCGGCCTTTTCGTCCTGCATTTCTATACAGGAGACGGTGAGGGAGGAACCGACCTGGTTCTTGCGAGCTTTGTGATTGCACTGATTGTCGGCGCAATCGGCGGTATTCTCAACGGAATCCTGATCTCCGGACTCGGAATCCCCGCTATGCTGGCAACGCTCGGCACACAGTCCCTGTTCTGGGGCCTGGGCGTGGTGCTTACCGGCGGCTCCACTCTGAGCGGATTCCCGAAAGTACTCGGCAACATGATCAACCTCAAGTTCGGGCTGTTCCCGGTTACGATCTTCATCTTCGCCGCCGCGGCGTTTCTTGCCGGTATTGTGGTTCAGAAGACGAAGCTCGGACGTGAGATGAAGATGTACGGAACCAATAACCGCGCGACGGTCTATTCGGGAATGAATAATTTCAAGATCGTCGTCCTTACCCATATGACCAGCGGCATGCTCGCCGCGCTGTCCGGAATCATCATGTGGGGACGCTACAGCTCCGCGAAGGCGGATACAGGTTCCACCTATACGATGCAGGCGATCCTGATCGCGGTGCTGGGCGGCGTAAGCCCGCTGGGCGGCAGCGGATCGGTGACGGGAATTGTTCTTGCAGTCCTGATCATCCAGATGCTCTCATCGCTCCTGAATATGTATACATTCATTCCGAATGCGTGCAGACAGATCGTATGGGGCGGACTGCTGCTGGTCGTCATGATTGTCAACTATTATCTGGACCAGAAGAAGAAGAACAGACACTGATCGGGGAGAGCCGTTATGAAATTATACGACGTCAGAGACGACAGGTTCTCTGTATACGGCAGGATCGTGGAGGGCTATGACTTCTCCGGAGTGATCGGACTGGTCGCGAAGATGCCCGTTCCGGAAGAGGTGGTGTATGTCGCGAGCGATCCGCAGCTCGAAGCGCTTCCCGTATTCGGGGAGTTTGAGAGCCGGTTTTACGGACAGATGCCGGCGCAGCTCGGGTACTGCATGGGACATAACGACAGGCTGAACGGACTGGAGTACCACAGAGGATCGGAAGTCAACATTGCTGTCACCGACTATGTCGTCATCGTCGGAAGGCAGCAGGACATCGAGCCGGATATGCGGTTTGATACCAATAAAGCGGAAGCGTTCTATGTAACCGCGGGAATGGCGGTTGAATTCTACGCGACAACGCTTCATTACTGTGCCTGCCATGTCAGTGAGGGAGGATACGCGCATGCAACGTTCCTCCCGCGAGGCACCAACACGGATCCGGATCCGGCATTCAGGGCGGTAACGGAAGAGGACCGGCTTATTCAGGCCAGGAACAAATGGCTGATTGCGCATCCTGAGGGCGGCCTGGGGCCGGAGGTCCCGGCGCTCCTGTACGGCCCGAACTGGACGCTGGCGGATCTGGAGAAATAACCTGAAAGCCGGGAGGAAAAGTATGTACGACAAGGTAGTGGTAATCGGCAGTCTGAATTATGACGTCTGCCTGAAACTTGAGAGACTTCCGGAAGAGGGCGAGACGAATTTTGCCGATTCCGTGGAATACTGCAGCGGAGGCAAGGGTGCGAACCAGGCCGTTCAGGCTGCGAAGCTGGACCTGGAAGTCTATATGGCCGGATGCATCGGAGAGGACGCAAGCGGTGAATTCCTGAAAAAGACCGTGGAGGGATACGGCGTCCGGACAGATTATCTGAAAAAGGTTCCCGGAAACAGCGGCATGTCTGTCGCCCAGTCCCTCTATGACGGGGGGATCCGGGCGTCGGTGGTGCGCGGCGCGAACGACTGTGTGACAAGGGCTGATATTGACGCGCTGGCACCGGCGATAGACGCGGGGACGGTCGTGGTGTTCCAGCTGGAGATCCCGATGGATACGATCCTCTACGCGATTGATCTGTGCAGGGAGAAGGGCGCTTATATCATTCTGAACGGAGCGCCTGCAGCCGCACTTCCGGAAGAATCGCTCCGGAAGCTGGACCTGTTCATTGTCAATGAAGTGGAAGCCTCGTTCTACGGAAACTGCAGGATCGATTCTGTGGAAACAGCGACAGAGCAGATCCTGAAGATGTCCGGGAGGCTGGGGACAGACTGCATCTTCACGCTGGGAAAGGCTGGATCCGTCGTCTGCCGGAACATGCAGACACAGATGGTGCCTTCCAGAAAAGTGCAGGCGGTGGAATCCACCGGCGCGGGAGATTCTTTCATCGGCGGACTGTGTTATGGGCTGGTAAATGAAATGGATCTGTTCGAGGCGTGCAGGTTCGCAACCTGCTGCAGCGCCAGGACAGTATGCAAGACCGGCGGACAGCCTGCGATGCCGACACTGGATGAAGTCCTTGAGATCTACGAAGGAGAAAACGGATGAATTACGCGGGCAGATTTAACTCATTTGTATTCAAGGGACAGACTGTCTATGACGCAATAGAAGCTTACAAGAACGCGGACGGGATCACGCATCTGGAATTCAACTATCCGGAGCATTTTGAAGGGCTCGATCTGGAAGACCTGAAGGCGCACATCCATCCGCTGAAGGTGAACGGGCTGGCGGTGCGCTGGCGCAAAAACTGGCTGACGGGGAATTTCTCCAATCCGGATGAGGACAGGAGAAGGAGCGCGATTGATCTGGCGAAGAAAGGCTGCGACGTGTGCCGGGAGATCGGCGGATCGGTCGTAACGCTGTGGTTTGAAAATGACGGCTTCGAGTACGCGTTCCAGACAGATTACGAGAAGTGCTGGAAGCTCCTGGTGGAAGGAATCCGGGAGGTGTGCGACTACGCACCGGACCTGAAGATCAGTATCGAGTATAAGCCGTATGAAGAGCGCGAGTTTGCGATGGTCGACAGCACGGGAATGACCATGTATCTGATCGGCTGCGTGGACAGACCGAATATCGGATGTACGCTGGACTTCTGCCATATGCTGATGAAGCATGACGAACCGTCCTTCGGGCTGGCGCTTGCGGCGTCGAGGGGAAAGCTCTTCGGACTGCACATGAATGACGGATATGGGTACAAGGACAGCGGGATGATCTTCGGATCCGTTAACTTCTCGCTGTGCGCCGAGTTCATTTACTATCTGGAACGATATCGGTATGACGGGGTTGTCTTCTTTGACACCTTCCCGGTCCGTGAGGAATGCAGGGCGGAATGCCAGGCGAACATCGACGCGTTCGAACTGATCAAGTCAAGGGTGGACCGCACAGGCGTGGACGCCATCACGAAGGTGGTGGACAGACATGACGGGATCGCCGCGCAGAGGCTTATCCTTGAACTGCTTGGGTGATTGTGCAGGCTGCCTGTGTATGCAGGCAGCCTTTTATAATCCGGCGCAGAGTTTCCCCGGATGCAGAAGGTACTTTTGACCCCGGCGTCATTCTGATAGAATCAGAATCAGAAGTGCGGAATCGATTCACGATTCATGCGGACAGAAGGAAGCGCACCTGCATACAGGAGGAAATGCATATGTCGGAATCTGTATATCTGATGGAAGTCATAAAAGAACTGGAGCGCAATGCGCATCTGGTGAGGGAAGAGGAGCTGCAGGCGGCGGCGGATCTGATCCTGGCCTCAGACAGAATCTTTGTGGCCGGCGCGGGAAGGTCCGGTTTTGCCGCGAGGGGATTCAGCAACAGGCTGATGCACCTTGGACGGACGGTTTATTTTGTTTCGGAACCGACAACGCCTTCAATCGGTAAGGGGGATCTTCTGTGGATCGCTTCGGGATCCGGACAGACGGGGTCCATGCGGGTGATGGCTGAAACAGCCAAAGGTCTGGGCGCAGCCCTTGCGACGGTTACGATCCATCCGGAAGGAGCGATCGGACAGATGGCGGACACTGTGATCCGTCTTCCGGGAGGAACGCCCAAGAGCAGCCTCGAGGACACCTGTCCCAGCATCCAGATCATGGCAGATGCGTTCGAACAGATGTCGTGGATCGTCTATGACGTGCTGATCCATGAACTGATGGAGCGCACCGGCGTTACAGAGGAAGAGATGTTTTCGCGGCACGCGAACCTGGAGTGACAAACTATGAATATGAATGAGATACTGGAAGTGTTTCGCTATTGCAACATGGATTGCGAGGTCCTTACGGTCGGGGACGGCTGGCAGGTGATCGTGAGCAGGCACGGAGGCCACGTGTTCGGGCCGTTTTCGGACAGCTGTCCGGAGGGGATCTTCTGGATCCCGGACGCAGTGAAAGACAGGGACCGGTACAAAGAACTGATCGATCAGAAGATCTGGAACATCGGAGGGGACAGAGTATGGATCGCCCCGGAGATCCAGTTCAACATTACCGACCGTTCCCATTTCAGACAGACGCTGAACACGCCGAAGACGATCGATCCGGGTTCATACCGGATGCGCCGCGAGGGCGAAGCCATCCATCTGGAAATGGAGCTGGATCTGGCAAGCTACAACACGGTAGAGGGAAGCCTTCATGCGGATTTTCACCGCATGATCCACAGGGCGCCCAACCCGCTCAGGAAGCTGCCTGCATATCATGAGCTGATGGAAGGCCTGTCCTACTGCGGACTGGAAGAGGTGATCGACCTGCGGGTGTCCAGCGAACAGGACGTTCTGGCAGAGAGCTGGGATCTTCTGCAGATCCGGCCGAAGGGAACCCTGTTTATCCCGATGTACCAGCCGCTTCGCGGAACCGATCATTATGAACCTGCGGGGGACCATGAGACGGTCGCTGAAAATGGGATCTGTCTGCGCATCACCGGGGATTCCCGGTATAAGATCGCATACCGCTCTGCCGTCCTGACGGGACGCTTCGGATATCTCGCGGATTCCGATACCGACTCGTCGGTTCTGATAATAATCTGCTATCCGAACAATCCGTCCGCGATGTACTCGGAGGAGCCGCCTCTTTCGGAAGGAGATACCGGGTATTCCATCCATGTATACAATGACGACGGCAATTCGGGCGGATTTGCGGAGATGGAATGCAACCTGCTCACGCTCGGCAATCCCACCGGGATCCATCACGCGACAGACCGGCTGACAAAATGGATCTTTACGGGAAAGACTGAAAAGCTGAAGGAAGCGGCAGGCGTACTGCTCGGCTGGAAGCTGTGAGAGGATTGCCGGTTCTTGTTCAGCCCTGCCGCACCGGAGATCCCGGAGCATGCAGATGCTTCCGGCTGCGAGAGACGGCTTTTATGCAAGGAATCCTACTTTTATGCGGTGTGGCTTGCCATAATTGATTGATCCTAACTATAATGATGTTGAGGTTTAGTTTTTCATAGAAACGGATAGGTTTGGATGGGCATGTCAGAGAAAATGAATATCAGAGAGATCGCAGATCTCGCAGGCGTATCCGTTGCCACTGTTTCACGGGTGATCAATCATTCAGCAAGTGTTAAACCGCAGACCCGGGAACATGTGCAGCAGGTGATGAAGGAGCATAATTATGTTCCGAGCGCCACTGCAAGAGATCTGAGCTTTCAGAGGTCCCAGGTGGTGGCGGTTGTGATCCCCGATCTGAAGAACCCGTATTTCTACGGACTGATTGAGGGGATCACCAGAGTTGCCGAGAAGAATCGGTTCCAGGTCCTGATCTTCAACACCAATGAGGATCCCGGCAAAGAAGCGGAAGCGCTGGAGGCCATCCGGGAACGCAATGTCGCGGGAATCCTGATTACGGCGGCAGGCGTCAGGGATGAGAGAACCGGAAGGATGCTTACGGAGTATCAGGAATCCGGGACACCGGTCGTCCTGATTGACCGTTTTATCGAAGACGGGGATACGCTGGATACTGTGATGGCGGATAATGAGTCCGGCTCCTATGAGGCAGTGTCTGAACTGATCGCGCAGGGCCATGACCGTATCGCGATTATAGCCGGCGAGAAGTCGCTCAGCCCCGTATATGAGAGAGAACTCGGATACCGGAGAGCTCTGACCGAGCACGGCATCCGTGTCCGGGAGATGTATATTGCGTACGGAGATCAGATGGCGGATAAGTCTTATCTGTGTATGAGGAGGCTGATGTCCCTCTCGAAACCGCCGACGGCGGTCTTCTGCGGGAACAACCAGATGACGCTGGGTGCGCTGCGGTATCTGAACGAACACGGAATCCGCACGGGCGAGGACATCGGAATCATCGGATTCGACGATATTGATGTGCTGAACAAGCTGGGCATCCCGCTGTCGGTGGTGGACCGCTCTGAGAAGGATATGGGAAAGAAGGCAATGGAGCTGCTCCTGCGCCATATGAAAAATCAAGACGCGCCGGCCAGGCATGTGTCCGTTCCAACGAGGCTGATCCTCAGAGGATCTGAGCGGGCGGCATGTGTCGAACCGCTGCAGTCTAGGGCAGGGCGAAAGCGAAAGGCGCAAAAAGAAGAGTAAGAGAGAAAACCATGCCGGAGTGCTGAGCGGCCCGGGCAGGATGAAAGCGGTGCCGGAGTGCTGAGCGGCCCGGGCAGGATGACATCCATGCCGGGCTTCAAGGCGGCCCGGGCAAAAGGAGGAGAAGATGAAAGTACTGAATTACGGATCTCTGAATGTAGACCACACCTACAGCGTCCAGCATATCGTTGTGGGCGGGGAGACACTGTCCTCCTATGAGATGCATGATTACTGCGGAGGAAAGGGACTCAACCAGTCGGTTGCGCTGGCAAAGGCGGGCGTTGACGTCTGGCATGCGGGTATCATCGGAAATGACGGAGAGATGCTTCTGGATGCCTGCAAAGAGGCGGGCGTGCACACGGAGTTCATCCGGCAGCTGGATGTGCACGGCGGCCACACCATCATCCAGGTGGATGAGAAGGGGCAGAACTGCATCATCCTTTATGGCGGAACCAATCAGATGCAGACAGAGGCGTTTGCAGACGAAGTGCTCTCCCATTTCGAAGCGGGGGATTATCTGGTCCTGCAGAATGAGATCAATCTGCTCGGTTACATTATCGACCGCGCATACGAGCGCGGCATGAAGATTATCATGAACCCGTCCCCGTACAATGAGAGCCTGGATGCCTGCGATCTGAGCAAGGTGTCCCTGTTCCTGGTCAATGAGATCGAGGCGGCGCAGATCACCGGCAATCAGGATGCGGACCACGCGCTGGACGCACTGCATGAGAAGTTTCCGGAAGCGGCATTTGTCCTGACACTCGGATCAGACGGCGCATGGTACTATGACGGGAAGCAGAAGGTCTTCCAGGATATCTTTCCGGTGCAGGCCGTCGACACGACAGCGGCGGGCGACACATTTACCGGCTTCTTCATCAGCAAGCTGGCAGAGGGCGCGGATATCCCCGATGCCCTGCGCACTGCAGCGAAGGCTTCCTCGATCGCGGTGACCAGAGAAGGCGCCGTACCGTCCATTCCGACGAAGGAAGAAGTACTTTTATCCCTGAAAGAAGAGGGATAAAGCTTATACCGTTCCGAATACATTCGATCGCATGAAAAGAGCCGGCCAATGGCCGGCTCCTGATTCTGTGCATATGCGGGACGGATCACATCTCTTCGAAGGAATCCATCAGAAGTTCTTTGGTCTGTTCACTGTCAATGCCCAGGACTACGGAGAACTCCTCGACGAGCTTATCGGTCGCAGCTTTGAAGTACCTGTCGTCCGTTGCGGTAACCTTCTTGCCCTTTTCCCTGCGCACGGCAATGCGCTGGTTCAGCGTCTTGACCAGGCTGAGCCATTCGCGGCAGCTTCCCGAATGAAGCGCCTTGGAATAGGAGATCTCCTGCTGGCGTGCGCTCTGCTCCGGGAGAGTCTCAATCTGCGGGATATCTTCCAGAAGCTGGCGCGTCTCCTCAGGGGAGATCAGGTCACGCATGATGACCTTGTGGTTGTCCACCGGAGTCGTAATCTTGCAGGACTGATCATGGAGAGGACGAAGAATATAGCAGGTCCGTCCGACTGCAGTCCCGACAGCTGAGTTCACCACTTCAGTGCCCATCACTTCACAAACGCCGCTGTTGCCATACGAAATAAAATCGCCAACGCTATACAATTGCGCTCTCCTTTCTTTCAGTCTCGTGAATCATGCGTAAGCAAATTCAGAAACGATGTAAAAACAAGTAAAATCTCTATTGACATATCCACCGTACTCTGATATTATACCTGACTTTTTTGCAAAATGATATGAATCGAACGGACAAATAATTAAGGGAAATCTGCGGAAACACCAGCAAATTTTACAACATATCACGTTTTGACAGATATGCGAACGGCTCATATACTGAAATGGCGGTGTATTATAGTCCGGCCGATTCCTGCTCCGGAAGCGTGAAACAGAGCCCCCTGACATGTCGCAGCGCGCGGAAGGAGAAGAAGGTTCACAGGAGCACGGAAGAAGATGGAACGCAGGATCACGGAAGGATCATACTATCTCAGAAGGAGAGGATAGACGCATGGGAGCGGCAATGCAGAAAATCGCTGTCATCAGGAGCGATTTCCCGGAGAAGTTCGGGATTCCCAGACAGAGCGGACTGATCGAAGAACTGAAGGCGGAGATTCTCTTTGAAAAGCCCTATCAGGATCCAAACTGTGTGGCGGGTCTGGAAGAATTCTCCCACATATGGCTGCTCTGGGAATTCTCCGGAAACCTGGAAGGCGGATGGTCGCCTACGGTCATTCCGCCGCGCCTTGGAGGAAAGATCCACAAAGGGGTATTTGCGACGCGCTCTCCGTTCCGGCCAAGTCCGGTCGGTCTGTCCTGCGTGAAACTGGATCAGATCGAGATGCGCCCGGGAGCGGGCCCGGTTCTGCATGTGTCGGGCGCAGATCTCAGGGACGGTACGCCCATCTATGATATCAAGCCCTATATCCGCTATACAGACTGTCATCCGGACGCGGTGAGCGGATTTGTCGATACACTCTCAGACCACCGCCTGGAGGTGGACTTTCCGCAGGAGCTTCTGGAAAAGCTTCCGGAGGACAAGCGGACCGCAGCAGTCAGGATCCTCGCGCAGGATCCCAGACCTGCTTATCAGAAGGATCCGCAGCGCCGGTACGGAACCGCGTTTGCCGGCTGGGACATCCGGTATCATGTGAAGGATGGGGTGCTGCGTGTCTGTGAAGTCGTTCCTTACAGAAAGCCGGAGCACTGACTTCGGGAGCATTGAGATTCGGAGCACTGATAACCGAAGCACTGAGATCCGGAGCCCTGACATCGGGAGCACTGACATCGGGAGCACTGAGATCCGGAGCCTGATATCCGGAGCCTGACGTTCGGAGTACTGAGATCCGGAGCCTGAGATCCGGAGCACTGACCTATGGAGTATGCAGAATACATCGATAAAAATGAATATGTTATCCTGTACCGGTTATACGGGGAAGGCGGCGTAGCGGAGATCCCGCAGACGATCTGCGGAAAGACGGTAAAGATCCTCGCGGACCATCTGTTTGCAAACGAGCCGTCTGTCCAGTATGACAAAGGGCAGATCCGGCGCTGTGCGCTGAATGGTCTCCCGGGGGAGGAGAGCCCGGAAGATAAGGCAGCAGACAGGGCAGAAGACACGGCAGAAGATCCGGCAGCAGACACGGCAAGCCCTGTCCGGGAAAAGGCACTGTGCGGGGCATCTGTCGAGATGATCCGGATTCCGGAGGGCGTGGAGGCGGTCGGCAATTACGCCTTCTATGGATGCCAGAACCTGAAGGAGGTTTCATTTCCATCGACGATGAAGCGCATCGGCTATGGGATGTTCAACGGGTGCGGCAGGGTGCGCCGGCTGGAGTTTCATCTGGAGGACAATGGAGATCGCAGGGCGGACATTCCGTGCAGCGAGCAGACCCCGCCGATTATGAAAGAAGTGCTGGACGCTGTGTCTGACAGAATCGAGGCCGTCGTCCGGTGCGGCGCGCAGGAGCTGTGGCGTCTGACCTTCCCGGATTATTACGAAGAGGGCAGGGAAAATACCCCCGCCCGCATCATTGAGATCGTCTATCACGGGACGGGCTATCAGTACCGCAACTGTTTTCTGAACCGGAGGATCCAGCCCGGAAAATACGATGAGGTATTCCCGTATGCGCAGGCACAGGAGAGTACGGATACCTGCATCTCCATCGCGCGGAACCGTCTGCGCTGTGCGCCGGAGCCGGCGGAAAAATGGATGAACAGATACATCGAATATCTTCGATCTGAAGAGAGGGCGCTGATGGAGGCGGTCCTTTCCGACACGGAACATGATCCGGTCGGGGAGCTGAAGATCCTAAGCTGTGCCGGATTCTTTACATCGAGCAATATCGATTCATTTATAGAAACCGCATCGCAGCACAGGCGCTCTGATGCAGTCAGCTTCCTGATGAATGTGAAGCATCAGCAGTTTAGCTCCGCGCGCGCGGGCAGATACGAACTATAAAGAATAAACCCGGGTGGGCCTATGGATGTGAGAGAGGACATCGGGCGCAGATTTACGGATGTTTCGATCGACATCCTGACTGCGAGCCGCAATGAACTGTATATGGATCAGCACTACCTGGCGCTTGCGCTGGGAGGGCTGGAGTTTGCGGTCACGACGCAGATAGAGGGGATCGGGACGGACGGAAATGTTCTTGCCGTCCATCCGAAAGCGCTCGCGGATCTCTACCGGACAAGCCGGATCGCGGTCAACCGGATCTTTCTCCATCAGGTCTACCACTGCCTGTTCCGTCACATTTTCAAGCGGATCCGTCCGCAGAAGGAGATCTGGATGCTCTCGTGCGACATCGCGGTGGAGCTTCTGATCGACAGCCAGGACAACCGCTCCACAAGGGCGCCGAGAAGCCGGCTTCGGGAAAATGTGCGGCAGGAACTTAGCGCTTCGCTGCATGTCCTCAACGCGGAGGGGATCTACAGGGTCCTGACAGACAAGCCCTGTGACCCGGCCAGGATCAGCGCCCTCATGCAGGAATTCTGTGTCGACGATCACAGCCTGTGGCCTGCGTGGAGCCTGGATGAGAAACGGCCCCATCTTCCGCCGAAAAGTCTGCTCCTGAAAAAGAAATGGGATGATATCTCTGCGAAGACGCAGACGGATATGGAAAGCTTTTCCTCAGAGGCCGCCGCCTCTTCCGGGGATCTTCTGGAGGAGACCCGGATCGAAAACCGTGAGCGGATTTCCTACCGCTCATTTCTGCGCAAGTTTGCGGCGATCCGGGAGGAGATGCACATAGACATGGATTCCTGGGACAGTATCCTCTATACGTTCGGACTGTCGATGTATGGCAACATGCCGCTCATAGAACCGCTGGAGAGCCGGGAGGTCAAAAAGATCGACGAGTTCGTGATCGTGATCGACACGTCCATGTCGGTTTCGGGCGCCCTGGTGCACAGTTTCCTGGAGCAGACCTACAGCGTCCTGAGCGAGTCAGAGAGCTATCTGCACAAGGTCCATATCCGGATCCTGCAGTGCGATGAGCAGGTCCTGTCGGATGTAAAGATCACATCGCAGGAAGAGCTGGCCGCCTATATGGATCATTTCCGTCTGACGGGAGGCGGCGGCACCGACTTCAGACCCGCGTTTGAATATGTGAACCGGCTGATCGGCGAGAATCAGTTTCAGGACCTCCGGGGGCTTCTTTATTTTACAGACGGCAAGGGGATCTATCCGAAGAAAAAGCCCCCCTATGAGACAGCCTTTATCTTCTGCGAGGAAAAATGTGATGCGGGAGGTGTTCCGCCCTGGGCGATCCGCCTGGTCCTTCCCAGGGAAGATACCAAAGTCGATGAGAAAGAACTTGGCAGCGCCCGGTTTGTGTGGGCGGAGGAGCAGCTATGAATATCAGACGCGCAAAACAGGAGATCATGAATACCATCGAGGCCTATCTGGAGAAGGACGAGTACGGGGACTATAAGATCCCGGAGATCCGGCAGAGGCCGGTGCTTCTCATGGGACCTCCCGGAATCGGCAAGACGCAGATCATGGAACAGATCGCCGGGGAGAGCGATCTGGCGCTGGTTGCCTACACGATCACGCACCATACCCGGCAGAGCGCAGTGGGGCTTCCGTACATAACAAAGAAGATCTACGGGGGCAGGGAATACCAGGTTACGGAATACACGATGAGCGAGATCATCGCTTCGGTCTGCGATACCATGGAAGCCTCCGGCAAGAAGGAGGGGATCCTGTTCATCGACGAGATCAACTGTGTCTCGGAGACGCTCGCGCCGACCATGCTGCAGTTTTTGCAGCAGAAGACCTTCGGCAACCAGAAGGTTCCGCAGGGATGGATCATCGTCTCTGCCGGCAATCCGCCCGAGTACAATAAGTCTGTCCGGGACTTTGACGTGGTCACGCTCGATAGGGTGAAGGTGATCGACGTGGACCCGGATTTCGAGGTGTGGAAAGCGTATGCGTACGAGGCCGGTATCCACAATGCAGTGATTTCCTATCTGGACATGCACAGGGAGAACTTCTTCCGCTGCGAGAGTACGGTGGACGGAAAGCGCTTTGTGACCGCCAGAGGCTGGGAGGACCTGTCCCAGATCATCTGCGCCTATGAGCGGACCGGCCGGAAGGTTGACACAGAGGTCGTTGTCCAGTACCTGCAGTATCCGAAGATCGCGCAGGATTTCGCCAACTATCTGGAACTGTTCTATAAATACCGCAGGGACTACCATGTGGACAGCATCCTGTCCGGAGAGATTCCGGAGGAGACGCTGAACAGACTTCGGTACGCGCCGTTTGACGAGCGTCTCCAGATCGTATCGCTTCTGCTGGCGCGGCTGTGCGGAAGCTTCAGGCAGGTGCGCGCATCTGACAGGGAAGTCTCCCACCTGTATTCATTTCTCAGATCCTGCAGGGAGGGGGAGGGAAATGAAGCCTCCGGGACGTTTCAGGGCGCCGCGCGCTATGAAGCGCTTCTGAATGACCTGAAGAAGACGGTGCGCGCGCGCATCGATGCAGGGCAGAATGAGAAGGAACTGAAGGAAGAGTACAGGGGCGTATTCCGGACCCTGGAGGAATGGCTTCCTGCAGTGCAGCGTGCGCCAAAAGAGGAAGCCTGGGAGATGCTCCGCAGCAGATTCTCCGGGGTGCGCGATGACCTGGAGGCGCAGATTCAGAGCGCATCGGAACTGCTGGAATATGCGTTTGACTTCATGGAGGCCGCCTTCTCAGAGAGCCAGGAGATGGTCTTCTTTATCACGGAGCTTTCCGCCAATGCAGACGCCATGTGGCTGATCGGGGAGACGGAGTGTCCGCGGTATTACCGCTACAACAAGGCGCTTCTGTTTGAGGACAGAGGCGCGGAGATCAGAAAGCAGCTGGATGAGATCCGCTCGGAGATGAACGGCGCACTTCCGGATCAGCCCTGAGCATCAATATGCCGAGCCGGTCGTCTTCCGGAAGCCGGATCTCCCCTTGCGTGATCTGCATCAGGCGGACCATCTCTTCCGCCCGTCTTTGAGGGCATGGGAGCCGGCGGCGGGACAAGGGTTTGTCACCCGCCGCTGAGTGAAGAGTGATAGAACCCACCGCCTGCTAAGGCGGTGGGTTCATCGGCTGAATTATATTATCTATCAGGAAATGGAGGCAGTCTCCAGGAGCATTCTGCACAGTGCGGTTTTCTCCGGGAGGCTGTCTTTTATCTGTACAGACCCCGGGGTTGTGTGCGCGGACAGAAACCCGGACTCCCGCAGGCGTCTCTGCAGTTCCCGGGCGGTTCCCGCGCCGCCGTCGAAGATGCGCACAGAAGGCCCGGCAATCTGGCGGATCAGGGGCCTGACAAACGGATAATGCGTGCATCCGAGCACGATGGCGTCCGGATGATGCTCTGTGAGGGCGGGCGTCAGGAGGTCCTGCAGGTACTGTCTGACCTGCGGGGTGTCCAGGCATCCCTGCTCGACATATTCCATCAGACCGGGACATGCGAGCGGGATCACGTCGGCCCGGTCGCTGTATTTTCCAAGTAGGTCCCGGAACTTGTCGCCGGCAACGGTAAGAGGCGTCGCCATCACGATCACCGAGGGGTGCTGCGCCATGAGGGCGGCAGGCTTCAGGGCAGGTTCGATGCCGATGACCGGGATGTCCGTATAGATCTCTCTCAGCGGCCGGATCGCCGCGCTTGTGGCCGTGTTGCAGGCGATCACCAGGGCTTTGATGCCCTGCGCGTACAGATGCGCTGCATGCTCCAGCGTGAGCGCGCGGATCTCTTCGATCTTCCGGGTCCCGTAGGGAGCGTTTGCAGAATCTCCGAAGTACAGATACTGCTCCGCGGGCATCAGCGCGACGGCTTCCTTGAGCACACTGATCCCGCCTACGCCGGAATCAAAGAATGCAATTGGCAGGTCTCTTCTGTCCATCTGTCTCCTCAGAATATTTTCGCGAAATAATCATCTTCAAGCAGGACGGCTTCGCCTTCGGAGGATGCATACCGCACGGGATCCTCCGCAAGGAAGAGGGCCCTTCCGCCGGTCTTGTCCGTGATCTCTGTCTTCAGGGCGCCGGCCTGCGCGGCAGGGACGAGCGTCGTGATCTCTACCGTATCCGTGTAGGACGTATCCGTAACCGGCAGGGATCTCTGCGCGAGAATGTACTGGATCTTTCCGATCCCGTTGTAATCCGTTCCGATCTTCAGGCACAGGCCTTCCGTGCACTCGCTCAGGGTGCATGCGTTCAACGCCTCCTGCACCGCTGCGGAGTAGGCGCGCACCAGGCCGCCGGTCCCGAGCAGGACCCCTCCGAAATAGCGGGTCACCACTGCAAGGGCGTTGGTGACGCCGGCTCCGGACAGTACGCTGAGCATGGGGCGTCCGGCAGTCCCGGCGGGCTCCCCGTCATCGCTGCAGCGGGAGAATTCTCCGCGCTCGCCGATGACCATGGCGCTGCAGTTGTGCCTTGCGTCCCAGTACTGCTTCCTGATTGCGGCGATCTTTTCATTTGCCTCATCAGGCGTCCTGACCGCATAAACCGTCGCAATGAAGCGCGATTTTTTTTCTGTAATCTCGGCGCTTCCTTCTCGTAAAATGATCTTCACGTTTATAAAAACCTTAAGGAATATCCAACATTGATCCAACGATATGGTTATACAATAATCAGGGTAAGGCAGTCAACTCAGCCGGCGGAGCGCTCTGAAGAAGATGGTGCCGGCGCACCCGGCGCGGCAGGAGGACCGAGGCGTTCCTGAACCGGTGCGCCCTCGCCGGATTCCGGAAGGAAAGTGCACAGCTATGTACGATTACACGTCCAGAGGAATTGAAAAAAAGCTGCGTCCGCACACAGGACGAAAGAGTGTGAAGAAGGCAGTCTCCGCGTTTCTGAAACTGCTCCTGATCGTGATCATCGCGGCAGCGGTCGGGACAGGGATCTATGCATACACACGCATGTCCGCGATCATCAGCAGCGCGCCGGACATTTCCGGGATGACCCTCGCGCCTGTACGGTCGGCAACCTATATCTGCAATCAGGAGGGCAAACGGGTACAGAAACTGACGCTTCCGGAAGGAAACCGGGATCTTGTGAAGCTGGACGACGTGCCAAAGGATCTGCAGCATGCGGTGGTGGCGATTGAGGACGAGCGGTTCTATGAGCACCACGGCATCGACCCGCGGGGGATCGTGAGGGCAGCGTTTCAGGGACTGACCAGCGGCTCATTTTCCCAGGGAGCCAGTACCATCACACAGCAGCTGCTGAAGAACACGGTGTTTCCCGACTGGATGGCGGAATCTACGTTTGAACAGAAGGTCGAGCGGAAACTGCAGGAACAGTACCTTGCGCTGAAGCTGGAGAAGACGATGAGCAAGGATCAGATCCTGGAGAACTATCTCAATATGATCAATCTGGGGGCGGGCTGTTTCGGCGTGCAGGTAGCGTCCTACCGGTATTTCGGCAAGTCCGTGAGCGACCTGACCCTCTCTGAGGACGCGGTCATTGCAGGGATCACGCAGAATCCGACCGCCTACAATCCCATCGTGTACCCCGAGAACAATGAGAAGCGCCGGAAGATGGTGCTCGATTCCATGCTCCGCCAGGAATATATCACGACCGCGCAGTATGAGGAGGCGCTTGCAGATCCCGTGTATGAGCGGATCCGGACCAATGAGCAGTCGGTGGATACCAGCGGGTCCGTCTATACCTTCTACCAGGATGCGCTGATCGGACAGGTCATGCAGGATCTGCAGGATGAGCTGGCCTATACCTATCAGCAGGCGTATGAGGCGGTCTATTCCGGAGGGCTTCGCATCTATTCTGCGCAGGACGATGAGATGCAGAAGATCTGCGACGAGGAATTCGAGAACGCGGCCAATTTCCCGGAGGGGACGATGGTCGGCATCGATTACGCGCTGAGCGTGCAGGATGCGGATAAGGTTGTGACGGATTACGGGAACAGCGACCTGCGCGCATTTATCAGGAAGAATCAGGATCCTTCCTTTAACCTGATGTTTGAATCCTCCGATGCGGCCAGAAAGAGCGCGGAGCAGTTCCGCCTCAGCGTCGTGAAAGAGAGCGACACAGTTCTCGGAGAGCGCATCACCATTACCCCGCAGCCGCAGGCGTCCTGCGTTGTCATAGACCAGTCGAACGGGCTTGTGAGGGCGCTGGTCGGAGGAAGAGGACAGAAGGAAGCCAGCCTGACTCTGAACCGGGCGTACTATACGATGCGCCAGCCCGGTTCCACCTTTAAGATCCTCACGGCGTACGCGCCGGCGATCGACAGCGGACAGCTGACACTCGCATCGACCATTGTCGATGAACCGTACAACTATGAATTCGGAACGCCGGTCTACAATGCGTCCAGAGACTATCAGGGAGAGGTCACGGTGCGGGAGGCGATTGTCCGCTCCATCAATGTTCCCGCCGTGAAGGTGCTGACGCAGATCACTCCGCAGACGGGGTATGACTTTGCAAAGAAGTTCGGGATTACCACACTGACGGATCATCTGGAGACCGATTCCGGGATCCTGACGGACGTCGGCCAGACGCTGGCACTGGGCGGAATCAGCCGGGGCGTGACCAACCTGGAACTGACCGGCGCGTACGCGGCGATTGCGAACATGGGCCATTACATTGCGCCGAAGTTTTATACAGAGGTTGTGGATTCCTACGGCAACGTTCTTCTGGACAACACGGATCCGAAGAGCCGCACCGTGCTCCGGGAAGGAACGGCCGAGGTGCTCGCCAGCGCGATGGAAGGGGTCATTGAGGATGAGGACGGTACCGCGCACGGACTGATCGACATGGCGCCGATGCCCTGTGCCGGAAAGACCGGGACGACGTCCGACTGGCGCGATTCCTGGTTCGTCGGGTATACGCCGGTATGCACCTGCGGGATCTGGGCAGGATATGACAACAATGAACAGATGCCGGATACCGGCACCTATCATACCTACAGCCGGATTCTGTGGAATTCCATCATGAAGCGGATCAATGCCGGCCGCTCCGTCCAGACATTCAGGACGACGGGGGATACCGTGAAGGGACGGGTCTGCCCGAAGAGCCATATGGCGGCGGCGCCCGGATGCACCGGGGCGTATGAGGAGATCTTCGTACAGGGCACGCAGCCCATGTTTTACTGCGACATCCACGGAAACGGAGGATCCGTCAGCAGCGGAGACGGCAGCATGAGGCCGGAGGACAGGATTACGATCTTCAATACGGATCAGACAATCGATGTCAGCACGCCGCCTGCACCGCCGCAGGATACGCCCACCGTGCAGGAGGATCCGGTGACTGCGGGAAGCGGCCCGGGCGGCGCCCGCCAGGATACTTCACAGGGGCAGGTTATACCGGATTCCGGCGCGCAGGCTGGCACCGGGCAGGATCAGGGGATTATCATCTACAACAGCGACGAGGGAACATACGGCGTGCAGGGAAACAGCGTGGTCCCGGAGCAGGGCTCCGGCCAGCCGTCCTACGTTTCTCCGGACAATGAAGGCCTTCCGGATGGCAGTACCTATCAGGATTCCGGAGCCGCCTCGGGCGCCGGGGAGATTGTGATCATCAACTGACGTTCAAGTACGCTATCGGCGTACTTGCGCCCGCAGAAAAAACGCATCGTACATCAGGATGCACGGTGCGTTTTCTGAAAATCTTTTATGATTATTTGTTCTTTTTCTTTCCGGATGTTTTGGGGGCGGAAGCGGCGGCGTCTTTGTTTTTGCGGCCGATCCGTTTGTACCACTTCTCCTTCTTGGGCGGCGTGTCAAGCGTGCCGCGGATCGCCTTCACATCCATGATGTAGATACCGCTGATCACTGCCTTGACCTCCTTGCCGACGGGGATCACGGGGTAGATCTTCTGGTCAGCGACCAGTGTCATGATCCTTCCCTGCACACGTGCCTTCACGATCGGCATCTTGGAGCGGCGCATGAGCTTCGGAGTCTGGTCGATGACAACCTGTGGAAGACCGGACTGCTTGACAGGCAGAAGCTTCTTGTCAATGACAAAGATCTGAACGGTCTGCTTGGCGGCCTCCATCTGCGCCTGTGACTCCTCCTGACGTTTCTGGAGCTTTTTCCCTACGAAATAAAGCACGATCAGGATTACAACGAGGACTGCCAGAATAATAAGAAGCGTAATCAATAATGGTGACATGTGGGTTTCCTCCGAATAGAACTCTGCCGGCGCACTTCCGTCTCCGTGGAAGGCGGGCGCCCGATCTGGATTGGCTGCGGGAAAAAGAATCCCGATTCAGCATAGGAGGAATTTTACCATTTTCTGTACGAAAGCGCAAGAAGTGTGATATAGTATTGAGCGGCAGGGTCTGAACGGAAAAGACGCATCTGCTTCCATGCAGAGAGCAGGGACAAGCGTCTTTTTGGAGATTGCTGCCGTTGGGGATGAGTTGAACAATGGATTGTCTGAAGCAGGCAGACATATATACACGGAACACTCTGCATGGTTCCGTGCATACACTTTGCAGAAACAGAAAGGGTTGTGTAATTATGAAGAAGAAACAGGTTCTTGTAGCGATGGCAGCAGGATGCGCTCTGATTCTTGCAGGCTGCAGCAGTTCCAAGAAAGAGACGGAGGCACCCGTACCGCAGAGAAAGGCTGAATCCGAGCAGGCGCAGGAGACGTCGGCCGCGGCAGAAACCGAAGTAGCTGCTGCTGAGACCGAGGCTGCCGCTGAAGCGGCTGTTGAGACGGAGGCTGCCATTGAAACGGCTGTTGAGACCGAGGCTGCCGCTGAAACCGCTGCGGAGACGGAGGCTGTCTTTGAAGTGACGGATGAGACGGAAGAGGCTGCAGACGTCGTACCGGAAACCGAGGAAGACTTTGAGATCATCCTGGAGGATGAGAGCGAAGACGGATGGGAAACCGAGGACGACATCTGGGAGTACGTCTGGGAAACCGAGAGCGAGGGTGACTGGGACGCTTACTGGGATACCGAGGATGAGGAAGACTGGGACGCTTACTGGGAAACCGAGAGCGAGTACGATGAGTTTGATTATACGGAAACCGAGCCGGAGATCATTCCGAGACCGGAGTACAATGTAGATGACTATCTCACGATCGAAGATGACGACTACAAGAATATCAAGGTCCAGGTTGCTCCGGCACAGCAGGTGACGGATGAAGAGATCCAGTCTGAGATCGATGATGCCTTCTATTATCTGGAAGACTATGACGACCTGGTTGTGAAGAAGAAGGAAGGAACTGTTGCGGAAGGCGACAATGTCAACATCGATTATGTCGGCAAGAAGGACGGCGAGGAATTCGAGGGCGGTTCCGCTGAAGGCACCGATCTGGTGATCGGTTCCGGTACATTTATCCCGGGCTTTGAAGAAGGACTGATCGGCAAAGAGATCGGCAGCACGGTCGACCTGGATGTCACATTCCCGGAGAACTATGGCGTTGAGAATCTGAACGGAGCGCAGGTTGTGTTCACGGTCACGATCAATTATGTCACTGAGATTCCGGAGATTACGGATGAGATCGCGGAGAAGCTTTCCGACGGCGAATTCACAACCGTTGATGAATACAAAGAGTCCATCCGTGAAGAACTGCAGTCCTCTTATGATGACGAGTACAAGAGTTCCGTGACAAACGCTGTGGCCGCCACGCTGCTGAATATGTACAGCCCCGAAGAGCTTCCGCAGGCGAATATCGATTACACAAAGGATATGATCGTGGCGCAGTATATTGACCCGTATGCCGCTATGTATGGAATGAGTAAGGAAGACTTCGTGGAAGCTGCCTACAGCATGACCTACGATGAGTTCGAAGCAGAGGAACTGATTCCGTCCGCAACGCAGTCCGTGGAGCGGGAAGTGATTCTGGAAGCGATTGCCGAGAAGGAAGGCATCACGATGACGGATGACGAACTTCAGGAAGTCCTGCAGGGGTATGCGGATCAGTATGGAATCGAAGTGGAAGAGCTTGTCTACGGCCAGGATATGGGGTATGTCCGCGCGAATGAGCTGGAGCTGAAGGTTATGAACTGGCTTACAGAGAATGCGGATGTCGAAGTGATCTATGAGTCTGAGGACTTCTCATTTACCGAGACAGAGGCGGAAGCTGCAGCAGAGACAGAGGCAGAGACTGCAGCGTCTGAGACGGAGAGCGAAGCGTAAGAGAGAGACTGCAGAAGGAAGTGGAGAAAAGGGGGACCCATGGCATGATGAAAAAAATACCATCCGCACTTCTGATTTCTTCGGTGCTGTGCGGGATGCTTCTGATAAACCCCATGGCCGGGGAGGCGGAAGAGGACGCGGATCTTCCCTCAGAACAGACGGAGCAGATCTCGACTGAAGCGATGGATGCGAAACAGGAAGATGCTCCCGTGAAGGTCGATGTTCCTGCGGCCAGACCGGACTATGACGCGTCCGACTATCTCAATGTCAGCGACGAAAAGTACAAGGATATCTCGTTCAGTATCTATCCGCCCGCAGATGACTCCGAAGAGGCACAGAATGCCTGGCAGACGGAAGTGGATACGGAGATTATGAAGCAGCTGTTCGGACTGTATCCGATCACGGAGTATCCGGAAGATCTTCTGAATTATGTTTCGGGGAGCCTGGTACAGACCTATCAGCAGTATGCGGACATGTACGGGATCGACTTCTCCTCCTTCCTCCAGACCTATCTGAAGGTGGATCAGGATACATTCATGCAGCAGGTGCAGAGCGCCGCGCAGCAGACGCTGAAGGAGGAGATGCTCCTGAAAGCGGTTGCGGAGCACGAGAACCTGACCGTCTCTGACAGCGAATATGACAAAGGCTGCGAGGCATATGCCGCTATGTACGGATATGATTCCGCGGATGCGCTCAGGCAGGTGGTTGATGAAGAAACCATCCGGATCAGCCTTCTCATGGATAAGACGTTTGAGTACCTTGAGAAGACGGTTCAGATCGACCTGATCATCGAAACCGAGACCGAGAGTGAACTGGCAGGCATGACGGAAGCCGAGACGGAGGCAGAGACAGAAGCATAAGGAAGAGCGGCCGGAGGCGGCCGGTTTCGATACGGAAGTTTCTGCTTAAAAGAATGATTTGAAAAGACAGGGTTCCTGCGGGATGTGCAGGGGCCCTGTTTTATGTTGGTGCATCTGGCGGACGCTCCATTCTATTCGTCGAACGCTCCATTGTTGACGGTGGACGCTCTGTTTTGCACGGCGGCCTCTCTATTTCGCGCGGCGGACTCTCCATTTTAACTTTGCCTTGTGCATGAATATCGTGTAAAATGAATCTAAGACTTGTTTAACCACATGCTGTATGCAGGAGGCTGTTATGGGAAAAACGTATGATGTAGTAGGACTTGGAGAACTGCTGATCGATTTCACGGAGACCGGACTCAGCGCGCAGGGCAATCCTCTTCTGGAGGTGAATCCCGGCGGCGCCCCGGGCAATGTGCTGTCGATGCTTCAGAATTACGGAGAAAAAACCGCTTTTATCGGGAAGGTGGGCGATGACATGTTCGGCCGGATCCTTCTGGAAGCGGTCGGCGGCTGCGGGATCGATACAAAGGGGATCCTGGTGGATAAGGAAGTGCATACGACGCTTGCCTTCGTTCACACGTATGAAGACGGAGACCGCGACTTTTCATTCTACCGCAATCCCGGTGCGGATATGATGCTCAGCAAAGATGAGGTGAACACGGATCTGATCAGGGATGCAAAGGTATTCCATTTCGGAACGCTTTCTTCGACCGATCCGGTGGTGAGAGAGGCAACGAGATATGCGATCGATGTTGCGAAGGACTCCGGCGCAGTCATCTCATTTGATCCGAACCTCAGAGAACCGCTGTGGAGGTCGCTGGACGACGCGAAGAGAGAGATCGCATACGGCCTCGGGAAGTGCGACCTTCTGAAGATTTCCGACAATGAGGTCGAGTTTATGTGCGGAACCGATGACTATGACAAGGGCGCGCAGATGCTGATCGATCAGTATCAGATTCCGCTTGTTCTGGTCACCCTGGGCAAGGAAGGCAGCCGGGCATACTATAAGGGCATGCGCCTGGAGGAGAAGCCTTTCCTGACGGATAAGACGATCGAGACGACCGGAGCCGGCGACACCTTCTGCGCAAGCTCGATTCATTATGTGCTGAAGTACGGTCTGGACAATCTGACAGAAGAGAATCTGAGAGAGCTGCTGGTCTACGCAAACGCAGCCGCATCCATTATCACAACCCGCAAGGGGGCGCTGAGAGTGATGCCGAAGCTGGAAGAAGTGGAAGCGCTGGCTGCAACGCGTCTGTAAGAAATCCGAAACTGTTCCGGAACCATTCCGGACTCCAGGCCCCGGGCGATCTGCCCGGGGTCTTTTTGAGGATAAGTGTGTTATGTTATTCAGCTCCAGTTTTCGATTCTCAGATGACTGACTCTGCAGAATTGGTGTCAAGCATATGTTTCATAGCTCTTCACGCTCCTGTACCATATCCGCTGTCCATCCGTCAGTCATAAAATCGTCTGAGAACATATCTATTGCCTTCACAAAAGAATCCCATTTATTCTGCTTGGGAAGCAAAATCACAATATCACCAATCTTGTTCACCAGCACCTCATCTGATGAAAAATGACACTCCTCAGGAAGCCTGATTGACTGACAATTTCCATTTTTAAAAACCTTTGCAGTCATCATATTGATCACCTCCTCAGATAGTATATATACGATTATATAACCTGATCAAGAAACTTCACAGAACAAGGCGAGAACATGGTGAAAGTACATTGTTACTGACTTCCGCGCAATAGGGATGGACGAGTCTTGATATTCCTATGCCGCGCCCGGCAGGCAGTCTGAAAATAATTAGCACTCACCTCTTTACAGTGCTAACAACGTGTGCTATAACAGATTCAGAGGCTTAAATCCCCTGATTTGGAAAATGGATGCAGGCGCAGTTGTGTGCATCCGGGTATCGGCCTCATCATAAAACAGGATGGATATGAGATGGATATCTTTCCGGAATAGGAGGATAGCACATGAATATACAGAAATTCACACAGAAATCAATTGAAGCGGTCAATATGCTCGAGAAGGTTGCGTCGGAGTACGGCAACCAGGAGATCGAGCAGGAACATCTGCTGTACGCGCTGATTCATCAGGATGACTCACTGACGGCAAGACTGATCGAGAAGATGGGCATCCAGAAGGAGTATTTTGACAATGCGCTGGAGAGTGCGCTGAACAGGAGACCCAAGGTTTCGGGGGCGGGTCAGCCTTATGTCGGACAGTATCTGAATAAGTCGCTGATCAATGCCGAGGATGAGGCGAAGAAGATGGGAGACGAGTATGTCTCTGTCGAGCATCTTTTCCTGTCCATTCTGGACTACGCGTCGCCTTCCATGAGTTCCTTCCTGAAGGAGTTCGGAATCACAAGGGAGCGGTTCCTCCAGGTTCTGTCTACCGTCAGGGGGAATCAGAACGTGACGACGGACACGCCGGAGGACACGTATGATTCGCTGAATAAGTACGGAACCGAACTCGTACAGAAGGCAAGAGAGCAGAAGATGGATCCGATCATCGGAAGGGATGAGGAGATCCGCAATGTCATCCGGATCCTCTCCAGGAAGTCGAAGAACAATCCGGTGCTGATCGGCGAACCGGGCGTCGGCAAGACGGCGGTGGTCGAGGGGCTTGCCCAGAGGATCGCGAAGGGGGATGTCCCGGAAGCGCTGAAGGACAAGAAGGTATTCTCCCTGGATATGGGGGCTCTGGTGGCCGGCGCCAAGTACAGAGGCGAGTTTGAGGAAAGGCTCAAGGCGGTTCTGCAGGAGGTGTCCAGGAGCGACGGGCAGATCCTGCTCTTTATCGATGAACTGCATCTGATTGTAGGGGCCGGGAAGACCGACGGCGCCATGGATGCGGGCAATATGCTCAAGCCTATGCTTGCCAGAGGGGAGCTGCACTGCATCGGCGCCACGACGCTGGATGAGTACAGAAAATACATTGAGAAGGACGCCGCGCTTGCGAGAAGATTCCAGCCTGTCATGGTGGACGAGCCGACCGTCGAGGATACCATCTCGATCCTGCGGGGGCTCAAGGAGCGCTATGAAGTCTATCACGGCGTCAAGATCACGGACAGTGCGCTGGTTGCGGCGGCTACGCTGTCTCACAGATATATCACAGACCGCTTCCTTCCGGACAAGGCCATTGACCTGGTGGATGAAGCGTGTGCCCAGATCAAGACAGAACTGGACTCGATGCCTGCCGAACTGGATGAACTGAACCGCAGGATCATGCAGCTGCAGATTGAAGAGACAGCACTGAAAAAAGAGACGGATGCTGCATCAAAGGAGCGTCTGGAGAATCTTCAGAAAGAACTGGCCGATCTCAGTGAACAGTTTTCAGCCCGGAAGGCACAGTGGGACAATGAAAAGAATGCGGTCAACAATCTCAGTGTCCTGCGTGAACAGATCGATGAGATCAACCGGCAGATCGAATCCGCCAAGCAGAAGAGCGACCTGAACGAAGCGGCAAGGCTCCAGTACGGAGAACTTCCGCGTCTGCAGCAGCAGCTTGCGGAAGAAGAGGAGATTCTTAAGAAAAAAGATCTCTCCCTTGTGCACGAGGCGGTGGGTGAGGAGGAGATTGCCCGGGTGGTCAGCCGCTGGACCGGGATCCCGGTCGCCAAGCTGAATGAAGGCGAGCGTCAGAAGATCCTGGCTCTGGGAAGCAAACTCCATGAGAGAGTTGTGGGACAGGATGAGGCGGTGGACCGGACCGTGGATGCGATTCTCAGATCCAAGGCCGGCATCCAGGATCCGTCAAGACCCATCGGATCTTTCCTGTTCCTTGGGCCGACCGGCGTGGGCAAGACCGAACTTGCCAAGGCGCTGGCCCAGAACCTGTTTGACGATGAGAACAACATGGTCCGGATCGATATGAGTGAATATATGGAGAAGTTCTCCGTATCCAGACTCATCGGAGCGCCTCCCGGATATGTCGGATACGATGAAGGCGGACAGCTGACGGAAGCAGTCAGGCGCAGACCGTACTGCGTGGTGCTGTTTGATGAGATCGAGAAGGCACATCCGGACGTGTTCAACATCCTTCTGCAGGTGCTGGACGACGGAAGGATCACGGATTCACAGGGACGGACCGTGGACTTCAAGAATACCATCCTGATTATGACTTCCAACATAGGGTCACAGTATCTTCTGGAAGGGATTCAGGAGGACGGGCAGATCAGTGAGGAAGCGGCCGGCGCAGTGCAGGCAGACCTGAAAGCGCATTTCCGTCCGGAGTTTTTGAACAGGCTGGATGAGATCATTCTGTTCCATCCGCTTGGAAGGGATGATATCGGGCAGATTGTCGATCTGCAGATCGACCGGCTGAACGAGCGGCTCGCTGCACAGCAGCTCAGGATCCGTCTGACGCAGGCTGCGAAGGATGCCATCGTGGAAGGCGGCTATGATCCGGCGTTTGGCGCAAGACCGCTCAGGCGCTATATTCAGAAGAATGTAGAAACGCTTGCGGCCAGAAAGATCCTGTCAGGAGAGGTCATGCCGGGACAGACGATCGTGATCGACGATGTGGACGGCGAACTGACAGCCGCAGCGGAATAAAGAGTGTTGGAAACCGATATTGCAGGAATCCGGAAGCCGGGACAGACGGTATGTGTCTGCCCGGCTTTTTCTGCCTGTTCGTCATAGAAACATCTTATATTGACGCGGACGCAGGAGGATGTTACCATAAGTTTAGCGCTTAACATGTTCACATAAGCGCCCGAAGAGGGAGAATGATGGCGACTTAAGCGGCCGGAGAGGGAGAACGATGGCGACTTTGAAAGATGTTGCGCGGGAGGCCGGACTGTCCGTCGGGACTGTTTCCCGCGTTCTGAATAACCGGGGATATATCAGCGATGAGACCCGGGAGAGCGTGCAGCGGGCAATGGCCAGGCTGAATTATCAGCCCAATGAGATGGCGCGCTCTCTGTCCAGGAAAAAGAGCAGTATGATCGGCGTGATCGTTCCGAACATCGATCATCCGTATTTCGCGAAACTGATCAGCTGCCTGGATGCGTCCGCCCGCAGGCAGGGATATGAGATCCTGCTCTTTGCTTCGCATGGAAAGGCGGAGCGGGAAGAAGAGTACGTCAGGCTGTGCTCCAGCAACAGGGTGGCAGGGCTGATCCTGTGCTCCGGCGATTTCAGCACAACAAAGCTCAGGGATCTGGGACTTCCCGTGATTGCCTATGAGCTGTTTGCCGATGACTCGGACGCGGCTATGGAGTGTGACAACTACGAGGGCGGCGTTCTGGCGGCGCAGGAACTGATCCAGGCAGGATGCAGGAAGATTCTGAGCATCAGCGGCGCCGGGCCTGTCAATATGCCGGCAGACGCAAGGAGCGAAGGATTTCTGGAAACCTGCAGGGCAAGTGAAGGCGTGGAAGCGTACAACCGGGTGTGCAAAGCCGAGAGAATCCGTGATCTTGACTACATGCCGGAAATTAATGCATTTCTGGATGAGTTTCCGGATGCGGACGGAATCTTTGCCGGATCGGATGTGATCGCGGCGATGGTGCTGAAATCGCTTCGGGCAAGATCCAGAAAGGTTCCCGAGGATGTGAAGGTTTTGGGATATGATGACGTCATGCTCGCGGAGCTGACGGATCCGTCGCTGACAACGATCCACCAGCCGGTCGCGGAGATGGCGGACGCCTGCATGCAGTTTATCAGCAGGGCCGCGAAGGGGGAGAGCATACCGGTCAGGACAACCTTCCACGTCCGGCTGACGCGCAGAGAATCCACGGCCACAGGATGATACGCATCCGGGAGCTTTCCTGCGGGGGAAAATGTATCAGAGAGAGAAGAAAAGAGCGGTTACCACGAAGAAGAGACGTCGTTGCACGTCTCTTTTTTAAGGATAGTGCACAATAAAAGGTTAAATAAATTGTAAATTACAACCAAAAATGCAGATCAAACATGTTAAGCGGTTGACATATTTCGGGCAGGATGCTACATTGAAGATAGCTATTCAATCGAATCCATATTTCTAAGGAGGAAATGTGCAATGAGAAAAATGAGTCTCGCAATTGCAACTCTTGCAGCGGCTGCAATGACCGTATCTCCGGTTCTGGCTGCTACAGACCTTACCGTCTTCAATTCCAAGTCTGAGATTCAGACCCAGTTTGAAGATGAAGCAGCAGTTTATTCCGACGAATACGACGTCAATATGGAAGTGGCGATGTCCAATGACCCGGTCATCACCCATATGGGAACCAGATATTCTTCCAATAACCCGTATGTCCTTTCCATGGTCGACGCAAAAGACATTTATTCCCTGACTCCGGAACACGGTATTGATCTTTCGGATCTGGATGCTGCGGCTGATACCGATTATGCAATCGAGATCGACGGCAAGGTTGCCGCTCTTCCGTTCTGCGTCGAGGCACGCGGCGTGATGTACAACAAGACCGCGATCGAGGATATCACCGGTGAAGATTTCGATCCGGCGGATTATGCGACCCTGGATGCATTCAAGGAACTCCTTGACAAGCTGGTCGACGGCGGAATGGATGCCCCGGTTGCCATCATGAAGGAAGACTGGTCTCTTGCGGCTCACTATCTTGCACAGTGGATCGAAGAGCAGGAAGATCCGGAAGCTTACGTGCAGCAGCTCGTAGCCGGCGAAGGCGACATCATCAACAACGAGAAGTTCAATTCCCTGATGGATACCTTTGATGTCCTGATGGAGTACAACTACTCGAAGGACGCTGCAGTCAATGCAGAGCGCAACAAGTCCGAGGATATGCTGGCATGGGGCGATGTGGCATTCATGTTCGGCGGCAACTGGGACTGGTCCCTGATCGTTCAGTCCGAATCTGACTGTGAGATGGGCATGATGCCGGTTCCGCAGAATATGGATGACGGCTCCAACGAGAAGCTTGTCGGCGGCGGATCCAAGTATTTCTTCATCGACAGCTCCGTTTCCGAAGAGCAGCAGCAGGCAGCGAAGGATTTCATCAACTGGTTCGCTATGGACGAAGAAGGACAGGATTTCGTAACGAATACCTGCGCACTGGTTTCCCCGTATAAGAGCAATACGCTGGAAGTCTCCGATCCGCTCTCTGTTTCTGTCAAGGCATATGCGGATGAAGGAAACCTGATCCCGAACTACAACTTCTTCCCGGATGATCACATCACCAAGGCAGGCGCAAGCATGCAGAAGTACCTTGGCGGTGAGATCGACAGAGAAGGCCTTGCTGATGAGCTGACCGAGTACTGGAAGGGCGCAGCCGTTATCGAGCACTGATCTGAATCGCCTGATTCTTATCGAAACTGACAGATATGTAAAAACGGAAGAGGTATCGGCAGGTACCGGTACCTCTTCCTGAGTATTTAAGGTAGGGAGACTGAGATGAAAAGAAATACAATGTCTTATAAGGTCAGTCAGTATCTCATGTTTGCCGGTCCTGCAACGCTCCTGTTCTGCGGAATTGTCGTCCTCCCGCTGATCTATGGTTTTTATCTGACCTTTACCAGCTGGGACGGAATCTCCACATCCAAGCCTTTTGTCGGAATTGCCAATTATGCGTCCGCTTTCAGTGACAAGGCATTCTGGGTGGCGATGGGCAGAACGCTGATTTACTCGGCGATTGCGGTTATACTGGTAAATATTGTGGCGTTCCTTCTGGCCTATATGGTGACCAGAGGCATTAAGGGACAGAATTTCTTCCGTGCAGGCTTCTTCATTCCGAACCTGATCGGCGGCATCGTCCTCGGTTATGTATGGAAATTCGTGTTCAACAGCGCATTCGTCGCAATCGGCGAAAACCTGAACATCGGATTATTAAAGAACTCCTGGCTCGGAACGCCTTCCGGAGCCATGGCCTGCATGATTATCGTGGCAGTATGGCAGTATGCCGGCTACATGATGCTGATCTATGTTGCAGGATTCATGAGCGTATCCAAGAGCCTGATTGAGGCAGCGCAGATCGATGGCTGCACACAGTCACAGGCAACATGGAAGGTTATCGTCCCGCTGATGAGAGCATCCTTTGTACAGTGCATATTCCTGTCCATTACCAGATGCTTCATGGTGTACGATGTCAACCTGACGTTGACAGAGGGCGGACCGTACAACTCTTCGGTCATGGCTGCCATGCACGTCTACCGGACAGCGTTCACAGAGCGTGCATTCGGTACAGGACAGGCAGAGGCTCTGATCCTCTTCCTTGTCTGCGCGGTTGTCGGTGTAACACAGGTCTACATCGGACGTAAAGGGGAGGTGGCTGCATAATGTATGAACTTGAAAATGCGAAAGCGGCACGTCACAGAAAGATCGTAAATGCGGTCATGTGGGTTGTCCTGGTCATCCTCTTTATTGCATTTATCTTCCCGTTTATCATCGCTTTAATCAACGCTTTTAAGGCGAATACGGATATCAACAGATTCCCGCTGGCACTGATCGGACCCAGAAAGGGATTTGTCACGAGCAATTTCCCGACCGCGATGGAGAAGATGAACTTCTGGGGTTCATTCGGAAATTCTCTGATCATTACGGTTTCCGCTACAGTGCTGACCCTGCTGTTCTCGGGAATGTGCGCATTTGTCGTAACCAGGAACAACTGGACTGCCTGCAGGCTGATCTATGCTCTGATGATCGCCTCCATGGTCATTCCGTTCCAGGTTCTGATGATCCCGATCGTTTCGATCTACGGCGGAACCTTGAATGTGTTAAACCACCGGCTGACGCTGATTCTGATGCATACCGGATTCTCGGTTTCCATGGCAACCTTCATGTACAGCGGCGCAATCAAGACAAACATTCCGCTGGAACTTGAAGAGGCTGCCCTGATCGACGGGTGCTCCAGATGGCAGACCTACTGGAAGGTCGTATATCCGCTCCTCGGGCCGACAACCGCAACGGTAGCGATTATCGATGCGATGGCTTTCTGGAACGATTACCTGCTTCCGAGCCTGGTTCTTACCAACAAGCCGCTCTATACGATCCCGATCGCAACCCAGATCTTCTACGGGTCGATGGGCGGATCTGATATGGGCTGCGTGCTTGCGGCTCTGATCCTCGCGATGCTGCCGATCCTGATCCTGTATCTGGTGATGCAGAAGTATATCGTAGAGGGTGTCACTTCCGGCGCTGTCAAGGGCTGATGATCCCGCAGACGGAAGAGACTTCAACTGAATAAAATATCGCGCGGGCGCAGTGGATAGAGATGTGAACATCTGCTGCGCCTGTGCTGTACCAGGAACAATCAAGGAGACATGCAGAAGCCGGAGGGCGTATGAAGATCAGCGAGAAACTGTCCAAAGTCAGAAGCTATGAAGAGAATATGGGAAACTGCATTCCGGATGAGGAAAGACCGGCCTATCATCTCTCCAGCCGTGTGGGATGGATGAATGATCCGAACGGGTTTTCCTGGTATCAGGGAAAGTATCATCTGTTTTATCAGTATTATCCGTACAATACCGTCTGGGGGCCGTGTTACTGGGGCCATGCGGTGTCTGAGGACCTCCTGCACTGGACCTATCTGCCCGCAGCGCTTGCGCCCGACGAGGCGTATGACGCGGACGGCTGTTTCTCGGGTTCTGCCGTGACCCTGCCGGACGGGCGTCAGATGCTGATCTACACAGGGGTCCTGCGCCGTGAACTGGAAGACGGAACCGTGCATGATTTCCAGCAGCAGTGCCTTGCATTCGGGGACGGGACGGAGTATGAAAAATACGAGGGCAACCCGGTCCTGACATCGGAGGATCTGCCCGAGGGCTGCAGCCCGTATGATTTCAGGGATCCCAGTATCATCCGGCAGGAAGACGGTTCCTACAGGATCGTGACCTGCTGCGCGACGATCGGGCGGGACGCAAGACTTGCGATGTTCCGCAGTCCGGACGGGATTCACTGGGACAGAGGCAGGATCCTGATCCGGAACAATGAGCGCTTCGGGAAGGTCTGGGAGTGCCCGGAGCTGTTCAGGATGGATGAGAAATGGGTGATCCTGACCAGTCCGATGGATATGCTTCCGGAGGGATTTGAATATCACAACGGGAACGGAACCCTGTGCCTGATCGGTGATCTGGATGAAAAGAGCGGCGTGTTTACGCCGCAGCATGATCAGGCAATCGATTACGGGATCGATTTCTACGCGACGCAGACGATCCTGGCGCCGGACGGAAGGCGCATCATGATCGCCTGGATGCAGAACTGGGACACGACCCCTGGCTACCGGCTGGATCCGACCAGCTGGTTCGGACAGATGACCATACCCAGAGAGCTGTCGGTGAGAGACGGACGGCTGTACCAGTGGCCGGTGAGGGAACTGGAGCAGATCAGGAAGAATAAAGTCGCCTATGAAAATGTATACGTCAGCGGCGAGATGGAGCTGGAGGGCGTCAGGGGAAGGATCGCGGATCTGGAGATCGAGCTCAGCAACGCGGATCCGGAGGAGCCCTTTGACAAGTTTACGATCAAATTTGCCGCGGGGGGACGATACTATACGATGCTGAGCTATCATCCTGCCGACCAGATCATGAAGATAGACCGGAAGTTCTCCGGATCGCGCAGGGCGATCATTCATCAGAGAAGGGCGCTGGTGCCCATGAAGGACAATAAGCTGAAGATCCGCCTGCTTCTGGACCGCTACAGCGTGGAGGCGTTTATCAACGACGGCGCGCAGACGATCACGGCGAACCTGTACACGGACATGGGGGCGCAGCGGATTACATTTTCGGCAGTCGGGGCGGTCAGCATGAATCTGGTCAAATATGACCTTGGCGGGGAATGACGTACCTGGATCAGGTTCCGCAGGATCAGGTCTCGTAGAATCAGGCCCCGTAAAGAAGGGAGAGCCATGAAGATATCCGTACTGACGATCTTTCCGGAAATGTTCGGAGATTTTATGAAGGAGCCTGTGATTGCGCGCGCGCTGTCTTCAGGCGCTGCACAGATCGACATTGTGGATATCAGGCCCTTTGCGGGAGGAAGCTTCAGACATATCGATGATGATCCATATGGCGGCGGCGCGGGGATGGTCATGCGGTGCGGCCCGGTCCTGGACGCGCTGGAGTCTGTCAGGACCGATGGATGCTATACGGCTGTGATGACGCCTGCGGGCAGGCGCTATACGCAGAAGACGGCCCATGCATTTGCCGCGCTGGAGCACCTGGTCCTCATCTGCGGGCATTACGAAGGACTGGATGAGCGCATCCTGGATCATGCGGATGGCGTCTATACGATCGGAGATTATGTGCTGACGGGAGGCGAGCTTCCGGCGAAGGTCGTGATGGATTCTGTGATCCGTCTGCTTCCGGGCGTCCTGCGGAGGGAAGCGACCATAGAAGAATCCTTTGAGGCGGGGCTACTGGAGCATCCCCAGTATACAAAGCCTGCAGACTGGAGGGGAGAGAAGATTCCCGAAGTGCTTCTGTCAGGAGACCATGCAAAGATCGAAGCCTTCCGGCGCAGCGAGGCGCTGCGTATCACAAAGGAGAGAAGGCCGGATCTTCTGGAAGACGGAGCGCACAGATCATAATACAGATTAAAAAGGCCTGCCCGGCATCCGGATGCCGCGCAGGCCGTATGTCTCATGTCTCAGATCCAAGAGCTCAGATCTCAGGGCTCAGATCCTGCAGTATATGACAGGATGAAACAGGATTCACATTTCACGGATCACCCGGATCAGGGCGTTCGTCTTTTCCTCTGTCGTTGACCATGATGTGCAGAAACGGATCATGGATCGATTGTCATCGATCTTTTCCATAAACCCATAGGAAACCTTTCTGCCGAGGTCTTCGAGCAGGTCATTGTTGATGGCGAAGAAGATCTGGTTCGTTTCTGCGTGCACGCTGAGCTCAAAGCCGCGTGCGGACAGCTCTTCCCGGATAGCTGCGGCGCTTTGGATCGCGGGTTCTCCGATTTTCTCATACAGATGATCTGTAAACAGCGTCTGGAACTGGACCCCGAGCAGGCGTCCCTTGGCAAGCAGGGCTCCGTGCTGTTTGATCTGTCCCGTCAGACGGGGAATCATGCCCTTTTTCGTAAAGACAAGCGCTTCGCCGAACAGAAGACCGCATTTGGTGCCGCCGATATAGAAGACGTCGCACAGCCTTCCGAGATCGGGGAGGGTGACATCGTTATGGGGCGCCGCGAGTGCGTACGCAAGCCTGGCGCCGTCCACGAATAGAGGAAGGGCATACTGCCTGCAGACAGCGCTGATCTCTTCGAGCTCCTTCAGGCTGTACAGTGTTCCGTATTCCGTGGGCTGGGACAGATAGACCATGCCGGGAGTGACCATATGCTCATGGTTGGCGTCCGCCATGCTGTCCAGATACAGCCTGCGGATGGAACCGGCGTCGATCTTTCCTTCACGCTCTTCAAGCGTCAGAACTTTGTGCCCGCTAAACTCGATGGCGCCTGCCTCATGCACCGAAACATGACCGGATGCGGCGCTGACAACGCCTGTGCACGGGGGCAGCAGTGTATCAATCACGAACTGGTTGACCTGCGTTCCGCCCATCAGGAAACGCACCTCGCCCTCCGGAAGGCGGCACGCTTCCAGGATCCGCCTTTCGGCGTCCAGGCAGAACGCGTCTTCGCCGTACCCTTCCGTAGAAACCAGATTGGTACGCATAAGGGCCTCCATGACCTTTGGATGGGCGCCTTCCATGTAATCGGATGTAAAATACAGTCTCTCTTCTGTCTGACTCATTTCCGAACCCTTTCTCATACCGGCTCCAGATGATCTTCCGGAGCGTTTTTCTGAAAACGGAAGATCCATCTTCCATCGTCCGGCCTTTGACCCGGACACCAGTGTATAGTAACATGGATTCTGTGAAACGGCGAGCATTAATCACACAGGAAGGGGATCTCGATGAAGGTATTTCACATAGCAGATCTTCATATCGGCAAGAAGATGTACGGCCATTCGCTGACGGAGGACCAGGCCTTTATCCTGGACCAGATCGTGCAGCTGGCGTCTCTCCACAGGCCCGACGCGGTGCTGATCTGCGGGGACGTCTATGACAGGAGAGATCCTTCGGCGCAGAGTGTGGCGATGCTGGACGATTTCCTGACAAGGCTTTCGGATGTGACGAAGGTCATGATGATCAGCGGCAATCACGACTCGCCGGAGCGTCTGGCCTATGCGGGAAGGCTGCTGTCTTCAAGGGGCGTGTATGTCTCCCCGGTTTACGACAAAACGGTGCGCAGGGTCGACCTGGAAGATCGCTTCGGATGCGTGCATTTCTACCTGCTTCCGTACATCCGGCCCTCCATGGCGGCCCGGTTTTTTGAGCTGGAGGATGCCGGCTCTTATACGGATGCGGTCCGCGCCGCCATCGGGGCGATGGATGTGGATTTCTCGCAGCGCAACGTGCTGCTGTCGCACCAGTTTGTGACGGGCGCGAGCGTCTGTGAGTCTGAGGAGATCCTGGTGGGAGGCCTGGAAAATGTGGACGGCAGCGTGTACGATGGGTTTGACTACGTTGCGCTGGGCCACATCCATACGCCACAGAATGTCCGCGCAGGCAGCAGGATCCGGTATGCGGGGACGCCTTTGAAGTACTCATTTTCGGAGGCGTCAGACAGAAAATCCGTGACGCAGGTGACCCTCGGGGAGAAGGGAGACGTGCAGGTGGACTGCCTCGGCCTTACGCCGATGCGCGAGGTCTCCATGATCACGGGGGCCTTTGACGAGGTGCGGCTTTCGGCGGCATACGGCGAGGAGAAAGGGATTCTGGACAATTATCTCAGTGTGACCCTCACGGATGAGACGGAGGCGCTGAATGCGTTTCAGACGCTCCGGGCGGTGTATCCGAATATTCTCCAGATGCGCTATGAGCGCTCGGGACGGATTGTGGATGCGCAGATTCCGCAGGAAGAAGACATCGCTTCAAAGAGTCCGCTGGAACTGTTCGAGGATTTCTACCGGCAGCAGAACGGCGTGGAGATGTCAGATGACCAGGCAGCGTATGTCACGGACCTGATCCGGCAGCTGGAAGCCTCCGGAAAGCGGTAGAACACGCAGAGGCAGCCTGGGAGCGGCGGCACGCAGAGGCACCCGGGGCAGGCAGATCGCAGAGGCAGCCGGGAGCGGCGGCACGCAGAGGCAGCGGGCAGCGGCGTGCGCGGCAGATGAACCGCGCTTTTGGAAACGCACACATGCGGGAGGAAGGATACATGAGACCTGTCAGACTGACCCTGTCAGCATTCGGATCCTATGCCGGTGAGCAGACGCTGGATATGGACAGGCTGGGAGAGAGCGGCATCTACCTGATCACAGGAAAGACCGGACACGGGAAGACTACGATCTTCGACGCGGTGTGCTATGCGCTCTACGGTGTGGCAAGCGGAGAGCTGAGAATGCCGGGCGGGTTCAGGTCCGGATACGCCCTGAGCGGGACGGAGACATTTGTCGAACTGACATTTGTGCATGAGGGGCGGGAATATACCATCCGGCGCTGGCCCGACCAGGAGAGGCAGAAAAAACGCGGGGAAGGGACGACAACGCTCAAGGCAGGCGCGCAGCTGACCTTTCCGGACAGAGCGGATGTGACCGGGACGTCTGCCGTAAACGAGGCTGTCTGTGAGATTCTGGGCCTCAATGCGTATCAGTTCAGGAATATCAGTATGATCGCGCAGGGAGAGTTCCGCAGGTTCATCAGCGCCTCTACAGAGGACCGCATTAAGATCTTCCGGAGCATCTTCGGAACCTCTCTCTACGATGATCTTCAGAACCGTCTCCTGGAGGATCTGAAGGGCGTCACGGACAGTCTGAAGCTTCTCAAAGAGAGCCAGAAGCAGTATGTGCGCCAGATCAGATGTGATGAGAACAGTCCTTTGCGCTCGCAGGTGCGGCAGGTGCTTGAATGTGAAGGCGAGGGCGTTTCGACGCAGGAGACGGGGGACCTGATCCGGCGTATCCTTGAAGAAGACGGCAGCATCGCCCTGCAGCTGGATAACATGCTGGAGGAGAACGACCAGAACAGGCGCAGGGCGGACGCGGACATGCAGACAATCCGTCAGAGGAAACAGTGGGAGGAAGGCATCCGGGACCGGAAACAGAAGGTAGACCGGTACAGGGAAGAGCTGGAGACGGAAAAGGAAGAGCAGCGTCTTCATGATGCGAAGAAGCAAGAGGTGGATGCGCAGAAGGAAGAGCTGATCCGTCTGAAGAATCTGCGCCCCGAGTACGAGACACTGGACGCCCTGTCATCGTCCGCCCTGAAACGGAAGGGGCAGATCGGGCGGCATGAGGAAGATGTGAGGAAGATTCGGGAGCGCGGGGATGCGGAAGGGCGAAACCTTCTTGCGCTGAAGGAAGAACAGGAGAAGCTGCAGGATGCCGGTCAGAGCCTGGTGAAGGTATCGCAGCAGGTCCGGGAAGAACAGGAGAGGCAGCAGGTTTTCAGGGAACTTGGAAATGACCTGCAGGACCTTCTTGATGCAAAGAAGAAAGCGGATTCGTCCGCGGAGCGGTATGTCCGCGCCAGGGAAAAGGCGCTGAGAGAGCAGTCTGCCTACAGCAGGCTGTACACCCTATATCTGGATGAGCAGGCGGGAATCCTGGCGGACCGTCTCAGAGAACGAAAGGGGTACCACGCATGAATGACGAACTGCAACTGACCGAGGAAGATCTCGAGAGCATGGCAGACAAGCTTATCGAGGAAGCTGCCGGGGCGGACATTGCCGGGCAGGAAGAGACGGAGCTGTATGTGAGTCCTAAAAAATCCTCAAAAAAGAAAGAGGCACCTGCGGATACGCGGACATCGGAAGAGCGTCTTGCAGAGCTTTTTGAAAAGGGCAGAAAAGTCGGGAAACTTACTTCGAAGGAGCTGGAACTGCTGAATGAGCTGAATCTGGATGCAGATGCAACAGACAAGTTCTATGATCAGTTGGAACAGGCAGGAATTGAAATCGATATCTCTCCGGATGATATTCCCCTGGTTCTGGACGATGATCTTCTTCCGGAACTGGATGATCTGAGCGATGTGGAAGAAGTTACACCCGCGGATATTGAGGATACCGACGCATTGATAGACAGCTTTGCAACGGATGACCCAGTGCGGATGTACCTCAAGGAAATCGGTAAAATCCCTCTGCTGACTCCCGAAGAGGAACTCGAGCTTGCAAAGCGCATGTCCGAAGGCGACGAGGAAGCGAAGCGCCGCATGACCGAGGCAAACCTCCGCCTTGTGGTTTCCATTGCCAAACGCTATGTAGGCCGCGGCATGCTGTTTCTCGATCTCATTCAGGAAGGCAATCTCGGCCTCATCAAGGCAGTGGAAAAGTTCGACTACACCAAGGGTTACAAATTCTCGACCTATGCCACCTGGTGGATCCGTCAGGCAATTACCAGGGCAATTGCGGACCAGGCACGTACGATTCGCATTCCGGTCCATATGGTGGAGACCATCAACAAGACCATCCGGGTCTCCCGCCAGCTGCTGCAGGAGCTTGGGCACGACCCCAGTGCTGAGGAAATAGCGGCCGAAATGGATATGCCGGTGGAAAAGGTGAGGGATATTCTGAAAATCGCACAGGAGCCGGTTTCTCTGGAAACACCGATCGGCGAAGAAGAGGACAGCCATCTGGGTGATTTCATTCCCGATGAGGATGCATCCGAGCCTTCCGAAGCCGCATCCTTCTCTCTCCTGCGGGAACAGCTGGAGGAAGTACTGGATACTCTCGCGCCCAGGGAGAAAAAGGTTCTGGAGCTGCGTTTTGGCCTTGTAGACGGCCGTACCCGTACGCTTGAGGAGGTTGGGAAAGAGTTCAACGTCACTCGTGAGCGCATCCGCCAGATTGAGGCAAAAGCCCTTCGCAAGCTCCGTCATCCCAGCAGGAGCAAGAAGCTGAAGGATTTCCTGAACTGATTACTCATTTCAGACAGGCAGACAGATTGCAGGCCGCCGGATTCTCCGACGGCCTGCATATGTTTTCATATCATGTTTCAGATATCGTCACTGTCTTCCCAGATATCTTTTTTCTGAATCTCCGTCATGTACCCGGCAGTGATAATGCCTGCGGGAAGTGCAACAATGGCAATCCCAAACAGTGAGGAAATCATTGCGACGATACGCCCTATCACGGTAACAGGATATATATCGCCGTATCCCACGGTTGTCAGGGAAACCGTCGCCCAGTACACAGCATCAAAAAACGTGTTAAAGCTGTCCGGCTCAATGGTATAGATTATAGATTACAAGCGCTGAAATCAAAATATAGCCGAACGCCAGAAAGGCCACGGAAGCTAGAGATTTTTTTGATTTTCTCATGACTTCGCTGATAATGAGGAGATTCTTGGAATACCGAAGGCCTTTGAAGATGCGCAGCACTCTCATCGCACGAAGCATCCGAACCACACGCAGTACTTTGAACGCATCGTTCACAACGGTCAGTGACGGCAGAATGGAGAGCAGATCGATGATGGCCATGAAAGTGAAGGGATAGCGTATAAAAGCAATGGGCGAAAAGCAGTTGAGCCGGTAATCTGCAGTGATCCACCGCAGGATGTAATCAACGATGAAGATCATCACTGCTGTTTTATCGACAACTGTCAGAAATGGAGTATCTCTTTTGAAAGCCAGCGGTACCAGGCTGAGGAATATGACAATGATCATGAAGACATCGTAGATCTGACTCGGGCGGTCGTTGGTGTCTGCCCGTTCCACAATCTCATATATTCGTTTTCTCATAGCTGTACGCTCCTTCAGCCCGGATTAGTCAATCAACGTCTTATATAATTCCAGCCCGGATGCATTGCCAAATATGGCAGCACACCGGGCTGGGCTGATATATCACGGAAGAACTTCGGGCGGTTCCTCCAGGTTTGCATCCGCAAGCCGGAGGGCAACGCTCTCTGTCACCGCATTATAATAATTCCGGTCGGCCTCGGACATTTTATCCACATCATATGCCCGCAGCTGCTTGAGATACGTGACATATGTGACCTGCAGTTCCTCTGCACGTTGGATCTGTTCCGGATCGCTCCGGTTGTAACCGCGCATAAACTCGATGTATTCATCCATGAACTCAAGATACTTATCCAGAAGATCTCTCAGCTGGACGGACACCGCTTCGCTCTCCTTCTTCTGCTCAATGCTCTCCTGCAATGCCGCAGAGGCACGCTCGATCGAGTCGATCACAGGAGCATAATCAGGAACTTCAAAATCCGCATACTTCTGATAATAGCTGAAACGCTGCTGATCAATGATCTTAGCGGTCTCCCGGATATCCTTCGCATGCAGAACGGAATCCTTGGCCGGTTCCGGAATTGTCGGCGCTTCTACGGTCGGCGGCTCCACTCTCAGTTCTCTTGCACGCTGCAGGACAGTCAGAGCATTGCTCTTTGTGCTGGGATCCAGCGGTTCTTCTCCGGAGAAAATGATACTCGAGAGAGAATCCATTTTCGC
>CAJOKX010000009.1 GCA_905235415.1 uncultured Lachnospiraceae bacterium
CTTCTATAGGAGCTGGGAGAGGCTGCAATGCAACCGAAGCAAAGCGCGGGTAGGCAACGTGTTTTCAGTGTGCCCACAAACTCAAAGCAGAGTTGGCTGTCCTGTGAACTGTAACGTTGTGCGCAGACGCAAAACAGCCGGAAAGAAGTGCAAAGGCACAGTCTTTCCGGCTGCATACGAACGTCATAAGTCTTTCACGTATAAACGCAGGCAGATCGCAGCCGCGCTCTAAGGAATAGGATGCTGACGCACCGGGCGCGGCGCGGTAAGCCGACGCGTTCTTGAAGGGTTCCGCTTATACGCCGCCGCCCAGATAAGCCGCTTTGACATTCGGGTCATCGGCGAGGCCGGAGGCGTTTCCTTCCATCGTGATGCTGCCTGTTTCAATCACATATCCGCGGTCTGCGATGTTGAGCGCCATCTTCGCGTTCTGCTCCACCAGCAGTACCGTAACACCGGTCTCATTGACATTCACGATGGTTTTGAAGACTTCCCTGACAAGGATCGGGCTCAGGCCCATGGACGGTTCATCCAGAAGCAGCATCTTCGGTTTGGACATCAGCGCTCTTCCGATGGCGAGCATCTGCTGTTCACCGCCCGACAGCGTTCCGGCCATCTGGTTTTTCCTCTCCTTCAGTCTGGGAAGCAGCTCGAACACCATATCGTAGTCTGCCTGGATGGCACTTCTTCCGTCCTTGCGCGCGTAGGCGCCCATCTCCAGATTCTCCTGGACCGTCAGTCCGGAAAATACACGCCGTCTCTCGGGGCACTGCGCAAGACCGAGTGAAACGATCTTATAGCCATCCCAGCTTTCCGTCGTACTCGATCGATCCGCTCCTGGGTTTGAGCAGACCGGAGATGGCATGCATGGTGGTCGTCTTCCCGGCTCCGTTTGCCCCGATCATCGTGACGATCTCGCCCTCGTTCACATGGAAGGAGATCCCTTTGATCGCATGAATGGAACCATAATATACATTCAGATCCTCAACCTTCAGCAGTTCTCCCATCAGTCGTCGTCACCTCCCAGGTATGCAGTGATTACGCGCGGATCATTGCAGACCGTTTCCGGATCGCCGTGCGCGATGGCCCGTCCGTATTCCAGCACGGTAAGCTCCTCGCAGATTCCCATGACGAATTTCATGTCATGTTCGATCAGAAGAATCGCAATCCCGAAATCATCCCGTACCTTCCGGACTGTCTCGCGCAGTTCCATGGTCTCATTCGGGTTCATGCCCGCAGCCGGCTCGTCCAGCAGAAGAAGCTTCGGCTCCGAAGCAAGCGCGCGGCAGATCTCCAGCTTTCTCTGTTCACCGTACGGAAGCTGGGACGCCTTCAGCTGTGCTCTCTGATCAATGCCGAAAACGCGCAGAAGCTCCATCGACCGCTCTTCCATCTGCGCTTCTTTTTCGCGGTAGGTCCGGTCGCGGAAGATCCCGTGCCACATATTATACTCAACACGGTTGTGCATGCCGACCTTGACGTTGTCCAGAACGGACATATCCTGGAACAGCCGGATATTCTGGAATGTCCGCGCGATTCCTTCCTTGCAGATAAACGCGGGATTCTTTCCTGTGATATCCACCCCGTCCAGCCGGATCGTCCCCTCACCCGGTGCATACATACCGGTGAGCATATTGAATACAGTGGTCTTGCCGGCCCCGTTCGGACCGATCAGCCCGTACAGACGCCGCGGTTCAATCGAAAGATCCAGACCGGACACAGCCTGCAGTCCTCCGAAGGAGATGCCCAGATTCGTCACTTCCAGAAGTGCCATATCACTGCTCCTCCTTTCCGTCCTGTTTTCCCGCCGCCTTCGGGCGGATGCGTGCCATCAGTCTCTGTCTCCAGGAAACAAATGCCGGCGCCTGGTTGAACAGCATCATGACGATCAGAACGATCGAATAGATAAACATGCGGTACTGGGAGAACCCGCGCAGCAGCTCAGGAAGGATCGTGAGAATGATCGCGGCGATCATTCCGCCGAGAATATTCCCCATTCCGCCCAGGACAACCATAACCAGCACATTGATCGACAGATTGTAATCGAACTTGTCTGCGACAAGGGCCGAATAATTGAGTGCGTACAGCACGCCGGCAAATCCGGCGAACACCGCTGCGGATACAAACGCGATCATCTTATAGCGGGTCAGGTCCAGTCCGGCTGCGCGCGCCGCGATCTCATCATCCCGGATGGCTGTGATCGCGCGTCCGGCTCTGGAATTCATCAGATTCAGGACAAAGATCAGCGTGATCACGATCAGCACAACGCCGACGCTAAAGTTCGCGAACTTTTTGATCCCCGTGATTCCCATCGCGCCTTTCATAAGCATCTTCCCGTCCGGCGCCATCCCGAGTGAGAACTGATCCTTCAGGGACATATGGATGCCTTCGGAATCCTTCCCGATATACAGTGCGCAGAGCACATTCTTCAGGATTTCACCGGATGCCAGCGTAACAATCGCCAGATAGTCGCCGGAAAGGCGAAGAACCGGAACGCCCACAATAACGCCCAGGATTCCTGCCGCCAGTCCGCCGATCAGAAATGAGACCGGAACGGACACATAGACCGGAAGCTCCGCTCCCGCGGTCGTATAAAAGAAGATGCCCGCAAACGCGCCGGCGCTCATGAATGCGGCGTGTCCAAGAGAAAGCTCTCCGAGGAATCCGACAACCAGATTCAGGGAGATCGCCATGATCATATAGGCGCATACCGGAATCAGAAGTCCGTTCAGTTTGGAAGACAGATGCCCGCTCACTGTGAGAATCTCAATCACAGCCCAGAATACAGCCACAAAGCCAAACGTAGTGAGAGTTGTTTTTGTGGTCTTTTTCATTTTTCCTTTTTTCTCCACAATCTTCACCTCACACTTTCACGGTTGTCTTCTTTCCAAGAAGGCCGGTCGGTTTGACAAGCAGCACGATAATCAATACCAGGAACACGATTGCGTCCGCAAGCTGCGTTGAGATATATGCCTTGGAAAGGTTTTCGATCACGCCCAGAAGGATGCCTCCGATGAATGCGCCCGGAAGGGATCCGATCCCGCCGAACACAGCTGCAACGAATGCCTTGATGCCGGGCATGGCGCCGGTGGTCGGCGTCAACGTCGGATAAGAACTCAGGAGCAGGGCTCCCGCGATGGCAGCCAGCGCGGAACCGATCGCAAACGTCATGGAGATCACGCCGTTTACATTGATTCCCATCAAAAGCGCAGCGCCGCGGTCTTCAGAGACTGCCTGCATGGCGCGGCCAGGTTTTGTCTTTTTGACAAACAGCATCAGGGCGATCATGATCACGACGCTCACGAGAATCGTAACGATGGTCTCCCCGGAGATCTGCAGATTGCCGTCGAACAGTGTTACACCGTCGAAAGACACGATGGAAGTAAAGGACTTCGGATCGGACTTCCATAACAGCATGGCACTGTTCTGCAGAAAATAGCTGACGCCGATGGCGGTAATCAGAACCGCAAGCTTCGGCGCACCGCGAAGCGGTTTGTACGCGATTTTTTCGATCGTGATGCCCAGAAGCGTGCAGACGCACATGGCGAACAGCACAGCGAGAACAGGAGGCACCTGGTTCTTGCAGAATGTGAAGAATACCATATAGCCTCCGACCATGATGACGTCGCCGTGCGCAAAGTTCAGCATCTTGGCGATACCGTACACCATCGTATATCCCAATGCAATCAGCGCATACACACTACCAAGTGATATGCCTCTTACAAGATACGACAAAAACTGCATATTCTTAGCTCCCTTGCAAAGCAGGACGCTGTCGCCTGCTTCGCGCACTGAGAAAGGGGCTGAATGCAGCCCCTCTCTTTGTCTGTTTCATCCGGGCAGCCTGCCACGCAGGCTGTCCGGAGATTGTGTCCGGGTTTCAATACTGTCTTATGGAATCAGTCCATCGGCTGATATTCACCGTTCTCTATGATCAAGCCGTGCGGAGCCTTGGAAACGGCGCCGCTTGCATCCCATGTCATATCCGAGCCGGTCAGTCCGTCATAGGAGAAGTCGTCAGAAGTCATCACTTCCTTCAGAGCCTCACAGATATCGGACGGGGACATATCTTCCGTAACGCCGGCTTCGGTGCAGGCCTTGTACAGAGCCTTGACAACATCATATCCGTCAGCGGCGAACTGGTTCGGGATATCTCCGCCGGTCTTGTCCGCATACGCTTTTACGAAAGCAACCGTCGCGTCATCCGTAGCCGTCGCAACGAACGGGGTCAGAAGCATAACGCCCTCTGCCAGGGAAGTGTCGAAGCCTTCCAGAGACAGGATGCCGTCCATGCCGTCAACGCCGAAGAACTTGACGTCATAATTCATATCGTCAGCCGCCTTCAGGATCTGGCTTGCCGGTGTATAGTAGATCGGCAGGAAGATCAGATCCGCGCCGCCGTCCTTGCAGGCCTGTACCTGGGTAGTCAGGTCGGTGGAGTTATCATCCGTGAACGCCTGGGGATCCAGGACATCGAGTCCGACTTCCGCAGCCTCTGCCAGGAAGTTGCTCAGGATACCGGTTGAATACGGATCAGAGGAATTGTAGATCACGCCGATCTTCGTTCCAAGCTCCTGGTTGGAGATATAATCAGCGGAAGCGATTCCCTGGTTGGGGTCTGTGAAGCAGACCTGGAAAATGTTGTCGCCGGTGTCGATGACATCCTGGGAAGATGCCGACGGGGTCAGGAGAAGCATATTATCGCTGACTGCCTCTGCGCCGACTGCCAGGCACGGGTTGGTGGTGACGGTTCCGCCGAGAATCTGCATGCCCCAGTCTTTCAGATGGTTGTATGCATTGACAGAAACCTCCGGATCATGCTGGTCATCCTCGAACTCCAGCTCGAACTGAATATCGCCGCCCTCGGCATTGACCTCTTCAACAGCGATTTCCATTGCATTCTTAACATTGGATCCATAGATTGCGGCCGGGCCCGTGGTCGGTCCGATGCCGCCGATCTTAATCGTCTCAGCTGCGCATGCACTCATCACAAAGCTTGCAGCCAGAGCGCCCGTAAGGACCACTGAAAGAACCTTCTTCATAAATCTTCCTCCTTGCATGTTGGAAATATAGTTGCTAATGAAACGATTCTAACATTAAAATTTGCAGATATCAATCTGGCATGTTCGTTTTGACCGAAAATCATTCGAAAATCGGGCTGATTTACCAAACATTTTCTTCAATACAAAAGCAAAACAAAAGCTGCCGGACAAAACGCCGGCAGCTTCTTCCGTTTGGACTATTCAAATATCAGGTGCGGATCTTCAATCAGAAGAATACGCGTCCGGTCTGCGTACCGTTGATCACATAGTAAGCGCAGTTCTCTTCCGGCTTGAGATACAGATTGATGGACTTGATGTCAGAAGCTTTGTTTCCAAGCTCATTGGTCCAGATCGTCTTGACCTGTTCAAAGAGATCTTCCGTCGGGATATCCTTGCCGAGATACTGAAGGGCAACCGTGGTCTGGATCTCAGCTTTCTTCGCAGCCGTCTTCTTTACGGTCGTCTTCTTTGCAGCGGTGGTGGTCTTCTTCACAGTCTTCTCTACCTTTGCCGCAGCCTTCTTGGTCTCCTTCTCGACAGCAGCTGCTGCCTTCCTGGTTTCCTTCTCGACAGCTGCAGCTGCCTTCTTGGTTTCCTTCTCAACAGCTGCAGCTGCCTTCTTGGTTTCAGTCTCAGCCTTCTGAGCGGTCTTCTTCGCGGTTGCAGGAGCCTTCTTTGCAGTCTTCGCTGTGGTATCGGCTGCCTTCTTTACAGGTACCTTGACTTCTTCTTTGACTGTCTCCACAGTCTTCTTTGTATCAGCCATTATGATTCCTCCTCTATATTCCAGTTCCTTATACAATCTATTAATGAATAAATTACAATTTGGAATCATACCGTATCATACATATTATTACAACCCTTGCCGCTTAAAATAGGCATAATTGCAGGGTTTTTGGCGAAAACGTATTCATTTTTGACTATTTTATCCAATCGAAATGAATCGATGGTTCTTCAAAGTACATCATGATTCCCGCCGGAAGTCTCCAATACCTTCATCTGATGTGCAATTCGTCTGCCTTCCGGAGAGGTCAGATCTTTGTCTTTTTTCAAAAAATCGCCTGCGGCCTCCCCTGCAAGCTGCAGAATGGGCGCATCTGCGTATATATCGGCCAGCCTGAACGCAAGCGCGCCGCTCTGCCTGACCCCGAACAGCTCTCCTGGGCCGCGCAGCTCCAGATCTTTTTTCGCGATCTCAAACCCGTCATTGGTGGTCTCTAAAATCTCCAGCCTGCTGCGGATCTCATCACTTTGGGCTTTATACATGAAGATACAGTACGACTGCGCATCCCCGCGCCCCACTCTCCCCCGCAGCTGATGCAGCTGCGCAAGGCCGAACCGTTCGGCGTTTTCTACCATCATGACCGTCGCGTTCGGGACATTGACGCCCACTTCAACCACCGTCGTCGAGATGAGCACATCGATCTGCCCGGAGGAAAACTGCTCCATCACAGACTGTTTCTCCTGACTCTTCATCCGCCCGTGCAGGCATCCAACCGTGATCTCCTGCCCCATATCTGAAAAGGACTTTCTGAGCGTCTGTGCGTAATCCGTTACATTTTCCGCTTCGATTTCTTCCGACTCTTCCACCATCGGGCAGATCACATACGACTGATGTCCTTCCCGTACCTGGGATGCGATAAACCGGACTGCCTTCGGCCGCCAGGATGCATCCACAACCGTGTTCTTTACGCGCAGCCGGCTTGCCGGCATCTCGTCAATCACGGATACATCCAGATCCCCGTACAGAATGACGGCCAGGGTCCTCGGAATCGGCGTGGCGCTCATCACGATCGTATGCGGAAGGAGTCCCTTCTTCTCCAGCGCCTCTCTCTGGCTGACGCCGAACCTGTGCTGCTCGTCTGTGATGACCAGGGCCAGACGGCTGTAAGAGACCTTTTCCGTGATCAGTGCATGCGTTCCGATAATGACACGCGCGCTCCCGTCTTCGATCTTTTTATATGCAGCCTTCTTTTCGGACGCTTTCAGAGAACCGGTCAGAAGAACCGCTTCGCAGTCGATCTGTGCCTGCGAAACCAGCTTCTGAAACGCTTCATAATGCTGTCTGGCCAGGACCTCCGTCGGGACCATCAGGGCGCCCTGCATTCCGTTTGCGGCGCACTGCACCAGCGCCAGAAAAGCGATGATCGTCTTGCCGCAGCCGACGTCTCCCTGAATCAGGCGCGCCATCACATGATCGGACGCCATATCGCGGGACACTTCCTCAAAGCAGCGTATCTGCGCACCGGTCAGCGTATACGGAAGAGCGTCCAGGATCTGCCGGGTCTGCCCTGAAGGAGGAAGGCTGCACGCACTTTTCTTCTGTTCTCTGGAATCACGCATCCTCCTGAGCATCAGGATAAAAAAGAAAAACTCTTCAAAGACAAGCCTGCGTCTTGCGCACAGAAGCTTCTGCTCTTCTTCAGGGAAATGAATCCACCGGACTGCATCCTTTCTCGAGGGCAGGTCATACCGGCCGAGCATCTCCTGCGGGAGGTACTCTTCTGACAGGTCGAGCGCGTCCGCTCCGTAGAAGGTCTCCTTCAGCGCACGGCGCAGCGCATTCTCCGTCAGTCCGCGCACCAGCGGATAGACAGGCTGGTAGGTCTTTTTGAGCTGTTCGTATTCAAACAGGTCATAGACTTTGGGCTGCTGCAGACAGATCCCCCTGCCCTTCGCCTTCAGATATCCGCGGAATACATAGACCGCGCCCGGCTGTATCTGGCCTCTGATATAGGGCATGTTGTACCAGACAACGTCCAGGTAGACGCCCCCTGAGAGAATCTTCCCGGTCGCGATCCGGATGGATTTCAGATACCGCACGCTGAGCGCTCGCTCGATCTTCCCCTCAACGGCCACAAGCCTGCCGTCGTCAAAAGCCGTCAGCCCGCCTGCAGGAACCGGATCTTCACAGACATCGTAGGTCCGCGGGTAATACGTGATCAGGTCATAAATGGTATCAATTCCCGCATGATGAAAATGAACGGCGCTCTTCTCGCCGATTCCTTTGACTGCGGTAATGGGGGATGATTCATACATACTCAGCGCTCCTGCATCCTAAGAAGATTCCTGCCCTTCTGCGCGGCAGGCGAAACATGTATTCATACTATAACAAAATGCCCGCCCGGGGGCAAAGCCTCCGGGCGGGGCATATCCGCATCTGTTCACGAAATATCCTGCATTTTCAGTCCTTACAGAATATCAGCCCTGTGTACATAGCCGGGCTTGTCGGGACTTGCGATCAGCTCACGCGTTTTGGTGATGGACGCATATTTGTCGACAATCTGACAATCGAGCACAACGCCCTCTCCGATGACGGCATGATCCAGAATGATGCTGTTCCTGACTACAGCGCCCTTTCCGATCTCAACCGCACGGCCGATGATCGAATTCTCCGCTTTTCCTTCAATATGGCATCCGTTTGCGATCATGCATCCCTTCACGTCTGCGCCTTCATAGATCCTGGCTGGATTGGAATCCGTCGTCCTGGTATGGATCCACCAGTCGTCGGAAAACAGATCCTTCACCCTGTTGACTTCCAGAATGGACATATTCGATTCATAGAAGGACTTCAGATCATCGATGGACGCGAAGAATCCCTTATGCTGCACGCCGCGCATCTCGTACTCTTCCGTCTTCGTGATGACAGAGATCATCTGCGCCAGGGAATAGGTGGATGAATAGGCGGATGCCCGCTCCACCAGGCTGATGAACAGGTCCTTCTTCATCACATAGGTATCCATAAAGACACACTGGTTCTGGCGGTTGCCGCGGTTCAGCTCCAGAGACAGAATCCGCTGGTCCTGATCCATCGTCAGAACGCGGCAGTTGAGATAATGATCTTTTGCATTGTTGACGCGGTGATACAGCATGGTGATGTCCGCGTCCGACTGAATGTGGTCATTCAGAAGCGCATTGAAATCCTGCTTGTAAACCATATAGCAGGGCGCAATCACCACATATTCCTGCGGCTGGCTTTTGAGAACGCTCAGATTGTCCATATAATCGGATACATCTGTATTGTAGACATCATTCTCCTTGTGATGGTCACAATAGAACAGCTCCAGACGGTCTCTCTTCGAGTTCAGGTTATAGCTGCGGCCGGTTCCCAGATGGTCCGTCAGAGCCTTCGGATGCTTATTCAGGTACACCTGGATATTCTTGATCCCGCTGTTGGAGAAATTGGAGACCGGGAAGTCAATCACACGGAACTTGCCGGCAAAGGTAAATGCGCCCGCCGGACGGTATTCCTGCAGTCCATAGACATTCACCCGCCGGGGAGTCGACGTTACGATACCGAATGCTTTCGCTGCCATGTCACTCCACCCCCTTCACATTCCTGGAAACAAGAATGATATTTTCACTGTCAGCAGATCCCACGACTGCACCCTTCCCGATCTTTACGCCGCTTGCGATAATCGCCCTGGTAACCGTCGCGCCTTCTTCGACTTTTGAATCCGGCATGAGTACGGAATCCGTCACACATGCGCCCGCGCTGATGACTGAACCCGTTGAAAGAACACTGTTCTTGACCTTGCCGTGAATCACGGTCCCCTGCGTCACATAGATCCTGTCGATCTCTGCTTCGGGACCGATATAGGACGGAAGCGCGGAAGAATCTTCTGAATAGATTCTCCAGGAAGGATCGCTCAGATCCAGTTCATTCTTCTTGTCAAGGAGATCCATATTCGCTTCCCACAGAGAATCGATGGTTCCCACATCCTTCCAGTACCCTTCGAATCTGTAGGCGATCAGCTTCATATTGGATGCAAGCATGGTCGGAATGATATTATTGCCGAAGTCATGCGCAGAATCCGGATCCTTCATATCCTGGATCAGGAGTTTGCGAAGATCCTTCCATGTAAAGATATAGATGCCCATGGAAGCGAGATTGCTCTTCGGATGCGCCGGCTTCTCTTCGAATTCGATAATATCACCGTCTTCATTGGTATTCATAATCCCGAAGCGGCTTGCCTCTTTGATCGGAACCGGGCGTACTGCGATCGTTGCGTTCGCCCCTTTCTCACGGTGCGCCTGCAGCATCTTGTCGTAATTCATCTTATAGATATGGTCGCCGGACAGTATGAGCAGATATTCGGGATTGTACTGATCGATAAAATCTATGTTCTGCGAGATGGCATCTGCTGTCCCGCGGTACACATCCAGTCCGGAATCCGCCTTCTCTCTCGGCGTCAGGACGAACACGCCCGAATCATCGGAGTCCAGTCCCCAGCGGGAACCCGCGGCAACATAGCTGTTCAGAAGCACCGACTCATACTGGGTCAGAACGCCTACGATATCGATTCCGCTGTTCGCGCAGTTGCTGAGCGGGAAATCGACGATCCGGTACTTTCCGCCGTAAGATACTGCCGGCTTCGCCACCTTGTCGGTGAGTTCATGAAGCCTGCTTCCACGTCCCCCTGCAAGGATCATGGCAAGCATTCCACCTTGTTTCATAATCTGCAATCCTCCGTCTTGTGGTTGTCTGTAGTTATCCGTTTCAATCCTTGATTAAACATCTGCTTCTATTATACGATTTATTCTGCTTTTGTCATCCATAACTTTTCTGGTATGCATTCGTTCATTTCAGATTCCTTTCGGATCAGAGCATTTTTCCTCCGGTTCCCATTCATTTTCGCTGCTTCATTCCCGTCTTCCGCTCACAGTTCATAGTTCCTACATGATTTATTTCTCTTTTTCTGGTATGATAGTCCGGAATGTACAGTCATCTTTCTGTCATGACTGTGCGGATTTAAAAACATTTTTATGAAAGAGGGATGAAATATGAGTTTTGAGCGGCCTATTTTTGAATATGCCAAGCAGCAGGAAGAACTGTGCCGCAGCCACGATTCGATTTCAAACGAAGCGTATGAGAAGTATGATGTGAAAAGAGGCCTGCGCGATGTCAACGGAGACGGCGTACCGGCCGGACTGACCAACATTTCCTACATTACGGCTTCCAGACGCGAAAACGGTGTCAAGATTCCGGATGACGGCCAGCTGTACTACCGCGGGTACAATATCATGGACCTGGTCCGCCGCTACAGTTCGAAACGTTTCGGATATGAGAACCTGGCCTATCTTCTGATCTTCGGAGAGCTTCCCGGTCACAGCGAGCTGGAGGAATTTCTGGATGTACTCTCCCAGTCCCGCCATCTTCCTTCGAATTTTGTGCGGGATGTGATCATGAAAGCGCCCGGCAGCGATGTCATGAACAGTATGACGCGCAGTATCCTGACGCTGGCGTCCTACGATCCATATGCGCAGCAGACGGATCTTCCCAATGTGATCCGTCAGTGCATGATGCTGATCGCGGTCTTCCCGATGCTGGCCATCTATGGATATCATGCTTACAACCATTATGACAATATGGACAGCATGTACATCCACAGACCGGACCCGACCATGTCGACCGCAGAGAACACGCTGCGGATGCTCCGCCCGGACCAGTCCTGTACACCGGTAGAAGCCGCTGTTCTGGATGCTTCCTTTATGCTTCATATGGAGCACGGCGGAGGAAACAACTCCACCTTCACCACGCATGTCGTCACATCTTCCGGTTCGGACACCTATGCGACGATTGCCGCTGCGATGTCCTCTCTCAAAGGTCCCAAACACGGCGGCGCCAACCTGAAGGTTATCAGCATGATGGATGATATCAAGGAGCATGTTTCCGACCTGAAGGATGATGAAGCGCTCGCCGCCTACCTGATGCAGATGCTCAACGGAGAAGTCTTCGATCACAAGGGCCTCATCTATGGAATGGGCCACGCGGTTTACTCCATTTCCGATCCCAGAGAGCGCGTCTTCCACTCCTTTGTCCGGGAGCTTGCAGAGGAAAAGGGCCGCACGGAGGATATGGATCTGTATGAAAAGGTTCAGGCCATCGCGCCGGATGTGATTGCGGAAAAGCGCAGAATCTATAAGGGTGTCAGCGCGAATGTCGACTTCTACAGCGGCTTTGTGTACGACATGCTCGGAATTCCGAAAGAACTCTTCACACCGATCTTCTCCATCGCCCGTATCGCAGGATGGAGCGCACACCGGATCGAAGAACTCGTATCCAACGGAAAGATCATCCGCCCGGCATATCCGAGCGTCATGCTCAAGAAAGAACTCCCGCCGGAGGAAGACTGATCCGGCGCTCAGCATACTGACTGAAAAAACCGCCCGTATATCCCGTGCAGGAGATCTCCTGCATCGCCGGAATATACGGGCGGTCTGTTTTTATAATTCTGTCCGGATTCTTCAGCCACTCTCTACTTCCAACAGCACCGGATTGTGATCCGTCCAATGAAATCCCTGATCCAGCGTCCGGAGACTTTTCACCTTTAGGTTCGAAGAGACAATAAAGCCGTCAATCATGTAGTACTGGAACTTCTCCGGATCTGCGCCGTCATACGGCTGATCCAGAGACCGGCAGGTGGGCGTTTCACTGTCCATCAAAAACTGCAGATCCGGTGAGAATTCACTCACATCGACCGCGCCGGCCTGCCACTTTCCTTCCTGCGCAGGATAGGCGTCCGCATCCACATTGGAGAAGACCTGGTTGAAATCGCCTCCGGCGATCACGTAATTGCCCCTGGATGCTTCATCTTCCAGCACTTTCCGAAGCTGACTGGTCTGCGCTGCCTTTCCCTCTCCGTCATCATAGGCTTCCAGGTGCAGATTGACCAGCACAAGTTCCTTCCCGTCTTCAGCAGGAATGCGGCTGATCAGCAGGCACCGCTTCAGGTTGGCGATACGCACCGGCCATGAAAACGGGCAGGGAAGCGCTTCCCTGAGCGCCGACGTCTGGTGCCAGGCAGATAATGTCATGATCCCGCTGCCGACAGTACCAATCGGAGGAAGCGGGTACGGGACAAAAGGAACGCTGAAATTGTACGCAAAGGAAGCTTCCATCTGCGGAAACGCCTTCATGGCCAGATCGGTTTCATCGATGTGCCGCGAACGCGATGAATCCACATCGACTTCCTGCAGGAAGACAATGTCCGGCTTCTGTGAGGCGATCGAATCCAGGATGGATGCGACATTGCCCGTCACCCTCTCCTGATCGGCTGTATAGACGCTTTTCCCGCCGTCCATAAAGAAATCCGCATTGCTGCCCAGGGCGCCGTATCCGATATTCCAGGTGAGAATCCGGATGGAACCGTCTTCAGGAAGAACAGCGTCGTTTGGCTGTCTGATCTCCACTTCCTCCTGCGCGCCTTCCGCAGGACGGAATTCGGAAAAAGTCAGATATGCGACGATGATTCCAAATGCGGCAATCAGGACCAGCACAATGATCAGAATCACCTTCAGAATTCGAAGAAATACCGGACGCTTCTTTGCCTTTTCATTCATAAGCAGTCCCTCCCGGGAATGGTGCGGCATTATTCAACCGAAAGGATGTAATAATAGATCGGCTGTCCGCCGGAAGCAGCCTCCACCTCACAGTCCGGGAATGCTTCACGGATCCTGTCCGCAAGCGCATCAGCGTCTTCCTCGGACATATCAGCGCCGAAGTAGACAGAGATCAGTTCAGAGTCCTCGTCTACCATACGGGCAAGAGAACTCAGGGCCGTCTCCTGTATGTCCTGACCGACAGCAACAATACCGGAATCGCCCACGCCCATGATATCTCCCTCATGGATCGTCTGGTCATCGATCTTGGTATCGCGGACAGAGTACGTGATCTCTACGGTTTTAACGTTCTGAACCTCTTCGCGCATCAGCTCCAGATTCTCCTCAGCGGACTTGTCCGGGAGATAGTTGAGCAGCGCGGTGATCCCCTGCGGGATCGTTTTGGTCGGAACGACAACGATCTGCTTGTCCTCAATCATCTTCTGCGCCTGTTCGGCTGCAAGGATGATGTTCTTATTATTCGGGAAAATGAATACAGTATCGGCATTCACTTTATCCACTGCGGTCATGATATCCTGCGTGGACGGGTTCATCGTCTGTCCGCCCTCGATGAGATAATCCGCACCAAGCTCGCGGAAGATGTCCCCGAGGCCCTTGCCGATCGAAACGGCGATAAATCCGACGTCCTTATGCGGCATCGGCGCTTCCTGCGTATCTTCCGGGTCAGACTTGGGATCCGCGATCGCCTCCTCCAGTTCTGTCTCCTCAAAGATATGCAGCGGATACTGCGGTCGCTCAACGTTATTGATCACATGGATTCTTGACAGATATCCATAGCCCAGCGCCTTCGACAGGATCACGCCGGGGTCGTCTGAATTGATATGGACCTTCAGGCCTTCTTCACAGCGCTCTGCAGCGACGTCCGCTCCCTGCTCCTCCAGGAATGAGACAAACTCCAGCCTGCGCTCCACGGAAATATGCTCTTTATTCTTCAGGATGAACTCTGTCCTGTATCCGAACCTCCGTACCTCTTCTTCCTGCTGCTCCTCTTCCTCCTCGATTCCGAGGAATCCGTTGTAGCAGCCCTTGAGGATCTGCAGAAGTCCCTGTCCGCCCGAATCGACCACGCCGGCCTCTTTCAGGACGGGAAGCATCTCAGGCGTCAGGTTCAGGACTCTCTCCATCTCATCGATGATCGCCCTGAACATATCCTCGATCTCGATATCGGGATCCATCGAAGCCAGCTCTTCGGCCTTGTCGCACCCGGCCTTCGCAACGGTCAGGATCGTACCTTCCTTCGGCTTCATGACCGCCTTATATGCAGTCTCGACAGCCTTCCGGAACGCACGGGCCGTATTCTCGGGCGTGATGGCAGGCTCATTGCGCCAGATCTTGCTGCAGCCGCGGAACAGCTGCGAGAGAATGACGCCGGAATTGCCCCTTGCCCCGCGCAGCGATCCGGAAGAGATCGCCTTGCTGACAGACTCCATGGATATCTGATCCAGTTTCCTGACTTCATCCGCAGCAGAAGAAATCGTAAGCGTCATATTCGTGCCGGTATCGCCATCGGGAACCGGGAAGACGTTGAGCTCATTGATCCACTCCTTCTTCTGCTCCAGGTTCTTTGCACCGGCAAGAAACATCTTAACCATTAACGCTGCATCTATACTATTCGAATTCAAAACTATATCCTCCAGACTCGTCACACGCAGGCATCAGTCGATCACTTTCACACCTTCAACAAAGATGCGGATCCTGGAAATCTCCATTCCGGTAAATGCTTCAACCTTATAGGTCACACTCTCTACAAGGTTCTGCGCTACTGCGGAGATACTCACTCCATATGAGACAATGACATGAAAGTCCAGTTCAATCCGGCCGCCGTTCACCCGCACATTAATACCGTGGCTGATCGAATCGCGTCCGAGGAGCTTTACAAGTCCGTCTTTCATGCTGACGCTTGCCATGCCGACGATTCCGAAGCATTCAACAGCGACAGAGCCGGCATATGTGGCCACAACATTCGTGTCGATCACGATCGATCCACGATCATTGTTCATCCGAACACTCATAAGTAACCTCCTTCCATAATCGATATCATTCTAACAGAGAACAAACCGTTTGGAAACTGTAAAAAACGTGAAATATTATCTTGCAATGGCTGTCCTTCTCTGTTACAATACTCAAGTCGCGGTTTAGATAGGAGGTGCTAGAGATGGCCAGATGCGCAATTTGTGACAAGGGAGCTCACTTCGGTAACAACGTCAGCCACTCCCACAGAAGAAGCAACAAGATGTGGAAGTCAAACATCAAGCATGTGACGGTCAAAGTTAACGGCGTGAACAAAAAGCTTTATGTCTGTACTTCATGCCTTCGTTCAGGCAAAGTAGAGCGTGCATAAGAGATATTTCAGCAAGATAGATTAAAGAGCCGATGCGGTTGGACGCAGCGGCTCTTTTTCAATGCACATATACTCTTCGATCCGGCAGATCCTCTGTTCTTACAGGATCTGCATGATATGCACGTCTCACAAACTCTCAGACAGTCTCTTCATCCCTCTCAGAATGTCTCTTCGTCTTTTGCCGCTTCATTCATGGCGGCATCCTCTTCCGGCGTCGTCGTCACCTTATCCTTGGAGGAAAACTTCGCGACAATCTCCGGAACCAGGTCGATAATCTTCGACAGGCTGTCCTGATTGCGGACATTGACCAGTTTGGTCGTTCCGTCCTTGATGACCAGCAGCGCGCTCGGAGTCATCTTTCCGCCCATGCCTCCGCCGCCGTTGGACCTTCTCTCCTCGTTCTTGGCCGAAGCCATAACGCCGAACGACACGTCAACCAGCGGGAGAATAATCGTATCGCCGACATAGATCGGATCCCCCACGCAGGTCTTCGATGTCACAAATTCCTCCATCCCCTTAAAGAGAGAGTCCACAGTTCCCTGAAAATGTTCTGCCATGATCAATTCTCCTCGTACATGATTATTGCTTCTTATGACGCCTGCGATGCCTGCCGCTCTTCTTTGGCGGTTTATGACGGATCTGCCTGATCAGGCTCCAGAATTCCCGATCCGTCAGGATCCGCACGGCGACGACAAACATCCGGTGCAGCCGTATCTTTCCGGTAATGGTGACATCCGTCCGGAGTGTTTTGTTATAGAAGTCCGGACGCAGGTCAAATGCATCTGCGCTGTCCGGCAGAAGCATATAGATCAGCCCTGTCAGCTCGCCGGTTACGTCCGGCTGTCCGGTTCCGAACTCCAGGTACCCTTCCACTGTGCGCGGCTTCCACCCACGGATCAGATAGGCGAGATATCTGATCGCCTTGCGCAGCATGTGCTCCGCCTCCACACTCAGAAACGGCTCGATCTTATACTGGATCGAACGGATCTTCTTCTCGGTCCGCTCCGCCAGGCTGTCTGCTGCATCGTACAGATCAAACGGAAGCTGCAGCCATTTCAGCAGCAGGTCGCAGATCTTTTCGATCAGCCGGCAGGCCGTTTCCGGAATGGCCTCCAGGAAAGCACGGATCTTCGACTGTTCCTGCGCTTCGTCTGTCCGCTTGCTGTCTGCAGCCGTATAATCTTCCGGCTGGTGTTCATCCGGTTTATGATCTTCCGGCTGGTGTTCATCCGGTTTATGATCTTCCGGCTTGTGATCTTCCGGCTTGTGATCTTCCGTTGGTGCGCTGCCTGTTTCCGGTCCGCTTATTTCCGGCGCCGCGCTCTCTTTAGCAGGAGGAGCGTCGGGCGGCGTATCCTTCAGCACCTTCTCCGATGCCCTGCCCTGCTGCGCATCTGCGGCCGCCTCCTTTGGCGGCGCTGCCTCTTCGGGGAAGCGGAACGTCTTCAGATCCTTGAACGCGGCCCGGATCCTGCCATGCACTGCTCTGTCATGGTACTGCGCGTTCACCTTCAGCAGTTTCAGCAGCCATGTGACGCTGCCTTGTCCTTCCGGAGGGCCGTCCTCCTTCCGGATGTGTATGCTGTAGCGCAGCGGCACAAACAGTATGATCAGGATGACTGCCAGGATCAGAGCCAGAACCACAAGGATCAGGATGCCGATGACCTTTAGAATTGTCAAAAGTATATGCAGCATGTATGCTCCCGTCAGTTCGTCTGAGACAGCCAGGCGCGGATGTCCGCATCCTTCCGGTCCCGGTACACATCCTGCACCAGCGCTTCCAGAAGGCTCTCTGCTTCCGTGCGGCCCTGCGCCAGCCCTACAATCTGAAGACAGTGCCCGCGTATATACGCATGCGACAGCTCTGAGGCCCTGATGATCTCAAGCTGGCTGCCCGTGCTCTCGGGCAGGATCAGAAGATATACAAAAGCCGGATAGACCCCATGATTGATGTCATCGACCACACGGGTTCTTCGGCTTTTGATCAGGCTTCCGACGTATAGATTGCGATACCATCTCATAGAATCCGTTCCATCTTCGCATCAGTTCCATCTGTCCTGCCGCTTCAGTTCCAGATAAGCGTTATACCCCTTCTCGAGGATCATCTTCTCATTCGAGAACTTCAGCAGGTGATAGGCCTCATGAAACTTGTAATATCCTGAATCAATAAAATACTCTTCCCTCTGCGGTTTGGAATAATAGCTTTCCGCACGCATCAGATACCAGTGGACTACCTTTTCAACCGTATCCTGCGGCACGTTGAAAGAATACTGGCTCTTCCCGATATATTCGACTACCTGGGCTTTTGCGCCTGTTTCCTCCCTGACTTCCCGAAGCGCTGTCTGGTCGTATTCCTCTCCTTCTTCGACGGTCCCTTTGGGCAGGACCCATCCTTCATAGCGGTTCCGGTAACTCTTGTACAGTACCAGAATCTTTCCTCTGAATATAACCACACCGCCACAGCTTGTTGCCTCAATCATTGCAACACCTCCTGTCTGTGTTCCGGTCTTTCTATGGAATCAGTATATCGCATCCCGGATCGATTATCCATAGAAAAAGGTATCCAGGATCTGTTTTGCAATCGGGACCGCAGTGGAAGAGCCGGTTCCGCCGTCCTCTGCGATCACTGCTAGCGCAATATGCGGCTCCCCTGTCTCGGCAAATCCGCAGAACCACGAGTGCGTGCCGGTCGAACCGCCCGCGTCATATTCCGCGGAGCCCGTCTTGCCGGCAACCGTATAACCGCTGCCGCTCAGTGCCGCTGCCGTACCGCCGGTCACGGTACCGGTCATATACTCCGTCAGGACAGCCGCCTCCTCCGGACTCATGACTTTCGCACAGATCTCCGGGCTGTTCTCCTTCACAACCGTGCCGTCGGAGGTCTCGATCCGGTCCACATAAGTGGGCTTCATCATCACGCCCCCGTTTGCGATTGCGGATGTGATCAGCGCCATATGCAGCGGCGTCACCAGGGTATCTCCCTGCCCGATCGCCGTCGTCATCTGCTCTCCGGACGAAGAGTCCTTGTTGAGCTTAAAGACGCTCTGCGAGGACGGAAGGCCCGCGGGCAGCGCCCGGTTGAACAGAAAGTCCTCAGCCGTGCTGCGCAGGGTCCGGTTGTCCATATCCAGGCCGATCTTTGCAAACGCCGTATTGCAGGAATTGGCAAATGCAGACGCAAGGCTCTCCTGCCCGTGCACCTCATTGTTATAGCATGTAATGGTCACATCTCCCTCAGACAGCATCCCCTGGCAGTTCCACTGAAACTGCTGATAGTCTGAAGGATGCTCCCGCAGATACGCAAGCGCAGTGACCATCTTGAAGGTCGATCCGGGCGGATAGAGACCCTGCGCGGCACGGTTCAGCAGCGGGCTGGTATTCGTATCCGAAGACAGACTCTCCCACTCGCTTCCGATCGTATTCGGATTGAAATCAGGCTTGCTGACCATCGCAAGGATTCTTCCGGAGTCCGGTTCCATGACAACCACGGCGCCCCTGTACGATCCGAGCGCATAATAGGCGGCCTGCTGGAGCTTCGGGTCGAGGGATACCACCACTCTGTCTCCCTGGATCTTGTCTCCGCGCTCGCCAGCCTGAATCTGCTGGAGCAGGCTGGAATGAGAGGTCAGCAGATCATAATTTTCCGTAGCCTCCAGTCCGGACTTTCCGTTGGAAGCATACCCGATCACATGCGCGAACAGATTGTCAAACGGATAGCTGCGGGTCTGGTTCCCGGATTCATCGACCAGCGTCGTTGCCAGAAGCGTTCCGCCGGACGTGATAATATCTCCGCGGATCACATTTTCAGAATTCGTATCCGCCTTGGTATTGTTGATGTTGCTCTTCAGGCCGTCCGCCTGGAAGACCAGGATATATACGACGCGCCCGATGAGCAGCACAAACAGAAGCACGAAGATCCATGTGACAATGGACAGCTCCGTGTTGCGTCTTCTTCCGGTCTGCGTTTCGTCAGGGCGCTCCGTCAGATCGACTCTGCGGATCTCCGGCTCCCGGACGTCTGATTCTCTCCCGCGCCTCATGGCTCTCTCCTCCGGTCCTCATAGCGCACGGTATCACGCATCCTCTGCTCCTGCATCGAAGAGCGCTCATTTTCATACATCTGCTGCTCCTGCATCATAGAGCGCTTCTGCTGTTCCTTCCGGACCTCGTCGCCCCGGAGCATGTACAGTCCCTGGACGATCGCAAACATCAGCAGCGTGCTCAGAACGGAGCTGCCGCCATAGCTGACCAGCGGCAGCGTCACCCCCGTCATCGGGATCAGCTTCGTACCGCCTCCGATGGTCAGAAAGACCTGTGTTGCGTACGTTGTTCCGATGCCCAGCGCCGCCAGACGGTAGAACCGGTTGGACAGCTTCATCGAGATGTTGACAAACATGATAAATACGGCCATGCAGATCAGGATCAGGCAGATTCCGAAGATGCCGCCCAGCTCCTCCAGGATCGCGCTGAACATGAAGTCCTGCTCCACATAAGGGATCGCGCCCGGGCTTCCGCTGCACAGGCCGGTCCCCAGCCATCCGCCCGCGGCGATGGCAAACAGCGACTGGCAGATCTGGTACCCGCTTCCGGCATAATCGGCGAACGGATCTCTCCAGATCTGTACCCGGACCCTCACATGGGAGAACAGGAAATACGACGCCACTGCTGCCGCGCAGAACGCCAGGATCCCGATCATGGTCAGGAACGGATTGCGGGTGGCAACGAACAGCATCACCAGATAGGTCACAAAAAAGATCAGGGCGGATCCCAGGTCTGTCGAGATCACCAGCAGAAGGACATGCGCCGCTGCCAGGATCGTCGCGATCAGAACCCTGCGGAAGCTGTGCTCCGTACTCAGAAGACCCGCAACCGCGAATACAAACACAATCTTGACGAACTCAGACGCCTGGAAGCTGAAGCCACCGATATAGATCGCAAGCTTCGCTCCGTTCGTCACATTGGCTGCGACTAAAACCAGCGCCAGCAGTCCGATACCGACAAACACATAGCCCCATGTCATTTTCGTCAGGACATCCAGTTTGCGGATGATCAGAGGTACCAGCAGCGAAAGGGCCGTCCCTGCAGCCGCAATCTCAAACTGCTTCACCGACAGGTCATACGACAGCCGCGTGATCATGATAAAGCCGATGGTCAGCAGCATGCACATATTGTTGATCAGGCTCCTGGACGCACGCGGATACAGATTGCGGAACAGAAGCAGCGTGAACATCAGGTACAGCACCTGGGCCGCGTAAAACAGGATCAGGTCAAAGCGCATCGTGTTCAGGAACATGACCAGGTACGCGAGGAAATGAATCGCGAACATGGAAACATTCTGGCGCAGGAAGATATGCTCACGGTCCGTGCGGCTTCTCTGCGCAAAAACCGTAAAGCACTGTATGGTATAAACGGCAATCAGCACCAGAATCAGGTACTGCGCCGCCCTGGATACAGCCGCGCCCAGATTCGTCAGATTCACGCTTTACTCCACTCCTTTCCTGAAATGTCCCCTTGTATAGGGCTCCCCTGCCCCGGAATTGACTATGCGCCGCACCTGCTCCCCGCTCTCGACCGTAAAACTGTAACGCAGAGCGGAACCCCCCAGAGCGCGGATCTCCTCTTCCAGGTCCGTCAGGACCAGCGGCACACTGTTATAGATTGTATTCGTACAGATCCCGCACGCATTCCGCACCGGAAACAGGATGCCTTTGCGGTCTTTCAGATACCGGATGCCGCTCTTGTGCCTGCACCCGGTGACTGTATTTGTCAGGCACTGCGCGCTGACCATCAGCGGCAGATATCCGTAGAGCACACACTCGCTTCCGGCACATCCTCTCGCGGAAAGCTCCCTGGCCGTGCATTCATACGGAAGCGTATCCATGGTGATTCCAAGAGATGCAAGCTGCTCCCTTGCTTCCCGGTTCCAGGTATACAGGCCGGCGCCGGCGATGTACTCCGCATCGGTCATACCGCGCCTTGCGAAATACCCGATCTGGTCATAGCACTCCAGCAGATACCCGTCCGGCTGCACCTCTTTCAGGCGGGAGGCTGTATCCTCAAAAACGCGCACACTATCCGCCCTCCAGACAGGCGGCATCATCACATACGCCTTTTTCCCGCACGCCTTCACCTTCTGCAGGTTTTTCGCGCTGCACAGGGGCAGATCCAGATAGACGCCCCCGATCCTGTCAGAATCAAGTACGCTTTCCAGCTGCGCCATCGTGCACACAGAAGCCGTGACTTGTGGATGCCTCTGCGCGGAGAACGGTCCCCTGTCGGAAGCGCTGTCCCCTGTCTGCCTGGGCTGCAGCGGCGATGAAGGGGCTGCTGGTGCCAATGCCCAGGCTTCAGCTGCCGCTGCAGGATTCGCTGCAGGAATCCGCCCTCTGTCAAGGGTTCTCTTCCCTGCAGAGAGGATCTTCTGTGTCAGAGCATCCAATGCACTTCTTCGAAGAACGTTCAGATCCCGGACCGGGATAAACAGACCTTCCTCCAGATCGATCGTCAGCGACTCTATCGTGTAGGGCGTATCGCCCGTCTTCATCAGCTGCCTGCGCACATCCTCTTCAGCCGCAGCCCTGCTGAGAGCTCTGCCGGGCACAGAACCGTATGCGGCGGCAGATGTCCTGTCCGGACAGGTCACACGCAGAGACATCGGTTCATCCGCATGGATGGACACGCTGGCACAGATGCCGATTTTGCGCTCTTTCTCATACTGATCGTGGATCCTGCCGACCGCTGCCTGGGCGTCTCTGAGCGCATCGCCTTTTTCCCTGGCAGGTTCTTTCAGGACGATCATATCCCGCCCGTTGCGCTTTTCATAATAGCCCTGTGAATACGGTCCTCTGCTGAAGAGCTTTGTCAGAAGCTTCTCATCTTCCGGATCCACATGATATCTCTCCCGACCGCCTTCCAGGTACAGATCTGCGTACCGGCGGTACATGCCGCACACTCCGGAAGCATATTCCGGGCTCTTCATGCGGCCCTCAATCTTGAGGGATGCGATCCCCGCGTCGATCAGATCCGGAAGGATCTGCAGGGTACAGATATCTTTGGGACTGAGCAGGGCGTGTTCATCCTGTCTGCCCAGAACCCGGCCCGGCGCTGTGCCTTGGGCATCTTCCGGGCTGCTTACGCCATCCAGCAATTCATAAGGAAGCCTGCACGGCTGCGCACATCTTCCGCGGTTTCCGCTCCTGCCGCCGATCATACTGCTCATCAGGCATTTGCCTGAATAACAGTAGCACAGCGCCCCGTGGACGAATGTCTCCAGCTCGATGTCCACGCTCTGCCTGATCTTCCGGATCTCAGCAAGGGACAGTTCCCTGGAGAGCACCACCCTGGAGGCGCCCATCTCTTTGAGAAGACGCACCCCGTCTTCGCTCATGACCGTCATCTGGGTCGATGCATGGAGCGGCAGGCCGGGGAATTCGCGCTTCAGAAAATGAAAAACGCCGAAGTCCTGTACGAGCACGGCATCCACCCCGTGCTCATAGACCGGCGCCATGGTCTCATATAGCTGACCGGAGAGCTCATTTTCCTTGAGGAGCGTATTCACGGTCAGATACAGGCGGGCCCCGTGCAGATGGCAATAGTCAATTGCCTCCAGGAGTTCATCCGTCTGAAGATTCTTCGCATAGGCACGCGCACCGAAAGCGCTCCCGCCGGTATAGACCGCGTCCGCGCCGGCATTGACGGCAGCGCGGATCCCTTCCATGCTGCCCCCGGGAGCAAGAATCTCCACAGTATTCTTCTTCCCTTCCCTGGTACGGTTCATATCTGCATCAGCGTCTGTAATTCTTGTTGTTATTCGATCCGCGCGCTGCCTCGGACTGACTGAGCCTGGCTTCAAGGTCCACGATCCGCTTCTGATAGTCGGACGCTTCCTCCTGCAGGGAACTGATCTGCTTCTGCGCCTCTTCCTGCTTTACCTGCAGGGAAACCAGCTCATGCTTGATCTCATACAGTTCCTTATCCTTCTCGGACAGATCCTTCTCCAGCTTCTCAACAGACTTCCTGGCTTTGAAATAATCATCGGCCGTGTTCAGGTCGAGCATCAGGCTCTTCTGTACACTCGGCAGATGGCGGTATCCGTCCAGCGCCTTGAGTTCCGTGATCTTATTGTTCAGATACGTGGCAACCTGATGGATATAATCCTCGCTCTCATAGCCTCCGAGCTTGTAGATCTTTCCGTCGATCACGACTTCCGTATAATTCTTCTTTTCCATGGTGCAGTCCCTCTGTTCAATCCTTCTCCAGGGGTTTCTCCAAACCCAGATGCAGATACGCAAGTTCCGTTACGACACGCCCGGACGGCGTGCGCATCAGGAAACCGTTCTTGATCAGATACGGTTCATAGACATCCTCCAGCGTCCCGGCATCCTCGCCGATCGCAGCCGCCAGATTGTTCAGCCCCACCGGGCCGCCGCCGAACTTGTCGATCATAATCGTCAGGATCGTCCGGTCCAGCGTATCGAGCCCATACCGGTCGACCTCCAGAAAATCAAGCGCCTTGCCGGCAACCTCCTCCGTGATCTCCCCGTCATACATCACCTCGGCGATATCACGCGTCCTTTTGAGGAGCCGGTTGGCCAGTCTGGGCGTTCCTCTGGATCTTCTGGCAATCGCTTCGGCGCCTTTGCTGTCGATCTTCACTTCCAGCACCGAGGCGGAACGCTCCACAATGGTCTTGAGCTCATCCGTCGTATAGTATTCCAGATGATGGATCACGCCGAACCGGTCCCTGAGCGGCGCTGACAGAAGGCCTGCCCTGGTTGTGGCGCCGATCATGGTAAACGGAGGCAGGTCCAGACGGATGGAGCGGGCCGCCGCCCCTTTTCCGATCATGATATCGATCGCGAAATCCTCCATCGCCGGATACAGGACTTCCTCCACCTGGCGGTTCAGCCGGTGGATCTCATCCACAAAGAGCACATCGCCCTCATTGAGACTGCTCAGCACTGCGGCAATCTCGCCCGGCTTCTCGATTGCAGGTCCCGACGTCACCTTCAGGTTCACGCCCATCTCATTGGCAATGATCCCGGCCAGCGTTGTCTTGCCCAGTCCGGGCGGGCCGTAAAACAGGACATGGTCCAGCGGCTCGCCGCGCTTCTTCGCAGCTTCTATAAAGATTCTTAAAGACTCCTTTGCCTTTTCCTGTCCGATATACTGATCCAGCGTCTGCGGCCGGAGCTTCGGATCCAGCCTCAGATCCTCCGCCGTCTCATCTGTAGTTATGATTCTCTTCGCCATCTGCGTGTCCGTTCCTGTATCCGATCGTGTCAGTTCTCACAAATCCTGCCGGCAGCCACTCTACATACCGATCACTTTCAGCGCCTGCTTCAGCACATCCTGCGTCTGCATCTCATCGGTGATCTTCACCCGCCTCACAGCGCGCAGAGATTCGGAAGACGAATACCCAAGCGCAATCAGCGCCTGAACCGCCTCCTGAAGCTCTTCCTCCGCCGCAGAAACAGACGCACCCTGCGCGGGACTTTCCTCTGTCATCTGCCCGATCGCATCTTCCAGGCTGAGCTTATCTTTCAGCTCCAGAATCAGCTTCTTTGCAGTCTTCGGCCCTACGCCGGGCGCCTTGGCGATCGCCTTGAAGTCATCTGAAAATACCGCAAACCGGATCTCATTGGCGCTCAGCGCCCCCAGGATCCCCAGGGCCGCTTTCGGTCCGATCCCGGAAACCGTGAGCAGGGTCTTATAGACCTGCATGTCATCCTCGGAGAGAAACCCGTAGAGCCGGATCGCATCCTCGGACACAGACATATATGTGTGAATCTTCACCTCGCTGCCTGCAGGCGGCATATCCGCAGCGTCCCGGCTGCTGATATTGATCTGAAACCCGACTCCGTTCACGTCCAGGACAACCCTGCCGTCATATACACCCGCAAGCTCGCCCTTCAGATATGTAATCATACGATCCTCTCCCAATCGAATTCCTGTTCGACATTTGGATTGATTATATCAACTCAGACTATGAATGGCAAGAAAAGGCCGCCTTCCCATCAGCTTTCAGCCTGCTGTCCGTAATATGCATCCGGTCCGTGCTTTCTGCTGTAATGCTTCATGCGGATATGCTCGGGCAGAGGCCTTGCATCCGGATCGATCACGGAGGTGATAAAGTTCATTTTCGAAACTTCCTCCAGCACCTTCGCGTGATAGACGGCCTCGAAGCAGTCTTTGCCCCATGTAAATGGGCCGTGTCCGCGGCAGATTACGCCCGGAACCGAAGATGGATCCTTTCCCTCAAACGCTTCGATGATAACCTTTCCCGTGTTCCTTTCATAGGCCTCTTCCGTCTCCCGGACGGTCAGGCTGCGCGTGCACGGAACTGCTCCGCTGAAATAATCCGCCTGGGTGGTTCCCATCAGGGGAATCTCGCGCCCTGCCTGCGCCCAGCCGGCCGCGTAGGTTGAATGCGTGTGCACAACGCCTCCGATCTGCCCGAACGCCTTATACAGTTCCAGATGCGTGGGCATATCTGTGGACGGATGAAGATCCCCCTCCACAAGGCGGCCTTCCAGGTCTACCACTGCCATATCTTCCGGTTTCAGCGCATCATAAGACACGCCGCTGGGTTTGATGACAACCAGCCCGCTGCTGCGGTCAATCCCGCTCACGTTGCCCCATGAATAAAAGACAAGTCCGTATTGCACAAGCTGCCTGTTCGCTCTGCAGACATCTTCTTTCAGTTTTTCAAGCATACGATTCTCCTCCGGTACATATAAACTGCAGATGCTCTCCAGATTATAACAGATAAGATGCGGCTGAAACAGAGCTCGGTTCATGCTCCGAAACCGCGCAGGGAAAACAGCATCCTGTCCAGACAATTCTTACGGCAGAAAACCGGAATCTGTGTTATGATGAAGACAGCTTAAATAAACCGCTCCTCCCTGCGTATATGTGTAATCCTTTGCATGGCAGGAGCAACTACATTCTATGCATTCTGCACAGATACCGCGAAGGAGGATTGTCATGGCTGAGAAGTATAACATCTGTCTTGATATCGGCGGCACGAAGGTTCTCGGAGCCGTATTCGACAGCAAAGACAACATCGTGTACCGCTATAAGAAAAAGTCTGCCGAAAACGGTGCGTCATCCCAGAATGTGGAAGAAGTCATTATCAGCGTTGTGGACGAGCTTCTGAAGGCAACCGGCATCAAAAAGTCTCAGCTCAACGCCATTTCCGCAGGCGCGCCGGGCGTTATTGACCAGGGCAACGGAATTATCCTGTTCACCCCGAATCTTCCGTTCCGCAATTATGATATCCGCACCCCGATGGAGAAGCGTTTCGGCGTACCCTTCTATATCGGCAACGATGTCAATGTCGGCGTCCTGGGCGAATACAAGTACGGTGCAGCCAGGGGCTATAAGAATGTGGTCGGTTTCTTTGTCGGAACCGGCATGGGCGGCGGCCTGATCCTGAACGGATCCCTGTTTACCGGCAATCAGTTCAAAGCTGCCGAGTACGGCCACATGGTCCTGGAGCCGGACGGCCCGATGTGCGGATGCGGGCAGAGAGGCTGTCTGGAATCCTTCTCCAGCAAGAAGGGCATCTCCGACTATATCCGCCAGCAGGCTGCGCGCGGAAGACAGACCGAGATGGCGGAACATGTGCAGAACGGCGTTTTCCGCAGCAAATACCTGAAGAAGGCGATCGAGCACAATGACCGGGTCACCATGGAAGCCATCGAACGTGCCTGCTACTACCTTGCAATCGGAACCGGCAATCTGATCAATACGCTCAGTCCGGAAGTTGTCATCTACGGCGGCGGAGTCGTCGAAGCGACCGGTGATATGATCCGTGACAGAGTTGCGGAATCCGTGGACCGCTACTGCATGCCATCCATCCGCGCAACGGTTGAACTCAAGACCGCAGAGCTTGGCGATGACTCCAACATCTACGGATCTCTTGCCATGATTCATGAAGCGGAAGCAGAAAAAAAGCCGGCAAAGAAAGGCTCTGCATCCGCCAAAAAGACAACTGCGGCAAAGACCACGGCCAGGAAGGCATCCACAGCAAAGGCCGCTGCTAAGAAGACATCCACAGCAAAGGCCGCTGCTAAGAAGACATCCGCGGCAAAGACCGCTGCTAAGAAGACATCCGCAGCAAAGGCCGCTGCTAAGAAGACATCCGCAGCAAAGACCACTGCCGGAAAGAAATAAAGAACATGCATAAGCAGATCTGAAGAAACAAGGAGCCGGGCATTGAACCCGGCTCCATCCATCAGGCGGGCCGGCCGGTCCGCCTGATTCATATTCATTTGAAAACGGATACCCCTGTTATGGATGAAACAGGACTACGGCGTGTACGTCCTCGGGAAACGTGTCCGGATGATGTGCGGATTCTCCGTCCCGATCACAAAGCTGATCCCATCATAGGTATAACAGGTGAACATGTCCGTCCCCTCTTCCCAGATGGCCGTGTACGAATAGCGGTCCTTGCTCATTCCCTCCACATCAGAAATATTCCACAGATGATTCCCCTGCAGATCATACGCATCGATATTATCTGTCATGTCCTCATCGCCGCTGTCCGTCCTGAGAACGATCCTGCAGCCGCTTACCACAATCGATCTCTCCATACCCTGCTGTCCCGCCTAATACATATTTAAAATGGTTATAAGCTAAAGTCATCATAATACTGAGATTTGAAGATTGTCAACGAGCGATTTCGACATATCCGGTATACCCTGAAAGTATCCGGGTGCCTCTTCGATCCGCCAAAGTCGGGACCTTCAACGCTGCCTGAGATTGTCCTCCGCCACTGAGCGAAGCTTGTTATACCCCACCGCCTATAGAGGCGGGGGCTCCCCGGCCGAGCTAAAAGTTCTTGATTTTATCTGCAAGATCTGTTATTGTCTTGCTATGCAGTTGTAGTTCATCGGTAGAACACCAGCTTCCCAAGCTGGGGAGGCGGGTTCGATTCCCGTCAGCTGCTTGTTAATATAACCCGCATGGATAAAGGTTTTCATCCATTCCCTTATCCACGCGGGTTTTCTGTTATCTGATCTGTTTTCTTGAATCACTTGGATCCGGGGAACCTTGTGATCCGGCTTCTCCTCCCCCGTTTGATCTTCAATTCATCCGGCAGCGTCTTTCCGCCTTCAGACGATCCCGCTTCATCCGTATCGAACTCAACCCCGAGTCCGTCAAACGGATTCTCACCATCGAGCAGATCCTCAAAATCGATGTCGTCGAACGCGTCCTCATCCGGATCTTCGTCAAGCTCCTCCAGCGTGGTCGTCAGATTCGCGATCGTCATCATGAAGATCTGATCCTCCTGCTCCTCATTCAGTTCCACGCCAAACTCCGACAGAATCTGAAGCGACAGGCTGCTGATCAGTTTCGCGGCAGGAATCAGAGGCATCTCTTTGATCAGTTCAAAAAGCGTACGCCCTTCCTGCTCTTCCATAGACTGGAGCAAGGCTGAACTGACTCTTCCGTCCTCGCTGATCGCGTCCCACTTCTGATCGGAGAAGTCTTCACACATATATTCTTCAGCTTCCTCGCGTGTCAGCAGGAATTCCATGCCGGACTCTTCCGTGAGCTGCATCTTTGTCTCGGAAATGACTTCCGTCCGGGTATCAAAACAGTCTATGTTCTCCAGAACAAGTTCCATCACATATGCTCTCGGAATCGTACCATCCGGAATCTCTTTCATAATCTCATCTGCGATCTTATCAGGATTCATATTTATAACCTTTCTCTGTATGAATGATCTTGGCAGGCAAGCCTGCCCCGGATTCAGGGCTTTCGGCCCTTCATCATCATATTGAAGAATCTGCATGAAATCAAGGAGAATCTGCAGCTTGCCTTTCTCCGCAAAAGTCCTGTATACTCATTTTGATCAAAATTCTGTCACGGAGGTGTGAATGACGATGTCCCACACAATGCATATGAAAACGCTCAGAAAGATCCTGCTTGCCGCACTCATTGCGGCGATTCTCCTGCTCCTTCCCTTCCTCCTGCCGTCCGCACATGCCGCGCAGGCAAAGCCCAGGCTCAATAAGACCTCAGCCGACATGGTTCCGGGCTATCAGGTGCAGCTGAAGCTCAAGGGCGCTTCCGGCCCGGTCGTCTGGAAAAGCAGCAAGAAAAAGACCGCGACTGTGGATGAGAACGGACTTGTGACTGCAAATAAGGCAGGCAAATGCACCATCCGTGCAACATCAGGCGGCAGGAAATATACCTGCAAAATCCGGGTGTATGACCCGGGTGATGTCGTCAATACACAAGGCGCAGTCCACGGAATCGATGTGTCCGTATGGCAGGGCAATATCAATTTCAAAAAGGTCAAAAAAGACGGGATCGGCCTGGTCATCATGCGGGCCGGACACGGCTCTTCCGTTGACACCACCTTTAAGAAGAATTATAAGAATGCGAAAAAAGCGGGACTCATGGTCGGATGCTACTGGTTTGTCACCGCAACTTCCCAGAACGAGCTTACCCGGCAGATCCGTCTGTGCAAAAAGGCCATCAAGGGAAAGACCTTCGATATGCCTGTCTTTATCGACATCGAATCCAATTCACAGTTCAGCAAAGGCAGGACCTTCTGCTCCTCCCTGGTGAGTGGATTCTGCGACCAGATGCTGTCTTCGGGATATACGACCGGGTGGTACACGTCCCGCTCCTTTGTCCAGAAATACCTGACCAAGAAGGTGGCGCGCAGCGATAAAACCACCGCATGGATTGCCGAACACGGGCCGCGTCTCAACTACGATCAGGCATACGATATCTGGCAGTACAGCCATACCGGTAGAATCAGCGGAATCAACGCCTACGTGGACCTGAACTGGTACTTCCCGAACGCGCGAAATGTCACAGAAGGATGAATTCGCTGACCAGGACCACCACGCAGCACAGGCTGGCAACCTGGAACAGGCTTGCGCCAAACCACGCAGCCGCAATCCCGGCAGCCAGTGCAAGCAGCCCGGAGAGGGGCGTCTGCGTAGACTCTATGATGGCCGGGAAGGTCATCACAGCCAGCGTGACATACGGCACATAGTACAGAAATGACTGCAGAAAAGGCGAGCGGATCCGCCCGCGGATCAGGGTCAGCGGAAGCGCGCGGATGGCGTATGACACCGCGAACATGATCAGAATATACAGGTTGATGCTTCGTTCCATCAGACTCTCCCATCAAAGCTTCAGCAAAGATTCAGGCTGTTCCCGCGATCGCGGGCGCAGCCTTTTTCAGGATGCATCCTCCTGCGGATGCGGGAATAAAAACGCTGCAATTCCTGCCAGAAGAACCGTCAGTATAATGATGCGGGTTCCGGACGAGATCTCCCTGAGATGCGGAAGCCTGGCAAAGAGATAACTCGCGCCGAAGCTGATACTCACAAGACCCAGAATGATCTTATCTTCTCTCGCCGGAGGGATAATCACGGCCAGGAACATTCCAAACAGTGCCACGCTCAGAGCGCTGACGATCCTTACAGGCATCAGGTTGCCCGCCATGATCCCGATCGCGGTTCCCGCGGCCCACATAGGCGCTGCAAATGCGCCCGCCCCATAGGTATAGAACGGGTTCAGAGCCCCCTTCTGCCGCATCTCGATCGCAAAGATCTCATCTGTCACAAACCAGGCGACGCCCAGCCTGTGTTTCATGCCTCTCTCGGGATCGATCTTCTGGCTCAGCGCAGTGCTCATCAGCAGATAGCGCGCATTTGCAACCAGCGTAATCACGGCAATCTCAATATACGGCGCGCCTGTCCCGATCACGGTGAACCCGGCATACTGCCCGGCAGACGCCAGACAGGTGATGCTGGCGATAAATCCCTGCAGCGGGTTCAGTCCCACCGACCTGGCTGCGACGCCCAATGCAAACGCAACCGCAAAATAACCGAGCCCGATCGGAATTCCGTCCCGGAATCCTTCCCTGAAAGAGCGTTTGTCAGAATCTGTGATATGCATTCTCTGTGTCCTGTCCTCCGACTGTAGCGTGTTCCATGCTGACTGCAGGATTGATCTCCGTATTGTTCTGATAGCGGTCAGCGGACATGGTTGATCATACTCGCCTGATACCCGGCGCCGAACCCATTGTCGATATTCACGACCGACACCCCGCTCGCACAGGAGTTGAGCATCGACAGCAGCGCGGACAGACCGCCAAAGTTCGCCCCGTATCCGATCGAAGTGGGAACCGCGATGACAGGGCAGTCTGCAAGCCCCCCGATCACGCTCGCAAGCGCCCCTTCCATGCCTGCAATGGCGATGATCACCTTCGCGCTCATGATCTCATCCATATGGGCCAGCAGTCTGTGCAGGCCGGAAACGCCCACGTCATACAGGCGGATCACTTCATTTCCGAGCGCCTCCGCCGTCAAAGCCGCCTCTTCCGCAACCGCCATGTCGCTGGTTCCGCCGGAGGCAACCACGATGGTCCCGATTCCGTCCTTCTGCGGAAGATCCCCGACGATCCCGATGCGGGGAATGGGTTCATACCGGAATGCATCAAACTGCCCATTCTTCAGGCAGGCTGCTTTTTCCTCATCCATGCGGGTGATCAGGATCGTCTTCACACCATCCTCATACATCTTCTGTGCGATCCCGAGGATCTGCTCCCCGGTCTTGCCCGCACCGTAAATCACTTCACAGACGCCCTGCCTCAGCTGTCTGTGATTATCGATCTTCGCATACCCAAGATCCGTGAACGGAGCCTCCTTCATCTGAAGAAGCGCATCCTCCACGCTCAGTTCACCCTTCTCTACGCGGGACAGGATCTCCCGCACGGCTTTCTGTTCCAAACGCTCTCCTCCTGCCTGTTCCTCTCACTGCTGCAGATCGTCATGCACAGAACCGACCGCATCCGGATCCTGCTGCGTCAGCGTCCCGCCCGATACCTTGTAGATCCGGCTGCACAGCTTCAAAACAGCGCTCCTGTGTGTTGTTACCAGCACAGTCCTGCGCGGGTCACTGCGCATGATATTCTTAAGCACCATCTCCTGCGTGTGATTATCCAGCGCCGAAGTCGCCTCATCCAGAAGCAGCACCGGTGCGCCGCGAAGGATCGCCCTCGCAATCGCAATCCTCTGCGCCTGTCCTTCTGAAAGCCCGTGGCCGCGCTCTCCGAGCTTTGTCTTCACTCCGTCCGGAAGGGCTGATACAAACTCCCATGCGCAGGCAAGTTCCAGCGCCTGCCGGATCTCCGCATCCGAGGCGTCCTCCTTCACCATCCGGAGGTTCTCTTCCACTGTCCCGGCAAGGATCGAATTGCCCTGCGGCACATAGGAGAAGAACGCTCTCACGTCCGCATTCACATCCCATCCGGTTTCTTCCTGTCCCGGATCCGCAGATCCTGCCGGACAGAGCTTCACGCTTCCATTCTCCGGGAAGATCAGACCCAGGATCAGCCGCATCAGCGTTGTTTTCCCCGCTCCGCTCTCTCCGATCAGCGCCACGATCTCCCCCGGGTCTGCTCTCAGGCATCCGCCCTCAACCACGTCCCCGCGCTCATCATAGGCAAATTCCAGATCTTCAACACGAATCGAGAATCCCCTCTTAGCATATCTTTCCATCTCGCGCACGCTCTCCGGATCATGCCTTTCTCTGGGAAGCTCGGTCAGTTCGCGGATCCGGGACGCAGACACGGAGCTGCTGAGCATATTCGGGAAAATTCCGACCAGCGAATTGAAATGGCCCGACAGCTCTGATCTTTGCTGAAGGAACAGGGTCATCGTACCAAAGGAGATAGCGCCTGACCACAGACGCGCGAGGCAGTAGCCAAATGCAACAAGCGACACCACCGTACCGGTCAGGTTCGTAAATACATGCGCCTTGATATCAAACGCATTGCTCTTCAGCGTCGCCTCTTTGTACTTCTCCTGCTGACTGCGCATGCCGCGCCCGTACAGGTTCGCGATTCCGAAGCTCTTGATCGTATCCATATGATAGAACACATCTGTTTCAAAAGCCATCACGTCGCTGGTGACTTCGCGAAGCCGCGTGCGGTAGTACCGCATCCTGCGCATGATAAACCGGCTTGCAAACAGAAGCACAGGCGCACTGATCAGCGCGATCAGAGCCATCGTCGCATCATAGTAGAGGATGACGGCAAAGGATGCCAGAAATGAATACAGATCAATGATCAGCGTCGGAATCCAGCTGACCGCATTGTTCGCGACCGTAGAGACATCTTCTGAAAAACGGTTCAGAAGATCCCCGTTTGCGTACGCACTCAGACTCTGCCAGTCGCTGTCCATGATCTTGTCGAAGATATCCGCCTGTATGTCATTGTTCACATACACATAGATCCTGGTGGAAATACGGCTCACCAGGCACGTAAACAGCAGGCTCAGCAGCATGCTGGATATCATCAGGAGCGCAAGAAGCCACAGCTGCTCCGTCTTTCTGCCCACAACGATATCGATCATGTACTTGCTCACGACAGCCGAAACAAGCCCCAGCGTCGACCCCGCAATGCCCATGATCGTATAGAGAACGATAATCTTCTTATATCGTTTGCTGTAGGAAAAGATCCACCGCCAGTCATCGATCATCTCGCGGAAAGATCCATCCTCCCTGCGGTTCTTCATCTCCTGTACAAACTCTGAACGAAGAACCCGGTTCGCACCGGTATATTCAGTTGTGGAATCTTCATTCCGCTTCCCCATACATACCTCTTTCATTGCTGTTTCAGTTCGGGAACGCCCCGGTCCTCTGCCCGCGCCGCGAGCGGTGCCCCGCACCCTCTTCCCTGCCCCAGCACTTCCTATCTTTATTCGTCTGATGCAAATTGTCAAGCCGCATCCGGCAGAACCATGCATCCGTTTTCATATTCCTACTTGTGCTATAGGGTTCCATTCGGGTAGAATATGCCTTGTGGGTAAGAATCAGATTATTCGGGAGGTATATCGAATGAGTATCAGAATCGGAATCCTGGGATACGGCAATCTCGGCCGCGGCGTTGAGAAAGCTGTCTGTGCCAGCGATGATATGGAACTGACTGCAGTCTTTACCAGGCGCAGTCCCGAATCCGTGAAGACCGTCAGCGGCGCAAAAGTGCTGAGCGCAGACGCCCTTGCGGATATGAAAGACGACATTGACGTACTGGTCCTGTGCGGAGGCAGCGCTACGGATCTGCCGGTGCAGACGCCGAAGTACGCTTCCATGTTCAATGTAGTGGACAGCTTTGACACGCACGCCAACATCCCCTCTCATTTCGCGGCGGTGGATGCGGCGGCCGGCGCCGCCGGCAAGGTCGGCGTGATCTCCTGCGGATGGGATCCGGGCATGTTCTCGCTTGCACGCCTGTATTCGCACAGTGTCCTTCCGGACGGAAAGGACTATACATTCTGGGGAAGAGGCGTCTCCCAGGGACATTCCGATGCGATCCGCCGGATCGAGGGCGTCAGGGACGCGCGCCAGTATACCGTGCCGGTTGAAGAAGCGCTCGCCCAGGTACGCTCCGGAAGCAATCCTGAGCTTACCACCCGCCAGAAGCATACGCGCGAATGCTATGTCGTCGCCGAAGAAGGCGCAGACAAGGCAAGGATCGAGAAAGAGATCAAAGAGATGCCCAACTATTTCGCGGATTATGACACAACCGTGACGTTCATCTCCGAGGAAGAGATGAAGGCGTCTCACAATACGCTTCCGCACGGCGGCTCTGTCATCTATTCCGGACAGACCGGCGACAGCCATCACGTCATCGAATACAGCCTGAAGCTGGATTCCAATCCTGAATTCACTGGTTCCGTGATCGCTTCTGTCGCAAGAGCCGCATACCGCATGAACCGGGAGGGCATGTCCGGTGCGAAGACCATGTTCGATATCGCGCCGAAGTATCTCAGCCCACTGGACGATGCAGAACTCAGAGCGCATCTGCTGTAAAAGAATCCTCTGATCTCAGAAAACGTTACAGTTCACAGGCTTTCCTCCGACCTTCTGCATGGAGTTCTGTGGGCACAACTGAAAACCATAGGCAGCCGACTAAGCTTTGCGAGTTGCTGCAGCCACGGAAGCGACCACGCTT
>CAJOKX010000010.1 GCA_905235415.1 uncultured Lachnospiraceae bacterium
ATCAGCAAATTCTTTTCCGTCTTGAAGGTCAGGAAAATTCGTTGCGAACTTTCGACGAACTTCAAATCGTTGCGAATCAACGCGGCGTCGACGCCAACACGGTGCTCGGCACCGGCGAGCTGATGTCCAGGGGAGCCTCCGCCGAGCAGACTCGCATCGACGTCTGCAGCCCCGGCGGCACCACGCTGGCAGCGCTGGCCGCCATGGAGCAGGCCGGCTTCACCGAAAGCATCAAGGACGGCGTCAAGGCCGCCATCGCACGATCTAAGGAGCTTGGAGCATGAGTTTGGCGAACATCATAATCACCCTGGCGAACATCTACTCCTTCGCCATCCTGATCTACTGCATCCTCTCGTGGTTCCCCATCCCGCAGAACGGCGTCATGGCCGACATCGACTCCTTCTTCGAGATGATTTGCGAGCCCTTCCTCAAGCCCTTCCGCAAGCTGATCCCCTCTATTGGAGGTGCGGTGGATATAAGCCCCATACTGGCGCTTGTTGTACTACAATTAGTCGTCGGACTTGTCGTGCGCTTCCTGTAGGCGCACGTTAAGCGGATAATTTGCGATACATAGCGAAGGGAATTACAAATGGCTCTCACTTCCAACGACGTTAACAATGTCAGCTTCTCCGTTGACCGCAAGGGCTACAACGTAGACGAAGTCGACGTCTTCCTGGAGCAGGTTGCTTCCGCGACCGGGATCGTGCGCCTTGCCAGGATGCAGCTGGATAAGTTTCCGGAGAAGAGTTCCGTACTCAGAGGGACCAACTTCACATGCAAGGATGTGTGGAACGCTGTCAAGTCAGGAGATGCGCTGGCAGACGAGGTTGCGGAGAAGTTCGGCTTCTACCTCGGAAGAGCGCTGGCGGGATTTGCCTGCGTCATCGACCCGGAGATCTACGTGATCGGCGGCGGCGTGTCCAAGGCAGGACCGGTCCTTCTGGACTACGTGCAGAAGTATTACAGGCAGTATGCATTTCCCGCCTGCAAGGACGCGGCGTTTGCGCTGGCGACCCTCGGCAATGACGCCGGGATCTACGGATCCGCAAAGATGGTGCTCTGATCCGGTATCAGGACGTTTATAAAGGAGAGACAGATGAGTCAGAACAGTTCACAGAAAAAGAAAAACAAGCAGGCAAGAAGACAGCAGATCATCGCAGCCGTCATCGCGGGGATTTTGGTCCTGGTGATGATTATTTCGCTGCTCCCGGCCATGTTTGTAACACCATAAGATACCCTATGGACATATTTCAGGTGAAATCAGGAACAATCAGAAAGGCGCTGGCAGCAGGGGCGCTACTTTCCTGCCTTCTGGCAGCGCATGTATATGCCGGCAAACCGATCGCCTCTTCTTCGGATGAGACGATTGCGGGCGGCGTCCACGTGGAAGGGGTCGACCTGTCCGGAATGAGTCCGGAGGAGGCCAGGAGCGCGCTGGAGAATAAGGTCAGCGAGCTGGCTTCGACCACCGTCTCCCTGCACATGGGGGACGATGTGATCACGACGACGCTTGCTGATATGGGATATACCTGCACCAATCTGGATATTGTGAACAGCCTGACCGGGATCGGCAAGAGCGGCAATATCGTGGAGCGGTATAAACAGCAGAAGGACCTGGAAAACAACACCGTGGATTATCCGCTTGAGTTTTCGGTGGACAAGAAGCGGGTGCGCGCATTTGTCGATACCTGCAGCGCGTACAACTCCGATCCTGTGGAAGGGCGGATCGAGATCGGATCGGACGGCTATCCTTATGTGGAGGGCGGAACCGACGGTCTCACGCTCAGGCCGAAGGAATCCGCGAAAGCGGTCCGCAAAGCGATCAAAAACTGGAAAGGCGGAGAGATCAATGTCGATCTGGTCGTGGACGTGGAAAGTCCCGAGGTTTCCGCCAAAACACTCTCTCTGGTGAAGGATATCCTCGGAACGGCGACGACGGATTATTCCGCATCCAGTGCCGCGCGCGCCGTCAATGTCCAGAACGGGTGCGCCCTGATCAACGGCACATTGCTGTGGCCGGGCGATGAGTTCTCTGTCACCAGGGCTGTGACGCCCTTCACGGCGGAGAACGGATATGAACCTGCCCCGACCTATGAGGAGAACCGGACGATCGATTCCTATGGCGGCGGCATCTGCCAGGTTTCCACAACCCTGTACAACGCGGCGCTCAAGGCGGAGATGGACATCACGGCAAGGTCCAACCATACCATGATGGTCGGATATGTGGAGCCGTCCAAGGACGCAGCCATCGCGGAAGGCGTGATGGACATGTGCTTCGTCAACAATACGGATGCGCCGATCTATATCGAAGGCTACTGCTCGGGCGGGCAGATCACCTTCGTGATCTTCGGGCATGAGACCCGTCCGGAGAACAGAACGCTGGAGTTTACCAGCAAGGTTCTCGCGACCATGGAGCCGGATGGCTTCTCCCTGTATCCGGACGCAACGCAGCCGGTCGGCTATGTGCTGCAGACACAGTCGCCGCACACAGGCTATCAGGCGGAGCTGTGGAAAGAGGTCTATGTGGACGGCAGCCTGGTCGATGAGTACCAGATCAATTCCAGCTATTATCAGGCGGTAGGCACCATCTATTCGATCGGCGTCGCGACAGCCAACGCTTCGGTGTCGCAGGCGATCTACGCAGCCATTGCCTCCAATGATCTTGCGGCTGTGCAGCAGATCATCGCGACAGGCAATACGCAGCAGCAGACCAACCAGCAGGACGCCCAGCAGGGCGCTGCGGATCCAAACGCACAAGCCGGCGGCGAAGTGACGATCGTCAACTGACATATGGATATTGTGATGACCGGATACGCCGCGCAGCGGGAAACTGCACAGATGGCGCTGCGCCATGAGCAGGCGCTCAGGGAACTGTTTCCCGCATCCATTGTGGAGGCCGCCCTGTCCATGGACAGAGCGTATGAACCGCCGCCCGCATGCCTGCCGGAGGCAAGGGTGCAGATCCTGACAGGCGGCGTGTACCAGGCGCTGTGGATCCTTTCCAGGAAGCTGCAGACGGGCCTTTGCGCGGATCTTCTGAAGATCCCCATCCGCCAGGAGACGGTGGAGATCTGCGAGGTATTGGACAGGGACCCGTATACGCTGGATGCCGGCGGCGCGTGGCTGATTGCGGTGAAAGACGGAGAGAAGGCCGCCTGGCTGTGCAAAAGCGCGCAGATTCCCTCAGCCGTGATCGGAGAGACATGCCGGGGCACGGCGGCCATTGTGACATGCGGTGAAACGATCCGGTATCTGGAGCGGCCCTGAGAAGAGGGAATCCGTGATCCGGATACGGATATTTGCAAGGAGGAGCATTCATGAGAGAACAGATCCTTACACTTCTGGAACGCAATTCCAGACTGACCCCCGATGAGATCGCAGTCCTTCTGGGATGCGGGAGAGATGTGGTTGCGGAAGAGATCCGCCGGATGGAAGAGGAACATATCATCTGCGGATACAACACCCTGATCAACTGGGACCATGCGGGAACGGAGAAGGTGACGGCGCTGATCGAAGTGCGCGTCGCTCCGCAGAGGGGCCAGGGATTCGACAAGATCGCCGAGCGCATCTACAACTACCCGGAGGTACAGTCCGTCTATCTGATCTCGGGCGGATACGACCTGCTCGTGATCCTGGAGGGAAAGACGCTCCGGGAGGTGTCCGGCTTTGTGACCAATAAGCTCTCCACACTGGAAAGCGTGCTGTCGACGGCGACGCATTTCATCCTGAAGAAATACAAGGACGACGGAATCATTTTCGATCAGGTCAAGTCGGACCAGAGACAGCAGATCACGCCGTAATGCAGCGTGTATCCTGACGCCGGAGGGACCGGCGACGGGTGCGGCAGGAAACCTGCCTTGGAAGCTGACAGGAAGACAGAATGGGGAATGATTTATGAACAGCACGAGAGAGTTGCTGCCTCTGGGCAGAAAAGCGGTTGAACTCAAACCGTCCGGAATCCGCAAGTTCTTCGACATCGTCGCCGAGATGGATGATGTGATCTCGCTGGGCGTCGGCGAACCGGATTTTGACACGCCCTGGGCTGTGCGCGATGAAGGCATGTACACGCTGGAGAAAGGGAAGACCTTCTACACATCCAACTCCGGCCTGAAGGAGCTTCGGGAAGAGATTAGCCGGTTCCAGATGAAACGGCTGGGCGTTCGCTATGATCCGGTCTCAGAGTGCCTGGTCACGGTGGGCGGATCCGAGGCGATCGATCTTGCGTTCCGTGCGCTGATCAACCCGGGCGACGAGATCCTGATCCCGGAGCCGAGCTATGTGTCCTACACGCCGTGCGCGATCCTTGCAGACGCGGTTCCGGTACCGATCCCTCTGAAGGCTGAAAATGAATTCCGCCTCACGGCTGGGGAGCTGGAAGAGCACATCACGGATAAAACGAAGATCCTGGTCCTTCCGTTCCCGAACAATCCGACCGGCGCCGTCATGACGAGAGAGGACCTGGAGCCGATTGCAAAGCTGTGTGTGGAACACAATCTCTATGTGGTCTCGGATGAGATCTATTCAGAGCTGACCTATACGGGGCAGGATCACGCGTCGATCGTCCAGCTTCCGCATATGCAGGAGAGAACGGTCCTGATCAACGGATTCTCGAAAGCGTATGCGATGACGGGATGGAGACTGGGATACTGCTGCGGGCCGGAGCGGATCCTCCGCCTGATGGTCAAGATCCACCAGTACGCGATCATGTGCGCGCCGACCAACAGCCAGTACGCGGCCATCACGGCGCTGCGCGACTGCTATCCGGAAGTGGAGAAGATGCGGGAGGCGTACAATCAGAGAAGAAGGTTCCTGATGCACGCATTCAGGCAGATGGACCTTCCCTGCTTCGAGCCGTTCGGCGCATTCTATGTATTCCCGTGCATCCAGGAGTTCGGGATGACGTCGGAGGAATTCGCGACCCGTCTCCTGGAAGAGGAAAAGGTCGCCGTGGTGCCCGGGAACGCGTTCGGGGAGAGCGGCGAGGGATTCATCCGGATCTCCTACGCCTATTCACTGGATGCCCTCAAAGAGGCGGTCGAGCGCCTGGAGCATTTTGTAAAGCGCCTGCGCGCTCGCGGCGCATCGTGAAATGAAACGGTCCATATAGAATACGATTCCTGACTCCCGGGTGCATACGGCCCGGGAGTTCGTTAAGAAAGCACACAGCAGGCAAAAGGAGCGTGCATGCATCTTCCGGAAGAATACCGATCAGACATGGAGCGGCTGCTTGGAGAGGACTATCCGCAGTTTCTGGCCTCTTATGACATGCCGCGCAGAAACGGCCTGCGGGTCAACCGCCTGAAGATCAGCCCGGAGGCGTTTGAAAAGATCTCACCGTTTGAGCTGGAGCGCATCCCCTGGACGGACAACGGCTACTACGTGGACTGGCGGGATCAGCCGGCCAGGCATCCGTATTACAGCGCCGGCCTGTACTATCTGCAGGAGCCGAGCGCCATGGCGCCGGCGCAGATCCTTCCGGTATCGCCCGGAGACCGTGTGCTGGATCTGTGCGCAGCCCCGGGCGGGAAAGCGACCGAGCTGGGAGCGCGGCTTGCGGGAGGCGTTCCCGCGCAGGAGGGGCTCCTGGTCGCCAATGAGATCTCCGCGCAGCGTGCGCGGGCGCTCCTTCACAATCTTGAACTCTTCGGGATTGCCAATGCGCTCGTCACCAATGAATCTCCCGCCCGCCTTCAGGAGCGCTTCCCCTGCTATTTCGACAAGATCCTGGTGGACGCTCCGTGCTCGGGCGAGGGGATGTTCCGCAAGGATCCTTCGGTCATGAAGGCGTGGAGCCCGGAGAAGGTGGACGCATGCTCCGCGGTGCAAAGAGAGATTCTGTTGAGCGCTGCGGATATGCTCAGGCCGGGCGGATACATGGTCTATTCCACGTGCACGTTCGCGCCGCAGGAAGATGAGATGATCCTTCTGTATCTGCTTTCTCAAAGAGACGATATCGAACTGGTTCCCTTCCCGCTGAGCGGCGGAAGGGAGAGCTTTTCTCCCGCGTTTGACGCCGGATGGCTGCGCGAGGCTGGCTTCATAGAGCCGGGAAGCGCCTTATCTGAAGTGGATGCAGATCTTTCCGGGGCAGTGCGGATCTGGCCGCACAGATCCGGCGGAGAGGGGCATTTTACAGCGCTTCTTCGAAAGAAGGAAGAGGATGCGTGCGGGGAAAGGACAGGGAAGGCGGCAGAAAACAGACCCTCCGCCGCCGGGACAGGAAACAGAACCTCCGCTGTCAGGGCAGGAAACAAAACCTCTGCCGCAAGGAAAGGCAGGGCAGGGTCCCTGACGCGGGAGGAAGAGCGGTATCTGGGCGCCTTTTCGGAACGGTTCCTTCCGGGATGTGAGATCGACCAGAATCGATTGGAGATTCACGACCAGAAGGTCTACCTGACGCCGGCAGCCTCCTCGTCCATGCGCTCTGTCGCATTTCTCAGGAACGGGCTTTATCTCGGGGAGATGAAGAAGAACCGCTTCGAGCCGTCCCAGGCGTTTGCCATGGCGCTCCCGCCGGGAGACGGGATCCGGGGGCGGATCTCATTTTCCCCGGAAGACGACCAGGTCTTGGTGTACCTTCGCGGCGGGGAGGTGAAACTCCCTCAGATGAAGGAGAATGGATGGTACCTGGTCTGCGTGGACGGATTCCAGCTCGGGTGGGGGAAGCTGTCCGGAGGCACGCTGAAGAATAAGCTGCTCGCCGCGTGGCGCAGCTGAGAACGGAGAATGGAATGTTTCTGATAGTCGCAAATCAGATGGTCGTAATGTTCATCATGATCATGGTCGGATGTCTGATCCGGAAGATCAATCTGATCGATCATGACGGGTCCAGGACGATCTCCAACCTGCTTCTGCTCGTGGTCAACCCGTGCGTGCTGCTGAACAGCTTTACGACGGTTGAATATGACGCCGCACTGGTGCACGGACTTCTGTACACGTTTGTGCTGGCGATTGTCACGCATGCGATGGCCATCCTTGCAGCGCGCATCCTGCTTCCGGGAAAGGAACCGGACACGGCGGTGGAGCGCTTCAGCTGCGTCTACAGCAACTGCGGATTCATGGGGATCCCGGTGGTCAGCAGCATCCTCGGGGCGGAAGGGGTCTTCTATATCTCGGCGTACCTTGTGGTATTCAATTTCCTGGTGTGGACGCACGGGATGTCCCTGCTCTCCGGAGACACCTCCCTCAGGAAGCTGCTCAAAGGCCTGAGAAGCCCGGTCATGTTCACGATGACGATCGGCATTGTCTGTTATTTCCTGCAGATCCATCTGCCCGGAAATGTGCAGTCGGCCATCACCTACATATCGAGAATGAATACGCCGCTCGGCATGTTTGTCGCGGGCGCGGCGCTGGCGGAGGCGCATCCGCTCCAGGCGCTGAAGAAGGAGCGCGTGTACAGGGTATGTGCGGTCAAGCTCTTTGTCGTGCCGATGCTCGCCAACGCCGTGATGATGCTTCTGCATCCGGCGCAGGGCGTCTACTACACGATCGTTGTGGCGGCGGCAAGTCCGGCGGCGACCACCTGCACCATGATGGCGATCCGCTGCGGAAAGAACTACCGCTACGCATCGGAGCTGTACGTCATCACGACCTTGCTGTCCATGCTCACCATCCCGGCAGTAGTCGCCATCGCGCAGGCGCTGTACTGATGGCAAAAAGCGCGGCACGCTTTCATGAAGCAGCGGGGCTGCACGCTTTACTGAGCGGCACTGCGGCACGCCTTCGTTGAGCAGCCGGGCTGCGCGCCGTACGAAGCGGGGACACAGCGGGTTTCTTGACGGATCCTGCGCGGAAGGCTTATGATGTGAGGATGCCGGAGAAACGGAATTCGGAGATAGATTTTCAGAGGTATGAAGAATCAAACAAAACGAACCATACTGATCGTATTGCTGGTGATCCTTTTGGTCGTCACAGTTCTGTTTATGCTGCTTCTTCTGTTTGATAAAGACGTGGAATCGGTGATGTCGCATTTTGACAGGCCGGCACGCGTGCAGACGGAGGCGGCGACAGAGACGGTCCATTCGGCGCAGCCGCAGACGGAAGCGGAGATGACCGAGTCGGAAGCAGTCACCGAGGCGGAGACAGAGGATCCTGATCTGATCAGAGAAAACAGCATCTATACATTTATGCAGGGACCGGTTGCCTGGAACAGCAAGGTTCCGTGGTCGGGAGAATGGTGTGAATTTGAGCTGGAAGGCGGAACCTTCAGCGTGTTTGGCTGCGGGCTGTGCGTGCTTGCCAATATCTACGGCACGCTGACGCCGTATGAATGCTCTCCTGTGGATATGTACAGGTACGCCATGAAGGCGTCTGATTATTCTCCCAGCTGGGGGTACGGCGCCATAGACTGGCCGTATCTGGAGCAGACGCTCCGGACGCTCGGGTTCCGCGTGTCCAGCTACAGGAAGAACCGCAGCTATGAGGCGTTCCGCAGGATGTACAGGAATTCCATGGCAGCCATCGTCCTGGTGTCCAGCGAGAGCGACGATACCTACTGGCAGGATACGCCGGGCCATTATGTGAATCCGTGGCTGTATGATGAGGAGACAGACCAGATCTTCCTGGGAGATTCCGGCAATCCGAAGCACAACCGCAGCTGGGTGCCGCTGCGTTATCTCTACGACGCGATGGCGCACGACAGCTCTTACCAGTATCTGCTGGTCCATTCCTACGACGATTCCAGGAATCAGTGGAAGTACTCGGGCATCACGGAGAAATGGACCGTTCCGTCCTACTATACGCCGAAGCCAAAGCGCGAGGAGGAAAAATGAGCCTGAAAACCATATGTGCGGTCGCCGCATGCAAGCTGACACGGTCCACCCTGCGCGTCCTGAAACGCGGAGGGACGGCGCTGCCGGGCAAGGCGGCGCGGGTGTTTGATCCGGAGGTCCTCCGGAGCGTCAGCCGGGGCATGGAGATTATCGTGGTGACCGGGACCAACGGGAAGACCACGACCTGCGGGATGCTGGTCAACGCGCTGAAGGAGAGCGGCAGGGAGTGTCTTGCCAACCGCTCCGGCGCCAATCTTCTGTCGGGCGTGACGGCGGAGCTGACCTGCAACGCGACGTGGACGGGGAAGCCGAAGACGCACTACGCGGTGATTGAATGCGACGAAGGCGCGCTCAAACAGGTGGCGCCCCTGATCAACCCGAAGGTGATCGTCGTCACGAACCTGTTCCGCGACCAGCTGGACCGCTACGGGGAAGTGATGCACACCCTGGATGAACTGAGAAAGGGCGTGAAGGGGGTGCCGGACAGCATCCTGTGCCTGAATGCGGATGACTCCCTGACCGGATCTTTGGCGGGAGACGTTTCAAACCGCGTGGTGTACTACGGAATGGACACGCCGGTCGGAGACCAGAAGGATCCGGCCCTGTCAGATGCGAAGTACTGCATCCGCTGCGGGGCCGAGTACCGGTATCACTATCACACCTATGCGCATCTGGGCGGCTATTACTGTCCGAAGTGCGGATACAGCAGGCCGGATGCGGATGTCGCCATTACCGGCATCAGCCAGATGACGGCGCAGGGCAGCCGCTGCAGCCTGCGGATCGCGCAGGAAAATGCGCCGCAGACGGAGATGGAGATGTCTGTGGGGCTTCCCGCAGTCTACAACCTCTATAACGCCGCGGCCGCAGTCAGCGCCTATACGGCGTTCGGGCTGCCATCCTCCGAGATCATCGACTCGCTTGCAACCGTTCACAGCAGCTTCGGAAGAATGGAGAACTTCACGCTCGGGGAGACGCCGCTCCAGATGATCCTGGTCAAGAATCCGGCAGGCTGCACGCAGGCGCTGGAATACCTCGCCGCGATCGGCAAACCGTACCGGGCAGTTTTCTGCCTGAATGACCGCACAGCCGACGGACATGATATCTCCTGGATCTGGGACGCGGATTATGAAAAGATCTGCGGCGATGAGAATCTGCGCGGGATCCTGGTGGCAGGCGACCGGGCGGAGGATATGCAGCTTCGGCTGAAGTATGCGGGAGCGGATACGGACCGGATCCGTCTGGTCAGAGAGCCGAAGGATACGCTGGACTGGATCCGTGAATCGGATGTGCCTGTCTTTGCGCTTCCCAATTACACGTCCATGCTGGAGCTGAGGGATGCCGTCAGGAAAGAGACAGGGGCGAAGGAATTCTGGGAGTGACGCTGAATCAAGAGGCGGAAAGGATACGGAATGGAACTGAAGATATGCCACCTCTATCCGGAGGTGCTGAACTTATACGGAGACCGCGGCAACATCCTGTGCATGACCCGGCGTCTTGAAAAGCGCGGCATATCCTGCAGCGTGAAGAGCGTCGGGATCGGGGATGAGGACGACCTGACCGGCTATGACCTGTTCTTCATCGGAGGCGGACAGGACTTTGAGCAGGAGGTCCTTCTCAACGATCTTGGCAAGGGAAAGGGCGCTTCGATCCGCTCTGCGGTCGAAGACGGGAAGACATTCCTGTGCATCTGCGGCGGATACCAGATGATGGGGCACTATTACCAGACGCACGAGGGCGTCCGGTGCCAGTTCCTCGGGGCCGTCGATCTGTATACCGTCGGCGACAAGATGCGCATGATCGGCAATTATGCATTTACGCTGGGAGAAGAGTCCGGCGGTGGATGCGTCGTCGGATTCGAGAATCACAGCGGCCGGACCTATCTCGGGGAAGGCGTCCGGAGCCTCGGAACGATCGTGAAGGGATACGGGAACAACGGAGAGGACAAAACGGAGGGCGTGCGCTTCCGCAATCTGTTCGGCTCCTACAGCCACGGTCCCATCCTTCCGAAGAATCCGCAGCTGTGCGACCACATCCTGAAAACTGCGCTGGAATATAAATATGGCGGCGCAGAGCTTGCGCCGCTTGATGACAGGATGGAATTGCTTGCACATGACCGGGTTCTGAAGGCGTATCTGAACTGACCAAAGAACCCGGGGAATGCTTCATTAAGAACCGCTCTGTCCGTAGTTGGACAGTACTCTTGCGGACGGATCGTTTACATCGCATCCGTCCCATTTTTTATTCGGCATCCAGAAATCCACGATCAGTTCCGACTGACCCGGATAGTGCTTTTCAAAGATGTCGCGGTAGAGCAGGGATTCTTTGGTAAACGGCTGCGCATGCTTGTACAGCCTGCGTCTTTCCTCAAATTCCGCGTCGCTGTAGACTTCCTCGGCGTATTCCTGGATATCGTCCCGCAGGGAGTGGCCGACGGCGTCCGAGAAGGCTGCCTTCTCGCGCATCAGGATGCTGCGGGGGATCAGCTCGTCCTTTTCAAATGCGTGCCGGAGCAGGTATTTCCCGATTCCGTACGTATTCATTTTCTTTGCCGGATCGATGTGCATGACATAGTCGACGAAGTCCAGGTCTCCGAAGGGAACGCGCGCCTCCAGGGAATGGACGGAGATGCTGCGGTCCGCGCGGAGCACGTCGTACATGTGGATCTCGTGGATCCGCTTCTGCGCTTCCTTCTGGAACTCTTCCGGGCTCGGCGCGAAGTCCGTGTACTTATATCCGAACAGCTCATCGGAGATCTCACCGGTCAGGATCACGCGCAGATCCGTATTCTCATGGATCCATTTGCATACCAGGTACATACCGATCGAAGCGCGGATCGTCGTGATGTCATAGGTGCCGAGCGCGTGGATGACCGGATCGAGCGATTCGATCACGTCGTCGCGCGTGATGATGACTTCATGATGGTTGCTGTGGATATAGTCCGCAACCTCCCGCGCGTATTTCAGGTCGATCGCGTCGGTGTCCATGCCGATGGCAAATGTTTCAAGCGGCTTGTCGCTCATCTTCGCGGCCGCCCCGCATACCAGGGACGAATCGAGTCCGCCCGAGAGCAGGAAGCCGACGGGCGCGTCCGCGTCCAGACGTTTTGTGATCCCGCGCATCAGGCGGTCGTGGATCTGGCGGCAGGTCTCTTCCAGGTCATCGTCACTGTAGGAATCTGCGCGGGACGGATCCCGGTAGCAGATGAATTCCCCGTCCTTGTAGTAATGTCCGGGCGGGAACGGGCGGATCCTGCTGCAGGTGCCGACCAGCATCTTGGGCTCGGAGGCAAATACAATGGCGCCGCTCTCGTCATATCCGTAGTAGAGCGGGCGGATTCCGACCGGGTCGCGCGCAGCGATGAAGGACCGGGCGGAAGCGTCGTAGAGCACCAGCGCGAACTCCGCGTCCAGCAGGGCGAACATGCTGCAGCCGAGGCGTTCATAGAGCGGAAGCAGGATCTCACAGTCGCTGTCGCTCTCAAAGGAATATCCGAGGGAGACCAGGTAGTCTTTGAGCGGGCGGAAGCCGTAGAGCTCTCCGTTGCACACGCAGGCGTTCCCACTGCGGGTGAACGGCTGCATGCCGGCCTCGGTCAGTCCCATGATCGAGAGGCGGTCGAACCCGAGCACGCCATCCTCCACGCGGAGCGTGCGTGTCATATCCGGACCTCTGGAGGCAGCTGTCTCCAGCATGCTCAGACAGGTCTCTTCCGATATATCACTTCTGCAATATCCCAATACAGTACACATACAGACGCCTCCCTGCTTTTTCGCATTTTTTCACCGCAATCATTTCGATAAATGCTCTTTTCTGTGCGGATCCTTCCTGCACCTGTTTGAATTACCCTGCATTTTTACACAGGAAAATAGGGAAGTCAACAGAAACAGGGCCGATCGGCTATACCGGTTTGATATCGCAATTCATGTATTTTCAGTATTAGACAATACTTTTTACGTATGGTAAAAGAGGGGAATAAAGCGCCGGGTCTGACGGACAGAAAGGCCCGGAAGCTCCAGTCGTTTCTGTCGCACAGAGGAGGGTAAAAGGGTATGAAAGAGACCACATCTGTTCAGGAAATGTACGGTAGTCTTGTCTTTACCGACAAGGTTATGAGAGAGCGCCTGCCGAAGGATATATACAGGGCAGTGCATAAAACGATCCAGAATGGAACGCATCTGGAGCTGGATGTGGCCAATTCTGTGGCCGCGTCTATGAAGGAGTGGGCGATTGAGAACGGAGCGACCCACTATACACACTGGTTCCAGCCGATGACCGGCCTGACCGCAGAGAAGCATGACAGCTTCATTTCACCGGAGGAGGACGGCACCGTGATCATGGAGTTCTCCGGCAAGGAGCTGGTCAGGGGTGAGCCGGATGCTTCCAGCTTTCCGTCCGGCGGCCTGAGAGCCACTTTTGAGGCAAGAGGATATACCGCATGGGATCCTTCTTCCCCCGCTTTCATTAAGGACGGGACGCTTTACATCCCGACCGCGTTTCTGTCATACGGAGGAGAGGCGCTCGACAAGAAGACGCCGCTTCTGCGCTCGATGGAGGCACTGAGCACGCAGGCAGTCAAACTCCTGCAGCTTCTGGGTGAGAGCGACGTGACCCGCGTGACGACGACGATCGGGTCCGAGCAGGAGTACTTCCTGATTGATAAGGATATGTATCTCAAGAGGAAGGACCTCCTGCTGTGCGGAAGGACGCTCCTGGGCGCGGACGCGCCGAAGGGGCAGGAGATGGAGGATCATTATTTCGGCGTGCTCAAGCCGAAGGTTTCCGAATATATGCATGAGCTGGATGAAGAGCTGTGGAAGCTCGGGATCCCGGTCAAGACCAAGCACAATGAGGTTGCGCCTGCGCAGCATGAGCTGGCGCCGGTCTTTGAGACGGCCAATGTGGCGGTGGACCACAACCAGCTGACGATGGAGATGATGAAGCGGATTGCGGACCGGCACGGATTCGCGTGCCTGCTGCATGAGAAGCCGTTCGAGGGCATCAACGGTTCCGGCAAGCACAACAACTGGTCCATCCAGACCAGCACCGGCGTGAACCTGCTCAATCCCGGAAAGCATCCGGGAGACAACCTGGTCTTCCTGACCTTCCTGATCAGCGTGATTGCAGCGGTGGATGAATATGCGGATCTTCTGAGAGTGTCTGTTGCGACCGCGGGCAACGACCACCGCCTGGGCGCCAACGAGGCGCCGCCGGCCATCATTTCGATCTTCCTGGGAGATGAGCTGACAGCGGTTCTGGATTCCTTCGAAAAAGGCGAAACCTTCGAAAGCGCCGGGAAGCAGCAGATGGGAACCGGCGCGCAGGTCCTGCCGCACATCATGAGAGACACCACAGACCGCAACAGAACCTCGCCGTTCGCATTTACGGGCAATAAGTTTGAGTTCCGTATGCCGGGCTCCTCGCTGTCTGTCGCCAACCCGAACATTGTGCTGAACACAGCGGTTGCGGATACCCTGGAGGATCTGTACGACGCGCTTGTGAAGATCCCGGAAGAGGAGCGCGGGGAAGCGCTCAGGAAGCTGCTCCGTGAGAGCCTCAGCGCGCATAAGAGAGTCCTGTTCAACGGGAACGGCTACACGGATGAATGGGTGGAGGAGGCTGAGAGAAGAGGCCTCGACAACCTCAGGTCGCTTCCGGAGGCGATGCCGAGATGGATCACTGACAAGAGCGTCGGCCTGTTCACAAAGCACCAGGTCCTGACGAAGGATGAGATCTTCTCCAGATATGAGATGCTTCTGGAGAGCTATTACAAGACGATCCACATCGAATCGCTGACGCTGCAGGAGATGGTCCGCAAGGACTTCATGCAGGGACTGATCGCCTACACGAAGGACCTGTCGCAGGAAGCTTCGCAGAAGAAGGCGGTCCTCCCGGATGCGGGCGTGACGCTGGAAGAAGAGATTCTCCGGAAGCTGTCCGAAGACGGCACGAAGATTATCGGAAGCCTGGACAGGCTGCATGAGGATACAAAGAAGGCGGAGCAGATCGAGGACGCGCTGGAGAGCGCTTCGTTCTACCAGTCTGTGGTCCTGCAGGATATGGAAGCGCTGCGCAGCAGCGTAGATCATGCGGAGGCGCAGATTCCGGACAGCTACCTGCCGTATCCGACGTACAGCAAGGTATTGTTCTCTACGATTTAAGAATAAGACAAATCGGAAATATATCCGTATAGAGGTAGAACCGGGTACGGGGGAAGCAGAGGCCGTCAGGCGTCTCTTTCCCTTCCCGGTTCTGCCCGGTATTAAGAAACAGACCAGGGGAACCCCGGAAGGGAGAGATGCAGAGTGGATGATCAGATGAGGAATTCTTATTTTCCGGAAGAGAGGGACGCGTGCGGCATCGGTACCATCGTCAATATCGACGGGCACAGGGAGTACGGCGTTCTGGATGACGCGCTTCATATCGTGGAGAAGCTGGACCACCGCGCCGGGCGGGATGCGACCGGAAAGGTCGGAGACGGCGTCGGAATCCTGACGCAGATCCCGCACGGCTTATTTTCCAAAGCGGCGGCGGAGGAGAAGATCGAGCTGGGCGGGGAGGGCGAATACGGCATCGGCATGCTGTTCTTCCCGCAGGATACGATGAAGCGGATGTTTGCCATGCGGATGATGGAAGTGATCGTGCGCAAGGCGGGCCTTCCCTTCCTTGGATGGAGAAAGGTTCCGGTGCATCCGGAGATCCTGGGGGAGCGGGCCCTTTCCTGCATGCCTTCGATCTGGCAGTGCTTTATCGGGAAACCGGACCACGTGGACAAGGGCATTGACTTCGACCGCAGGCTCTATGTGGTGCGCAGGGAGTTTGAACAGAGCTCGGAGGATACGTATATCTGCTCCATGTCCTCCAGGACGATCGTGTACAAGGGGATGTTCCTGGTCACGCAGCTTCGGGACTTCTATGCGGACCTGCAGGATCACCTGTATGAGACTGCGATCGCGATCGTACACTCCCGTTTTTCGACCAACACGACGCCGTCCTGGATGCGCGCGCATCCGTACAGGATGATCGCGCACAATGGCGAGATCAATACGATCCGCGGCAATATGGACCGTATGCTTGCCAGGGAAGAGACGATGAAGTCGGCGTTTCTGGACGAAGAACTCTCAAAGATCTATCCGGTCATCGCGCAGACCGGTTCGGATTCCGCAATGCTCGACAATACGCTGGAATTCCTGTACATGAACGGAATGGACCTGCCGCTTGCCATGATGGTGGCGATCCCCGAACCGTGGAAGCACAATGATTTTATGTCCAGGGAGAAAAAGGATTTCTATCATTACTACGCGACGATGATGGAGCCGTGGGACGGGCCGGCAGCGGTCATTTTCTCCGACGGCGAGATCGTGGGCGCGACCCTGGACCGCAACGGACTGCGCCCCGCGCGCTATTGTGTGACGGATACAGGACGCCTGATCCTCGCTTCCGAGACCGGCGTTCTGGACATCGATCCTGCCCATGTGAGCATGAAGTCCAGGCTGGAGCCCGGAAAGATCCTGCTGGTCGATACGGCAAAGAAGCGGATCATACCGGATGAAGAGTGCAAGTCGATGTACGCCTCTTCCCGCCCGTACGGTGAGTGGCTCGACCGGTATCTGCTGCATCTGGCGTCTCTGCCGATTCCGAACCAGAAGATCCGCGTCCACGCGCAGGAGATGCGGGACCGGCTCTATAAGGTGTTCGGATATTCCTATGAGGATGTCCGCGAGCAGATCCTTCCGATGGCGGAAAACGGCGTCGAGCCGACGGTGTCGATGGGGCATGACGCGCCGCTGGCGCTGCTCTCGAAGAGCCATCAGCTGCTGTACTGTTATTTCAAGCAGCTGTTCGCGCAGGTGACCAACCCGCCGATCGATTCGCTCCGGGAGAAGGTGGTGATGGATACCACGGTCTATATCGGATCGGACGGGGATCTTCTGGAGGAGAAGGCGGACAACTGCCGGATGCTGGAGATCAACAACCCGATCCTGACCGGCGTGGACCTGATCAAGATCAAGTCCCTGGACCAGGATGGATTCCGCTCGAAGGTCATTTCCCTCCTGTATTACAAGAACACGTCTCTGACGCACGCCCTGGAGCAGCTGAACATCGAGGCCGACCGGGCGTCCGCGGAGGGATACAATATCCTGATCCTCTCTGACAGGGGCGTCGACGAGAACCATGTCCCGATTCCGGCCCTGCTGGCCGTATCCTCGGTCGAGCAGCACCTGGTGCGCACCAAGAAGAGAACGGCAGTCTCCCTGATCCTGGAGAGCGGGGAACCCAGGGACGTGCATCAGATCGCCTGCCTGATGGGCTTCGGCGCCCGCGCGGTCAATCCGTATCTGGCGCATGAGTGCATCGCGGAGCTGATCGATACGGGCATCCTGGACAAGGATTACCACACGGCGATTGACGATTACAACCAGGCGCTTCTGTCAGGCGTTGTCAAGATCGCGGCGAAAATGGGCATCTCGACGCTGCAGTCCTATCAGTCGGCCAGGATCTTTGAGGCGGTCGGACTGGGACGGGACGTGATTGACAGATACTTTACCGGGACGGTCAGCCGCGCCGGCGGCATCGGTATGAAGGAGATCGGTGAGGACGTTGAATGGCGCCATGACCAGGGCTTCGATCCGCTCGGCCTGACGGTTGACACGAAGCTGGATTCCATCGGCTTCCACAAGCTGCGCAGCGGCAGGGACAAGGAGGACCATCTCTATTCGCCGGAGACGATCGTCACGCTGCAGAGGGCTGTGCGCACCGGCGACTATGACATTTTCAGGGAGTATACGGACCTGGTGGACGATGAAGAGCGTCCGCATACGCTCCGCTCCCTGCTGGAGATCGTCCCCGCGGGACCTGCCGTGCCGCTGGAGGAGGTGGAGAGCGAGGAGTCGATCGTGCGCAGGTTCCAGACCGGCGCCATGTCCTACGGCTCGCTCTCAGAGGAGGCGCACAAGACGCTCGCGCAGGCCATGAATACCATCGGCGGTAAGTCCAACACCGGTGAAGGCGGCGAGGACGAAAAACGCTTCGGAACGATCTATAACAGCGCTGTCAAGCAGGTGGCTTCCGGCAGGTTCGGCGTCACCAGCGCATACCTGAACAGCGCCTCCGAGATCCAGATCAAGATGGCGCAGGGCGCCAAGCCCGGGGAGGGCGGACACCTGCCGGGACGCAAGGTCTATCCGTGGGTCGCGGCCACCCGGTATTCCACGCCGGGCGTGTCCCTGATCTCGCCGCCCCCGCATCATGACATCTATTCGATCGAGGACCTGGCGCAGCTGATCTATGATCTGAAAAATGCGAACCGTGACGCGCGGATCTGCGTGAAGCTGGTCTCCGAGTGCGGCGTCGGAACGATCGCATCGGGCGTGGCCAAGGCGGGCGCGCAGGTGATCCTGATCTCAGGCTATGACGGAGGCACGGGCGCGGCCCCGTTCTCTTCGGTGCATCACGCAGGCCTTCCGTGGGAGCTGGGAATCACGCAGGCACATCAGGCCCTGATCGAGAACGGGCTGCGGGACCGCGTGGTCCTGGAGACAGACGGCAAGCTGATGAGCGGCAGGGACGTTGCGATCGCCGCGCTCCTGGGCGCGGAGGAATTCGGCTTCGCGACCGGTCCGCTGGTATCCATGGGCTGCATGATGATGCGCGTATGCTCCAAGGATACATGCCCGGCAGGCATCGCGACACAGAACGAGTGCCTCAGAGGCCGCTTCCAGGGCAAACCGGAGCACGTGATGAACTACATGTATTTCATCGCGAGACAGCTGCGCGAGATCATGGCGAAGAACGGGTTCAGGACGGTTGAGGAGATGGTCGGACGCACGGACTGCCTGCGGATGAAGAGCGCCGACAGGCTGCCGGTGAGCCGCAGCACGCTGGCGGATCTGAGCCAGATCCTGGATCACCGCTATGCAAACGCCGAAAAGAATCATTTTGATGAGAAGAGCGTCTACGACTTCCATCTGGAACAGACGAAGGATATGCAGATCCTCCTGCCTGCGCTCAGTGATCTGAAGTCGGAAAATAAGGAGAAGGTGGAGGTCAGCGTGCAGGTATCGAGCACGGACCGCTCCTTCGGAACCATCCTCGGCAGCGAGGTCACCAAAGCGTTCGGAAGCAGCCTTGCGGAGGATTCATTTACCGCACAGTGCACCGGCGGGGGCGGACAGTCCTTCGGCGCGTTCCTCCCCAGGGGCGTGACGCTGCGGCTGGAGGGAGACGCCAACGACGGGTTCGGCAAGGGCCTGTCCGGAGGCAAGCTGGTCCTGACGCCGCCATCGGGCGCACGGTTCGCGGCGCACGACAATGTGATTGTCGGAAACGTCGCGCTGTACGGGGCGACGGGCGGAAAGGCGTATATCTGCGGGATCGCAGGGGAGCGCTTCTGCGTGCGCAACTCGGGCGCTGTCGCGGTGGCGGAAGGCTGCGGCGACCACGGGCTTGAATACATGACCGGCGGACGGGCCGTGATCCTGGGCATGACGGGCAAGAACTTCGCTGCCGGCATGAGCGGAGGCGTCGCCTATGTGCTGGATCGCGAACATACCCTGTACCTGCGCATGAACAAGGAAATGGTGTCTGCCGGGGAGGTGACTTCCAAGCATGATATCGAGGAGCTGAGAGAGATCCTGACCGACTATGTGAAAGAGACCGGCTCTGCGTTTGCTTCGAATATCCTGGAGCATTTTGACGAATATCTTCCGGATTTCAAGAAGATCATCCCGGATGATTACAGAAAAATGATGCAGGCCATCGGACATTACGAGGAGCAGGGAAACAGCCGTGAGGCGGCGGTTCTGGAAGCATTCAGGGAGGTGAGCGAACGTGGGTAAGACGACCGGTTTTCTGGAGTTTGACAGGCACGACGATGCGATCGTTCCTGCGATGGAGAGAATCCGCACATTTGACGAATTTCACCTGCCGCTGGAGGAGGAAGAGCGTGTGCGCCAGGCAGGGCGCTGCATGAACTGCGGCGTTCCCTTCTGCCAGTCTGCGATGAAGCTGAACGGGATGGTGACAGGGTGCCCCCTGCACAACCTGATTCCGGAGTGGAATGACCAGATCTGGCAGAAGCATGTGCACCATGCGTACGCCAGACTCAGCAAGACGAGCAGCTTTCCCGAGTTTACGGGCAGGGTGTGTCCCGCGCTCTGCGAGAAGGCCTGTATCTGCGGGGAGCATTCCGATCCGGTCAGCGTGCATGATAATGAACGCTACCTGATCGAGGAGGCCTATGCGCGGGGATTCATGCAGCCGGAGATTCCTCCGGTCCGCAGCGGGATGAAGGTCGCTGTGGTCGGGAGCGGCCCGTCCGGGCTTGCGGCGGCAAACCGCCTCAATCACAGGGGCCATACCGTCCATGTCTATGAGCGGGAGGACCGGGCCGGCGGCCTGCTCATGTACGGGATTCCCAACATGAAGCTGGACAAGCGCGTGATAGAGCGGCGCGTGAAGCTGATGGAAGCAGAAGGCGTCGTGTTCCACACCGGCTGCGACATCGGGAAGGCGGAAGCTGCAAAGCTTCGGGAAGAGTATGACGCGGTCATTCTGTGCTGCGGCGCCAAGCAGGCGCGCAGCCTGAAGGGGGCGGATCCGGAGAAGATCAAAGGGATCTGGTACGCGGTCGATTTCCTTTCATCCGTCACGCGGAGTCTGTTAAAATGTGAAGATCATTCCGCGGCGCTCGTTGCCGCGCGCAGGGACCACATCAGTGTCGCGAAGAAGCATGTGGTTGTGGTCGGCGGAGGCGATACCGGAAACGACTGTATCGGGACCGTGATCCGGCTGGGCTGCCGGTCCGTGACCGCGCTCGAGATGATGCCCGAGCCGCCCGTCGAGAGGACCCCGGATAATCCGTGGCCGCAGTGGCCCAGGACCAAACGCACCGATTACGGACATGAGGAGGCCATCGCGCTGTGGGGAAGGGATCCCCGGGTTTACGGAACGACCGTGAAAGAGTATATTACAGATGCAGGCGGCAGGCTGAAGCAGATCGTGACAGTGAAGGTCAGGATGCAGGACGGCAGGCTGACCCAGGTGGCGGGAACCGAGGAGACGATCCCGTGCGACCTTCTTCTGATCGCCGCGGGCTTCACGGGATGCGAGGCCTACACGCCGGAAGCGTTCGGGGTCGAGCAGACTGCGAGAGGAACGGTCAAAACAGGGCAGGGACGGTATGAGACAAGCGTGCCGGGCGTATTTACGGCAGGCGACATGCACAGAGGCCAGTCCCTTGTGGTATGGGCAATTGCGGAAGGCCAGGAGGCGGCCGCGGAGGTAGACGGCTGGCTGACCGGGTACGGGCACACAGAGAGGAGTTAAGGAAAATGTTCCGGATCAATGAGAATTATCTGAAGCTGCAGGGAAATTATCTGTTCTCATCGATTGCGAAGAAGGTATCGGCCTATTCGGCCGCAAACCCTGAGAAGGAGATTTTAAGGCTTGGCATCGGCGACGTGACGCAGCCGCTTGCACCGGCGGTGATCGATGCGCTGCACAAATCGGTGGATGAGATGGCGTCTGCGGATACGTTCCGCGGGTATTCGCCGGACCAGGGCTATGCATTTCTCCGGGAGGCGATCGCAGCGCAGGACTATCATTCAAGGGGCGTTCAGATCAGTCCGGATGAGATCTTTGTCAGCGACGGTGCGAAGAGTGATTCGGGCAATATCGGAGACATTTTCGCGCAGCAGAATAAGGTTGCGGTATGCGATCCGGTCTATCCGGTTTATCTGGACACCAATGTGATGGCCGGCAGAACCGGGAGCGCGGATCCTGCGAGCGGCCGGTATGAAGGCGTGATCTATCTTCCCTGCACGGAGGAGAATGCATTTGTTCCGCAGCTGCCCGATGAGGTCCCGGATCTCATTTACCTGTGCTGCCCGAACAATCCGACCGGAACGACCATGCCGAAGGCGGAGCTGCAGCGCTGGGTGGATTACGCGCTTGAACATGGCTGCGTGATCCTGTATGACGCGGCGTATGAAGCGTATATCCGGGAAGACGGCATTGCGCACACCATCTATGAGTGCAGAGGGGCAGAGCGGTGCGCGATCGAGCTGAGAAGCTTCTCCAAGAATGCGGGATTCACCGGGACCCGTCTCGGATTCACCGTGGTCCCGAAGGCGCTTATGTCCGGGGATGTCTCCGTGCATGATCTGTGGGCAAGGCGCCAGAGCACGAAGTTCAACGGCGCTCCGTATATCGTGCAGAGAGCCGGGGAGGCGGTCTACTCGGAAGCGGGCCGCAGACAGACGAAGGAGCAGGTCGACTACTATATGCGCAACGCCTCCTGCATCCTGGAGGGCCTGCGGGACGCGGGCTATACGGTGTACGGCGGCGTCAACGCGCCTTACATCTGGCTCAAAACGCCGGGCAGCATGACCTCCTGGGAGTTCTTCGATCTTCTTCTGGAGAAGGCGGCCGTCGTGGGCACCCCGGGTTCGGGCTTCGGCCCCGCGGGGGAGCATTTCTTCAGACTGACTGCTTTCGGTACCTATGAAAATACGCAGGCGGCCGTGGACCGGATCCGCCATCTGCAGATCCTTTGACAGAGCGGAGGTGCACTATGAAATACGTGTTCGTTACCGGAGGCGTCGTATCGGGACTCGGAAAGGGCATCACTGCCGCCTCTCTGGGCAGGCTCCTGAAGTCCAGGGGATATCAGGTCACCATGCAGAAGTTTGACCCGTATATCAACATTGACCCCGGCACCATGAATCCGATCCAGCACGGCGAGGTATTCGTGACGGACGACGGGACCGAGACCGATCTGGACCTGGGGCATTATGAGCGGTTTATCGATGAGAGCCTGGATTACCATGCCAACGTCACCTCAGGTAAGATCTATGAGGCGGTGCTTGCAAAAGAACGGCACGGAGACTACGGCGGAGGGACGGTCCAGGTCATTCCGCATATTACCAATGAGATCAAGTCCCGTTTCTACGGGGTGGACGATCCGGAGTGCGACCGGATCGCGATTATCGAAGTCGGCGGCACGGTCGGAGATATCGAGAGCCAGCCGTTCCTGGAGGCCATCCGGCAGTTCCAGTGGGAGGTCGGCCGCTCCAATGCGATCATGATCCATGTGACGCTGGTTCCTTACCTGAAGGTATCCGGCGAGCTGAAGACCAAGCCGACGCAGATGAGCGTCAAGCGTCTGCAGGAGATCGGTATCCAGCCTGACATCCTGGTATGCCGGACGGAGTATCCGCTCACGGAGGGGATCCGCAGGAAGATCGGCCTGTTCTGCAACGTGCCGGTGGAGCACGTTCTGGAGAACCGGGACGCGGATACCATTTACGATCTTCCACTGATCCTGGAGCAGGAGAATCTGGCGCAGAGTGTGCTTGAATGCCTGCACCTGCCCTGCCCGGAGCCGGATCTGAAGGAGTGGGAGCATGTGGTTCATGAGCTTCATTATCCCGCGCAGACGGTCCGCGTCGCGCTGGTCGGGAAATACACGGAGCTGCATGACGCCTACCTGTCTGTCGCTGAGGCACTCAAGCACGGCGGGATCTCCAACCACTGCGAAGTGGAGATCATCTGGGTGGAATCGGAGGACCTGGACGAGAACAGCGCCGGCACGATCCTCAAGGATGCGGACGCGATTATCGTTCCGGGCGGTTTCGGAGACCGGGGAATCGACGGGATCCGCTATGCGGCGCGCTATGCGAGACGCCACGCGCTTCCGTTCCTGGGCATCTGCCTGGGCATGCAGATGGCGATCGTCGATTATGCGCGCGATGTGCTGGGGCTTCCGGACGCAGACAGCACCGAATTCAATCCGTCCTGCAAGAATCCTGTCATCGACCTGATGCCGGATCAGAAGGACGTTACCGATCTGGGCGGGACCATGCGCCTGGGCGCGTATCCGTGCGTGCTGGGCGAAGATACCCTGTCCTTCCGGCTGTACGGGAAGCGTGAGATCTCCGAGAGACACCGCCACCGCTGGGAAGTCAACAACGAATACAGGGAGGCGCTTGAGAAGGCCGGCATGACCATCTCCGGAACCTCTCCGGACGGAAAGATCGTCGAGATGATAGAGCTCCCGTCGCATCCGTTCTTTGTCGGGACACAGGCACATCCGGAATTCCGCTCCAGGCCGAACAGGCCGCATCCGCTCTTCGCGGGGCTGATCGGCGCGGCGGTCCGGAGAAGACAGTAAAGGAAGCACCCTGGCAGATGAAATACATCCGCCAGGGTGCAGCATCCGGCAGCTGTTTCGGCCGCACGGCCGGGCGCAGGAGAGCCGATGGCGTACCTAAAAAACGGAACAACGCCGCGGCATGCGGAAGACGATAGAGGAGAGAGAAGAGTGTTCAAGGATCTTGTCAAGAAGAGCCGCAGCTTCAGGGGATATGATTCCACATACCAGATCAGCAGACAGGAACTGGAAGACCTGGTGGATACCGCCCGGTATGCGCCATCGAGCGTCAACCGGCAGCCGTTCCAGTACTATATTGCCTGTGAGAAGGAAGATGTGGACAGGATCCAGCCGCTGACCGGCTGGGCCCGTGCGCTTCCTGAAGCGAAGCTTCCGCATCCGGGAAAAGAGCCCTCCGCATTCATACTGATCTGCCAGAATCTGGACTGGGATCCGGATGAGACGCGCTATGTCAGGGACGTGGGAATCGTTGCGCAGACGATGCTTCTCGCGGCAGCAGAGAAGGGCCTGGGCGGCATCATGATCGGAAACTACAGCCCGGCGAGAGTCTCCGAGGCACTGAACCTCCCGGAGAATCTGTCCGTGATGCTGATTGTCGCAGTCGGGAAACCGGATGAAACGGTCGTACTGACAGAAGTATCTCCCGGAGAGAGCCTGAAGTATTACAGGGACGAGGAAGACGTGCACTATGTGCCGAAACGCCGCCTGGAGGATATTCTTCTGTGAGAAGGCGTCTTGACGGGCCCGTGCGGCTTCGGTGAAGATTCAGAGCGTCAGAGAAGGGGCATCTGGATCTCGGTGAGGTACTGGGAGCGGTCATTTTCGACAAACTGGTCGATGATGTTCTGCGCCACAATCCATGAATCTACCTTCGCGCCGGGCGCGGCGGAGCGCATCCTCCCGAAACTGTCGCTGATGGTCTCATACGGGCCGCGGTGGTATCCGGTCAGATACCGTCCGGCCGGGATGCTTCCGAAGGCCGCTTCGCTGTCTGCAATGTCCGCGTCTGTGACATAGGCGCCGAACAGGCGCTCCTCCCCCTGATACAGGACCAGGGTCGGATAGAAATAAAACGAGTCGTCCATATACAGCTGTTCTTCATGTCCGATCGGGATGTATCTTCTCTCGGGGAATGTCCGGATCTGCACCGAGTCCTCATCCAGATTCCGCAGCTTTTCTTCCGTAAACAGGATCTTGCGCTCGATCGCGTTGTGGATGCGCATCAGAGAGGTCCACTGCTCCCGGAGCGCCTCCATGCGCTCCTCCAGCACAGCCAGCGTTCCGTCGAGCGTCTTTTCATTCAGGTATCCGCGGATATCTTCCAGAGGGAGGTCGAGCTTTCTTAAGAACCGGATAGAGGCCAGCTGGTAGATCTGGTCAAACCGGTAGAGGCGGTAGCTGTTATTCTCATCGCGCATTTCCGGCTGAAACAGCCCCATCTTATCGTAATGGTGCAGTGTCTGCGGGCTGACGCCGAACAGCTGCCCCATCTGGCTCACCGTGAAATGATCATTGTCCGTGATTCTGAAAGTATCCTTCATGTCTCACCGAGATCCTTTTCTGAAAGCACCCTTTATGTCTCACCAATATCCTTTTCTGAAAGCATCCTCATGATGCATCTCACCGGGACCCTTTGATGTAAGGCTTGCTCAGGGACTCCGGCTTTGCGTTCTTTCCGACCGCGCCCAGCATCGCGAAGATCGTGATCAGGTAGGGAAGAAGTCCCAGCAGGTACGGGGAGATTGACACGCCGATGGTCTGCAGACGGATCTGCAGCGCGTTGGCGGCGCCGAACACCAGGGCCGCTCCGAACATGCCAAACGGCGTGTAGCGTCCGAAGATGACGGTCGCAAGGGCGATGTAGCCTCTGCCGGACACCATATCCTCGGTAAATACGCCCAGCTGCACCAGAACCAGGTATGCGCCTGCGATCCCGCCCAGGATCCCGTTCAGGAGCATGGCAATCCACTGGAAGCGGTGGACCGGAACGCCGGCGGATGCGGCGGCTTCCGGGTTCTCGCCGATCGCCGCAAAGGAAAGCCCCAGGTTGGTCTTCTTATAGAAAATGTGCGTCAGGATCAGGAGAACATACAGCAGGTAGGTCAGAATATCTTTGTTGAAAAATGCTTCTCCGATCAGCGGGAGTGCGGACAGGCCGGGGAGTGCAACCGAAGGCAGGGTCTGGATCTGCTGATAGCCCTGCCCCGCGCTCATGAGCTTGAACAGGAAGCTGGTCAGACCGAGTGTGAGCATGTTGAGGGCCAGTCCCGATACGGACTGATCCTTGGCCAGATAGATCGAGAGCAGGCCGTGGATCAGGGCGACGGCGATTCCGCCGGCAATCCCGCATACAAGGCCCACTGCAAGGCTTCCGGAATACCAGGCGCCTGCAAAGGAGAAAAATGCGCCGCAGAGCATAACGCCCTCCATGCCGATATTCAGGATACCGGATTTCTCCGCATAGATCTCACCGAGTCCGCCGTACATCAGCGGCATTGCAAGCCGCACCGCGGCAGACAGAAAAGCGGTCATGAAGCTGAGGGTCAGAATCTGCTGCATCATACGCCGGATCCTCCTTTCTGTGTGTCTGCGCCGGAAGAGCGGCGGCGCGGATGGAACAGGTCTTTGGCCAGGATCAGCACGACGAGGGTGCCGATCAGGATGTTGACGATCGAGGACGGAACGCCGAGCTGGCGCTGCATGGATCCTGCGCCGGACTGGACCGCGGCGTACAGGATGGAGGCGGCCAGAACCCCGAAAGGCCGGTTGCCTGCGATCAGCGCGATCAGCACCGCCGTGTATCCGCAGCCGCCCGAGATGCCCTCCAGCAGCTTTTTCTGGATCGCGATCACTTCGATGCCGCCGGCAAGGGCGGCGAGCCCTCCGCTTAAAAATGCGGACAGGATGATGTTCCGGATCACCGAGATGCCGTTGACGCTGGCGGCGCGCTGGTTGAGACCGACCACCTTCAGCTCATATCCTGCCGTCAGACGGGTCAGGATGTACCACACGATCACAACGCTGCAAAACGCAATGAGGATGCCTGCGTGGAAACGCGTCCCCTGCATCAGGACCTGCAGCTGTCCGTCCTTGGGAATCTTGGCGGACTGCGGCACATTTCCCGCGGGATCCATCAGGAAGGAGCGGACTGCGTAGCCGAGGAAATAGATGGCAATGTAGTTCAGCATGATCGTGATGATGATCTCGGAGATATCAAATCTGGCCTTCAGGACGGCGGCGATCAGGGCCCAGAGCGCGCCGGATACGAAACCGCCGGCCAGGGCGATGATGATCCGGAGCCATCCCGGAACGCCGGTGAGCCCCAGAGACAGGGCCGTCGTGACCATCGCACCGATGTAGAACTGTCCCTCCGCCCCGATGGTGAAGAACCCCGCGCGGTAGGCGACCGCGCATCCGAGCGACGTCAGGATCAGCGGACAGGCCTTGACCAGGACCTCCACCATACTGGATTTATTTTTAAAGATTCCCTGGACAAACAGGGACAGCGCCTCGCCGGGACCTGCCCCGCAGGCGAGGATCAGGATGCTTCCGACCAGCAGCGTCAGCGCGATGATGATGAGAAGATCCAGGGCAGCTGTGCGTCTGCGATTCATGCGCCCACCTCCTTCTGACGGATACCGCCCATCAGCAGGCCGATCTGCTGCTCAGTGGCATCCTTCCGGTCCAGAATTCCGACAATGCGTCCGCCGAACACGACGGCAATGCGGTCGCTCAGCTCCAGAATCTCCTCCAGGTCGGCAGAGATCAGAAGAACGCCCTTGCCGGCATTTCTCTGGCTGACCAGACATTCACGCACGAACTCCGTCGCGCCGATGTCCAGACCGCGGGTCGGCTGCGACGCCACGACCAGGACGGTCGAATCGGTCAGCTCCCTTGCGATAATCAGCTTCTGCTGGTTGCCGCCCGACATCAGCCGGACCGGCGTTTTGACGCTTCCTTTCCCGGAAGTCTTGATCTTGTATGTCTCGACCTTCTCCTCGGCATTCTTCGTGATGGCTTTGAAATGCATGCGCCTGTGCGTGGAGAAGGGTTCATTGCGGAATTCCTTCAGGATCAGGTTCTCCTGGACATCCATGTCCGTAACCAGAGAATCGCGGAGGCGGTCATCGGAGATATAGGAGATCCCCGCCTCGTAGGATCTTCTCGCGTTCAGATCCGTAATGTCTTTCCCGTCCAGAGTGATGCGCCCGGAGGAACACCGTTTTACGCCGGCCACGATCTCGGCAAGCTCTTTCTGCCCGTTGCCCTCCACGCCTGCGATGCCGAGGATCTCTCCTTTGTGCACGGTCAGGCTGACATCATTCACCGGACGGACCCTGCCGCCGCCCTGCAGGCAGACATTCTCCAGCGTCAGAAGGGCGTCCTGTGATGAGACCTGATCCAGGTCATACGCTTCTTTCAGATTCCGCCCGATCATATAGCGCGCAAGCTCGGCCGGATCCGTATCGGCGGTCGTCAGCTCGGCCGCCTTGCGCCCGTCCCGGAGGATGGAGACGCGGTCGCTGATCTCCATGATCTCGCTCATGCGGTGGGTGATGATCAGGATCCCGTAGCCTTCTGCCTTGAGAGTGCGCAGGATCCGGAAGAAATGCTCCGTCTCCTGGGGCGTCAGCACGCCGGTCGGCTCGTCGAGGATCAGAAGCTCCACATCGCGGTAGAGCGCCTTGAGAATCTCCACACGCTGCTGTTCCCCGACAGACAGGTCACAGACCATGGCCTGCGGATCCACATGCATGCCGTATTTGTCCGCGAGCTCCATCAGACGCCTGGAAGAGGCCTTGCGGTCCAGGAAAAAGGAGTTCCCCTGCAGGTTCATGATCACATTGTCCAGGACCGACATCCTGCGGACCAGCGAGAAGTGCTGCTGGACCATGCCGATTCCGGACGCGATCGCGTCTGCGGGAGAGTGGAAATCAACAGGAGATCCTTTCCAGAGGACCTGTCCTTCATCTGCCGTATAGATCCCGTACAGGATGTTGACAAGCGTCGTCTTGCCCGCGCCGTTCTCTCCGAGAAGCGCGTGTATCTCACCCTTTTCAACGGTAAGGCTGATATGATCATTCGCGTATACGCCCGAAAAAGACTTGCATATATCGCGCATTTCCAGAAGAGCCATATCGCATTCCTCCGTAATGTGCCGATGCTCCGCGAAAATGAGCCGCGGACTGTTAAGAAACGCCCCCTGAAGGATGTGCCGGGAGCGGCGGGTTCAGGGGGAAGACAGAACCCTGCCGCACAGTGTGCGGCAGGATCTGCAGGTATGCGGTTTCGTTTTGGAAGGTCTCAGCTGCGGATGGTGTAATCACGCACAACTTCGACTTCGCCGGAAATGATCTGGTCGATCAGCTCCTGAGCGGCTTCCTTCACGTCATCCGGAAGATTGTCGGACATGAGCACCTCGACAGCGCCGGAATCCATTCCAAGGTTTACAACCTCGCCCTCAAAGCTGCCGTCTACAACCTTGCCCAGCGCGATGTCCAGGACAACGTCCAGGTTGTAGAGCGCAGAGTCGAGAATGTTGTCGGGAGCCAGGGAGCTCTGGTCATAGGAGTCGCCCTCGCACCAGATGCCTGCTTCCACAGCTGCGGCCATGGCGCCGTTTCCGCATGCGTTCGCACAGTGCTTGATGACGTCTACGCCGTCGTCGATCATGGCGCGCGCCGCTTCCTGTGCAAGCTGCGTATCAACAAAAGAATTGGTCCATGCGGTCTTGACTTCGATATCGGGATCGACAGACTTCGCACCGTCTTCAAATGCGTTGATGATCTTTACAAGGGAATCGCCCTGGATCGGTCCGATGCCTCCGACCTTGCCGCTCTCGGTCATCATGGCGGCAATCACGCCCTCCACATAACCGGTCTGCTCGCAGGCCATCACATAGGATGCAACATTGTCAGCCGCTGCGTCCGCTTCGGTGCAGATGAAGATCACGTCCGGATACTGCTCTGCGACCTCAAGCGCCGGATCACCGAATTCATAGCCGTGGCCGATAATCACGTCATAGTCGGAACTTGCGTAATCCGCGAATGCGCTTGCGATATCCGCAGCTTCCAGATTCTCGGAGTAGGACAGCTCCAGGCCATACTTCTCGCAGGCGGCAGCGCAGCCTTCGTACGCGGTCTGGTTCCAGCCCTGGTCATTGGCGGCGCCGGACAAGCACAGCGCAACCTTCAAAGGCTCGTCGTCAGCCTGGGCAACCGTTGAAAATGCTGCTGCGGACAGGATCATTGCTGCTGTCATCATTACGGACATCCATCTTTTTTTCATTGGTTCTCCTCCTTGTTAAAATGGATGATGGACAGGTGTCATGAGAACGGCCGGTTCTCATTTCTATGATAGGCAGGTCAAAAGAGACTTCTGGCCTATGTTATGACGGCAGGAGACCGGCACTGCCTGTGCACGCTGCGGCCTCCGGACGTCCTATCATACCAGGTTGTGGAAAGCGCGGCAGGGCTCTCTGAGCGATTTCGTGCAGACAGCCTCCGCCTCGGCGGCAAGTCTTTCTTCATCCACAGACGTGAGTTCTCCGTCCCTGAAGACAACGCTGCCGTTGATCATGGTCAGGTCCACCGGGCCGGTTACGCCGCATCTGGGAAGCAGATTGCGGGGATCATGGAGGGTTCCGGACAGCTCCAGACGGTCCGTGCGGATCATGAACAGATCCGCGGCGCGCCCTTCAGCCAGGCATCCCAGATCCTCTCTGCCGAGGGTCTTTGCCCCGTTCACGGTTGCGATCTTCAGCATATCGTAGGGCAGAATGCTGCCGCCGCGCTGCTTTGCGTACCAGGACTGCATCATCCATGCGGTCCGCATGGCGTCCAGCATGCTGGAGCTGTCGTTGGTCGCGGAACCGTCGCAGCCAAGGCTCACGCAGACATTCTTCGAAGCCAGGCCGCGCAGGTTCAGAATCGGGAAGCCGCCCAGGATCGCGGGGGTGGGGCAGTGGGAGATCCCGGTGCCGTCCTCGCCCATTCTGCGGTATTCATCATCCGTCAGCTCCCAGCAGTGCGCATACCAGACATCCTCTCCGGCGTATCCGATCTCTTCGCACCAGTCCAGCGTACGCATGCCCCAGCGCTCCTGCATGATCTCATTTTCACCCTCGCCCAGATGCGTGTGCATGCGAACGCCCTTGTCCCGCGCAAGGCGGACTGTCTCAACGAAGGTGTCCTTGTAGCAGTTCATCGGCTGGCACGGCGCCATGACGATCTGGGACATACTGAAGGGGGCGGGATCATGATACAGTCCGATCAGTCTCTCGCAGTCCTTCAGGAATTCATCTGTCGTCTCGACCATCACATCCGGCATCGTGCTCCCCTTCTCCCGGGGCAGCGTGTTGGTTCCGCGCCCTGCGTGATAACGGATGCCGAGCATCTTTGCCGCCTCCATCTGGCGGTCTACCGGCGTATTTCCGGTCTTATCCGTATAGCAGTACTGGTGGTCGAACGCACAGGTGCACCCGTGCTTGATCAGGTCCGCGAAGGCGGTCAGCGAGGAATAAAAAATGACCTCGCCGTCAACCATCTGGAAGACGCGGTACGCCTCATCCAGCCACTGCGGCACGGTCATATTCGGATAATCGATCGTCTTGAGGTTCCTGACAAAGGTCTGGAAGAAATGGTGGTGGGTATTGATCATACCCGGATACACAAACATCCGGGACGCGTCGATGACTTCATCATACGGATCCGTCAGGTTCTGCCCGATCTTAACGATCTGCGGCCCGCGGATGAGCATGTCCGAGTTAAATAAGACGCGGTCTTCCGGATCACAGGTTACGATTGCCTGCGCGTTTCGAATCAGCGTGGTTTTTTCCATAACAGCCCCCGTTCAACGCACCCGGCGCCAGAAAGCGTGCGGCCTGTGCGTTCATAGATTGAAAGTAGACGGCCCCGAAAGGTCTCACTCCACGGAAGATCCGGCAGGAGATCCTTTCTATGTCACAGTAAACCCTATAACTGTTATAGAGTCAAGAGACTCCCGCAGCCGAACGCAAAAAAAACACAGCCATGGCTGCACACAAAAATCACTGCAGCGGCCGAACGCAAAAAACACAGCCACTGCTGCACACAAAAAACACTGCCGCAGCTGCACACAAAAAACACTGCCGCAGCAGCGCGCAAAAAACACAGAAGAGACTTCACAAGGATCTGCAATTTTCCTACAATTAAAACAGATTCCGGAAGGCGGGTGCCGGATACGATACACGGCGCCTTCCGGGCAGCACGGATGAACAACAGGAGGAAATAAAATGAGAAAAGCTTTATTTATCGGAGGAAGCGGAACCATCAGTGCAGCCATCGTCAGGGCCCTTGCAGAAGATCCACTGTGGGAAGTGTGGGTTCTGAACCGCGGAAACCGGAAGGACATTCTTCCGGAGGGCGTCCATCAGATCATTGCGGATATTCACGACGAAGAGGCGGCGGGAAAAGCGCTCGGGGATCTGACATTTGACACCGTCTGTGAGTTCATCGGTTTCTCAGCGGCGGATGTTGAGCGGGACTACAGGCTGTTTAAGGGGAAAACGAAGCAGTATATCTTTACCAGCTCCGCTTCTGCGTACAATAAACCGGCGGCCGGCTACATCATCACGGAAGGAACAACGCTGGCCAATCCGTACTGGCAGTACTCCCGCGACAAGATCGCGTGCGAGCAGTTCCTGATGCGCAAGTGGCAGGAGGAGGGATTCCCGGTTACCATCGTGCGCCCCAGCCATACGTATGATGAGCGCAGCATCCCGGTCGGCATCCATGGAGACAATGGATTCTGGCAGGTGATCTGCAGGATGCGGGAGGGCAAACCGGTCCTGATCCCGGGAGACGGCTCTTCCATCTGGACCGTGACATTCAACACGGACTTTGCGGTCGGCTATACCGGCCTGATGGGGAACCCCAAAGCGATCGGGGAAGCCTTCCAGATCACCGGAGACTGTGCGCTGACCTGGACCCAGATCCATAAGACCATCGCGGATGCGCTCGGCGTGGAGCTGCACCCGTACTATGTCTCTTCCGCTTACCTGGCGCAGGTCGGAAAGAAGGCGGGGTATGATTTCGAAGGCGCTCTCCTGGGCGACAAATCTGTGTCGGTCATATTTGACAACCGCAAGCTGAAAGCCGCTGTTCCGCAGATGCGGACCGAGGTGCGGTTTGACCAGGGCGTGCGGATCGCGCTGGACTATGTCCTGGCCCATCCGGAGTGCCAGAAGGCAGATCCGGCATTCGACGCATGGTGCGACCGTGTGATCGCGGCGCTGGAGGCGTCAAAGGACCAGATCTGACGCAAAAGCATGTTACAGTTCACAGGCCAGCCCCCGACCTTCTGCATGGAGTTCTGTGGGCACAACTGAAAACCATAGGCAGCCGACTAAGCTTTGCGAGTTGCTGCAGCCATGGTGCTGAACGTCCAGTGGACGTTCGTCCAGCA
>CAJOKX010000011.1 GCA_905235415.1 uncultured Lachnospiraceae bacterium
AGAGCGCCTTTTTGCGTTTTGTATCAGCGTCTGCCGCCGCAAGAACTGCCCAGACGAGCAGCCATACCGCAAAAAACAGCGGGATCTCGTTGTCTGTCCGGAGCCAGAAATCTTTACGCGGATATACATCCCCCTGGAACATCGTCGCCACAATGGCAAGGGCCGCCGTGACGAAGCTGCGCGGCATCCTCAGATAGCGGACCGCGATATGATAGATCAGTACGGAGGTCAGCACAATCAGAAGAGAGCTGACTGCACAGATCGCAACCAGCAGCTTGCCGGGTTCATTGATCAGCCGAAACAGCGGGGCAAAGATCCAGTAGTACCCGAATCCGTAGTAATGATTGGTCCCGGATACGAAAGAGCTCCAGTCATATCCTGCCAGATACGCAGGATAGATCAGCGTTCCGAAATCGTCCGTCCGGAACCGGTACACAAAGTGATTCATATAGGGGGCCAGCCTCAGCAGCGCCGATACCACAAAGACAATCACGATGTTCCCGTCGAATCTGCTCTTTTTGCTCATGACCTCTTCTTTCCTTCTTGCACCATATCATCCAGGATCCGTTCTGTCGCGTGTCCGTCGCAGCCGCTCATAAAACGGTCCCTGAACTGCTCCACGCGTGCCGGATCAAACGCTCTGTCCATACGAATGATGTATTCTACCATTTCTTCATTTTTCTTGCAAACCGGGCCCGGCGTCATCTCTTCATACGGATAATAGAAGCCGCGCCAGTCATAATATTCCTCCAGGTCATACGCGAAAAACAGCATGGGACGCAGGAGAAGGGAATACTCGAATACGATCGAGGAATAGTCTGTGATGCACAGGTCCGCCGTAAACAGCAGGTCCTCTATATTCATCTCCCGGGTGGCGTCATATGCGAAAGTGCCGCGCAGATCCGCCGGGATCTCCGGAATGGACTGCACCAGCGGATGATGCTTGATCACCAGCACATAGTCATCCCGCAGCGAGTGGGCAAACACCTCCGGCCTGAATTCAACCGCGGTTGTGGCTGTCTTCAGATGTCCGCGGTAGGTCGGCGCAAACAGGATCACCTTTTTCCCCTTTGCAGCCGGGAACTTCTCATACAGCGCTTCATAGGCGCTCTTCCTGCGCGCCTCATCGAAAAACACATCCGTCCTGCTCACGCCGACCGGATGCACCACCTCCTGCGGCAGATGCATCGCCTCTGCGTAGGCCCATACCACTTCGGGGCTGCTCACCGTCACATAGTTGACATTGCCGTAGGCCGGATGCTGCAGCTGCCGTTTTGTCGAGGCGCCGAAGAACTTATCGCCCGTACTCATGCCGAACCGTTTGAACGCGCCGCATGCATGCCATGTGTTCACAAACACGGTCTCGGGCCGCATGGGAAGGCATCCCATGATGGAGCTCCCGTCGCTGGTAATGATGTATTTTGCATCCGCCAGGAACGCAACCAGCTCTCTGCAGTCTTTATAATGCTGCAGCTTTTTTCGGGCGGAACTGTTCATGCACCGGACATGCACGTCAAAACGGTCGTCTTTCTCCATTCCTTCCCGCAGCAGCTGCAGGCTTGCCGAGAGCGTATCATACCGCAGCTCGATAAAAACAGCCTTCCGCTCATCCACGGGCTTCTGCGCCGCCTTCTCGTAGATCGACGGAAAAGTGCTGTCCAGGTAATGGTTGACACGGATTTTCCGCACTATGGCCGTCGGCCTGTGCCTGTACAGTGCCCAGAACGCAGGCCTTACATGCTTCATGCTGCGCCACTTTTTCTTGAGTCCTTCCTTCAGATTCATGTCATTCTCCTGCCAGGTCCGCCCCGAATACCATCTGCTCGATCCGTGAAGTCGATCTTCCGTCGCAGCTGCTCATAAACTTCTGCCTGAATGCGCGCAGCTTCTCCCTGTCATACGCATCGCCTGCCTGTGCAAGGCATGCGCACAGCGCTTCCATATTCGTGCACACCGGCCCCGGCGTCAGTTCACTGAAATCATAGTAGAACCCTCTCCATCCGCCGTATTCTTCCAGGTCGAACGCATAGAATACGAGGGGCTTGTCCAGCAGCGAATACTCAAAGATCAGAGACGAATAATCCGTGATGCAGACGTCCGCGGCGCACATCAGGTCTTCAACCGGCAGAAGTTTCGTCACATCCACTGCAAAGCATCCCTCCAGATCCTCCGGGATCTTCGGGATGCGGGATGCGCTGACATTCGGATGGTGCTTCACGAAGATGAGGGCGTCCTCCCCGAGCGCGCCTCTGAGCGCACGCAGGTCAAACTGTGTATAGTCCGGCGTTTCCGCCAGCGCGATCCGCCCCCGGAAGGTCGGCGCATACAGAAAGATCTTTTTTCCTCTTGCCTGCGGGACCTTGTCAAAGACCCGGTCCAGCGCTTCTGTGCGGAAGCGCTCCTGAAAGAACACATCCGTCCTGCTCACGCCGACCGGCCGGACCACGTCCGGCTGCGCCTCCAGCCCCATGGCCTGTTCATAGGCCCACTTCACTTCCGGACTCGATACCGTGACGTACGTATAGTTCCGGTACAGGGGATGTCTGTCCGCATGCTTCTGGTCCATCCCGAACTTCAGGTCCATGGTGCTTCTTCCGAACTTCTTGAATGCGCCGCACCCGTGCCACAGCTGCGTTACGATGGTCCCGCTCCGAAGAGGCAGGCAGCTGAGCGCGCCGCACGCTTCACTCAGAAACACATATTTTGCATCCGCCACGTCCGCCGCCATCCGCGCGCTGTTCTTCTCCCATTCCTTCCTCGGGAGCAGTCCGTTTCCGATGTTGTGGATGTGGACGCGGTACGACCCGTTCTTCTCCAGGTCCCGGGCCAGCAGGCTGAACGCGCTTCCCAGTCCTTTGGGCTGATTCTCGATCAGGACCACCTTCCGCTCATCCAGCGCCTTGCGTGCGTAGGTATGATAGACAGACGGGATCCACTCATTGTAGAACTTATCCGTCCGAAGATCGATCAGGGCCGCGGCAGGCGGGAGCTTCTTCGCCCCCCACCAGACGGGACTGACCACATTCTTCTTCAGCCATTCGTTCATCCGGATGCGCCTCCTTCACCGCCGCTCCTGCCGGCGATTCTGTCTTTCATGCCTGTCACTTTTTTCACTGCTTTGTAGGACCGGCTGTTTTCTATGTCAGACAGTCTCTTCTGCGATTTTTCCAGCTGCTTTGTCAGTTCTTTGATCTGTATTCCGCGCTCCGCTTTCTCCGCATAGGTTTTCTGCAGCTTCGCGTTGATTTCGGATTTCTCCGCATAGGTTTTCTGCAGCTTCGCGTTGATTTCGGATTTCTCCGCATACGTTTTCTGCAGGGTCTCATGGAGTTCTTCGATTTTTACTGCATAGGACTGCCTGATTGCCAGATTCTCCAGACCGCAGTACAAAAATCCGGACAGGTCCCCAACCCTCTCCAGCGCCTCTTCCTTCTGTGCATCGCTCAGTGTGGACCAGATCTGCGCCGCATGCATCTGCATCCGGCGGATGATCTCAGCCTGCGCGTCTGTAAAGCTGCCGAATCCCTGACGGAGCGCGGCGCTGCGGATCATTTCATTTCCGCAGACCAGATAGCCGTACGCGTTATTGAAATTGGTCTCCGTTGTCATGATGGAGCCGGGATGCAGCCTGCGCCGGTAGAGCTCTTCTGAATACAGGCCGGCTCTTTCTGCTGCCTGCATCGCTTTGAATGTAAACAGGTTATCCTCATGCAGGATGCCCGGATAAAAGGACAGTCCATGTGACGCTGCCATCTCCCGTTTTAACAGGTATGCGCAGGCGGAAGGCTGATAGTCCCCGTTCCTGATCAGGATCTCCTGCAGCGAAAGTCCCGTGTTCACCTGCTCGTATTCCGGATCCCGGCTCCTTTGGTAGAAGCGCCTGTAGCTCTCGCCTGTGCTGTCCATCGAAGGATCCTCCCAGAAAGGAGACATGTTATACAGAAGCAGATCCAGATCCTGCCGCTGCGCCCTTTCGACAAGCTTCAAAAGCGCGTCCTCTTCCAGAAGGTCGTCGCTGTCCAGAAACAGGAGATACTTCCCTGCGGCCGCTTCCATCCCGGCGTTTCTGGCCCTTGACTGCCCTCCGTGCGCATGCCGGATGACCCGGATCTTTTCATTCCGCTCCCTGTATTCTTCCAGGATCTCCAGGGTGCCGTCTTCAGAACCGTCATCAATACAGATGATCTCGGTCTGCTTCAAAGACTGGTTCAGAACGCTGTCCAGACTCTGCGCAAGGTAGCGTTCCTCATTATACGCGGGCATGATCACCGAAACGATGATTCCCTGTGTCTGTGCATCTGCATGATCTGACATTTTTAATCCTCCGCTCTCAGAGCTTTTTGAGCTTCTTCAGCTTTTCTTTTGCAGACCGCGGAAGCGCTGTCACTTTCCGCCCGACCTTCAGGGACGTCGAATTCTCCAGAGAATCAATCTCTGCCTGGAGCCTGGCAATTTTTTCTTTGGTCAGGTCCCTGGACCGGCGCCCCTCGACGACCAGAAACAGCAGAAGCTCTTCCGGAGACGTCTCAAAGATTCTCCGTACCATCTCATAGTCGATCTCGTTATAAAAAAAGGACCTGCTTCGTCCTGCCAGTCCCAGCTCTTTCAGCACATGCGTCTTATACAGGTCAAACAGCGCACAGTAGTCGCCGTACTGCGTCTGGACCTCCAGATTATAGCAAAGAGACCCCCACGCTTTATTCGCCAGGCTCTGCAGGATCTCTTCTGTACATCCGGGGGATTGTTCGAGCGTCTTTTTGACAGACCCAAAGGCGTCTGAAGTACAGCGGCACGTCTCGAGATCGCCGCTTCCTGACAGACTGTTCGTATTGAAGAAACGATAATAAATCAGATACTGTTTTACAACCGAGATCCGGTCTGCATAAAACAGTGCAAGCATGATGAAATAGACGTCATTGGCTTTTTTCAAAGGCTGGAACCTCAGCCTGTGTTCCATGACAAATGACCTGAGAATCAGCTTGTTCCACGGAACATTTCCGCAGAAATTAAACAGATATTTCGCATTCTGCGCACTTGAAAACGGAGACGTATCCGGAATCCGGGATTCATTCAGATAGTAGTTGACCCTGTATTTTCTCCCGCTCTGCGCGTCTACGCGGTACCCCCCGCAGACACAGATCTGCGCGTCCTCCCTGCAGGCCGTCGTATACAGGATGCGCAGCGCGTCCCGGTCAAAATAATCGTCCGCGTCCCAGAAGATCACGTACTGCCCGCAGGCATGCTCCAGTCCCAGATTCCTCGCCTGCCCGGCGTACTGATGGTCCTGCGTGAAGATCTGAATCCGCCCGTCCTGCCGCGCATAGCGCTCCAGGATCTCCATGGAATTGTCCGTGGAGCCGTCGTCCACGCACAGAATCTCGATCTCCTTCAGGCTCTGGCCTGTCACACTGTCCAGGCACTGTTCCAGATATCTTCCCGCATTATAGACCGGAATGATCACGGATACTTTTACTGTACTCACGCAACGATCCTCTTCACATAAACGCCTTCCGGCTCACTTCGCAAATAACGCTCTGTACTGGTCGTACTCTTTCCGGTTATAAAAATAAGCCGCGTCCTTCCCTGCAATCCCCAGGTCTTCCAGCCATTCTGACTTCAGTTTCTGCTCCAGGGCACTCTTTGCGGGTTCCGCCAGCGTATTGTAATTCCACAAAACCGCATGCAGCGCGTAATTGATGTAATCCTTCTGCAGTTCAAACCACAGGGATTCGCTCCTGAGCCGCTCCCGAAGCGCAGACAGAGCGTCATAGAAGCAGTGCCACGAATCCTCTCTCGACTTGGATACCGAGTCCTTTGCATCCCGCCTCTGATGGATCAGGACCTTGCCCACATATCCCATTCTCTGTGCCAGGACGATACTGCTGAACACGAACAGCATGTCATTCGTTGTCCGCTGCTCCTGGAATGTCAGATCATGCGCTTTCACAAAGTCCGCCCTGAACAGTTTATCCCACGCCCAGCCGACATAGACCTTGAACACGTTGGTGGTGATGCCTCTGAAGTCAAACGGTTCATACGGCGGGAGTTCTTTTTCCCGCACGACCCATGTGACCGCGTTGAACCGGTCTTCCTCGGTCAGGTACTGGTCTGACTTGAAGACCACAACATCCAGGTCTTTTTCAGCGCCCTTTTTGTAAGCGCACTCCAGCATATCAGGCTCGAAGAAATCATCCGCGTCCAGAAATGAATAGTACTGTCCGGACGCGTTTTTCATCCCGGTATTGCGCGCGGCGCCGGCGCCCCCATTTTCCTGGCTGATCACCCGGATGCGGGAATCCTTTGCCGCATACGACTGAAGGATCTGCAGGGAGCTGTCTGTCGAACCGTCGTTCACGCAGATCACTTCAATCTCCCGGAGGGTCTGGGAAAGAACAGAATCCAGACAGTTCGCCAGGTAGGACTGTGCATTATAAACCGGAATGATAATGGATACTTTCACACTCATCCCTTTTTCCCCGTCATCTTTTTGAGACCTTTTTTGATGGATATCGGTATGAACATGACAATCTTTCCCACTTTGTAGGTGGTGGATTCTTCCAGTTCCTTCACTCTCTTCTGGGACTTCATCAGCTGTTTTGCGGGTGCGTCATACAGACAGTATTTCAGATAATAATCTTCCGGATGACTGATGAGCATGCGGAGCCTGTCTCTCTCCTTCTCCTTGAACACCGACCAGTCCAGCTCGCCCAGCTCTTCACTTCTCTTAAACTCTCTGGAGATCCGCTCGACGTATTCGCGCTTATAGGAATCCGCAATTCTCCGGATGGTAAACGAGTAATTGTGGAACCGCTTCAGGTTGTAATATCCTTTGAACTGATCCCAGATCTCCTGGTTTTCCGGCTGCATGAAGATTCCTTTGATATAGTCATATTCGACATTCATGCAGTAGACTTTCTCCGGACTGTTGACGGAGGAGTTCGGATTGTCCCGCCGGTTCATATAGTACGGCTTGCGGATAAACATCGCCCGCTCTGCATAGATGAAGGTCTGCCAGAAGAATCCGTTATCCTGGAACGACGCCCCCGGCGTCTCATGATGACGGATATGATACTTCTCGATGAAGGCGCGGCTGTAGATGCCGCTCCACGTGTTCATGATAAAGGAGGTCAGCACCGGCATCCGGCGCGGATTGTACACCTTCCCGTAATAGGTCCCCGACGAATCCAGATGGTTGTATACCAGCGTCATGTCCTCTGTCTCCGGATCGGTCATAAACCGGTAGAAATCCGCCTTCACAAAGTCCAGCGCATTCTCCTTCGCCGCCGCATACAGGTCTTCATACATATTCAGCGGCACATAATCATCCGGCTCCACGATCCCGATATACTCACCGGTTGCGTGATCCAGCCCGTTGTTCATGGCCTTGCCGTACCCGCCGTTCTCCTGATCGATGACGATCACTCGCTCATCCTTCTCTTCATACTCTCTGAGAATATCCCGCGATCCGTCCTTCGACCCATCATTCACACAGACAATCTCAATCTCTTTCAGCGTCTGCCGTGTGATGCTGTCCATACACTCGCGCAGATAGGCTTCCACATTGTATACCGGAACGATGATTGATACCTTTTTCATACTGCCCCCTGTTATTTCTGTTCATCTAAGCTGTCGTTTTTCCCCTATGAATCCCCGAGTCCGGACCGGTCGATCCGGATTGTCGGCCGGATCGTGATCTCTTCCGTGACCGGATATCCAAAATATTTAATACTGTGGGACGCCCCGTCATAGAAAGCAGCTTCCGACAAAGTGCCGCCCGGCGTACGAAGCCAGAAATCAACGGACATCGTCTCAATGTGCTCGCTGTAGTCTGCGCACTCTTCCGCGCTCAGAATGGAGATATACTCTTCCGTCTGCTCCGCGTAGCCTGTCCCATACTCCGCATTCTCAGAGGGCGCGTTCTCCTGCTGCACCATGCACGCACGCTCATCCTCTGTAAATGCGCCTTCCAGCACCTCCGAATTGAGCCATTTGCGCAGGGAGGAATCCTCCCACGTGACCTCTCCTGCCCTGTCATGATAGCGGATGTTCGATGTGCCGTACTTTTTGCCTTCCACGCCCATCAGAAGAAGCGTTCCGTCTTCCTGGTCCACGTCCAGCGCCACCCATTTGAACTCTCCGAAGGTGACGGTGTCTCCTTCTTTCGCAGCCAGCAGTTTTCTGCGCTCGTTCTGGCTGACATACGCATCCGAATCCCGATAGCCGGGCATGCTGCGGAAGATGCTCTCCGCCTGCGAATACTTCCCGTACTTCATCATGACGACGCCCGCCGCATAGCGGATGTATCCCGTCTGGATGCCAATATATACAGACGCTATGATCGCCGCCAGAATCCCCAGGACGCATCCGAGCTTGATTCTGTGCTTTTTGTGATCCTTCCGGATGATATCATTGCAGTGCTCAAGCATCCGGGGGGCGTCTTTGTAGCTGCCCAGACCCTCCAGCTGCGCTGCCAGCTTTGTGACCTTCGTCATGTCCTGCCAGGTAGACCCGGCCTCAAAGCGCTCCACTGCGCGCCGGTAGGCAGCCTCTGTCTCTTCCTCCCGGGTCTTTTCTGCCAGCTCCCGGCATTGCTGCGCCTGCTCCTTCGCGTCCAGATAGTCGCCGACCTCGTCAAACATCGACGCGGCGATATTGTAATTATCGATCTTGTACGCATGCTGTACGATCACTGCATCGGCGCTGCGTTTCTGCACCGCCATCTCATACAGCTGTTTCTGGGACGCGTAGATGGGCTTGTTCTCTTTCTGCGCCATGCTTATGCCTCCAAGTTGTCACTGGTTCCGGTAATGGTGTCAATGATCCTTCGGTTCAGCTCCTTCTGCGCAAACAGCAGGGCTTCCTCGATCACTTTGTCCATATCCATATAGCGGTAGGTCCCAAGACGTCCGCCGAAGAATACATTCTTTTCCTGATCCGCCAGCGCACGGTACTGCGCGTACAGTGCATTGTTCTTCTCATTATTGACCGGATAGTACGGCTCCTGCCCGGCCGACCACTCCGTGGGATATTCCCGCGTGATCACGGTCTTTGGCTGATCCCCGAATTCAAAGTGCTTGTGCTCTAAGACCCGGGTATACGGCACTTCTGCTTCCGTATAATTGACAACTGCGTTGCCCTGATAATTCTCCACCGGAAGCACCTCGGTTTCAAAGCGCAGGCTCCGCCATTCCAGATGCCCGAACCGGTACTCGTAAAATGCGTCGATCGGTCCCGTGAAGATGACCTTCTCATAGGTGCCCGGATGCTCGCGGATATAATCAAAATAGTCTGTATCCAGAAGCAGATCCACGCCGTCCAGCATCTTTTCCACGATCTGCGTATATCCGCCGATGGGAACGCCCTGATAGGTATCATTGAAATAGTTGTTGTCATATGTGAAACGCAGCGGAAGGCGCTTGATGATAAAGGAGGGAAGCTCAGTGCAGGGTCTTCCCCACTGTTTCTGCGTATACCCCTTCACCAGCTTCTCATAGACGTCCCGCCCGACCATGGACAGCGCCTGTTCCTCCAGGTTGCGCGGCTGTGTGATTCCGCACTCTTCGATCTGCTGCGCGATCTTCTCCCTGGCCTGCGCCGGCGTCTGCACGCCCCACAGCTTGCTGAAGGTGTTCATGTTGAACGGGAGATTGTACAGTTCATCCTTATAGACTGCGACAGGACTGTTGACAAAATTATTGAAGGAAGCATAGCGGTTGATATATTTCCAGACCGTCTCATTGCTGGTATGGAAAATGTGCGCGCCGTACTTGTGCACATTGATATCCTCAATCTGCTCTGTGAAGATATTTCCGCCGATCTGGCTGCGCTTATCGATTACCAGGCAGCGCTTCCCGGCGCGGTATGCCTCTGCGGCGAAAACCGCCCCGTACAGGCCGGAACCCACAACAAGATAGTCGTATGCATACTTGCGTTCCGCAACCTTCTTTTCTTCGTTCTCTTTCTTTTCCAGCTTAAACAGCTGCTCCTGCCGGGTATTGTATGCGTCGCACACCTCCTCCGACGGGCCCGACATAATCACATGGCCGTGATCCAGCCACATGGCGTGGTCGCACAGCTGCTTCACGGAGTCTATGTTATGGGAGACATACAGGAGCGTCGTCCCGCCCGAAAGCATCTCCTCCATGCGCTCATTGCACTTCTTGCGGAACTGGTAATCGCCGACGGAAAGGACCTCGTCCACAATCAGGATCTCCGGATTCACCATCGTGGCCACCGCGAATCCGAGGCGGGCTTTCATACCGGAGGAATAGTTCTTGATCGGGGAATCCAGGAAGTTCCGGATCCCGGCGAAATCCACAATCTCCTCAAAGTGCTCTTCCATAAACTCTTTGGAGTGCCCGAGCACGGAACCGTTCAGATATATATTCTCCCTGGCGGTCAGTTCCATATCAAATCCGGCGCCCAGCTCGATCATGGGCGCGATATCCCCGCGCACCCTGACACTGCCCTCATAGGGCTTCAGGATACCGGTGATTGTCTTCAGGAGCGTGGATTTCCCGGAGCCGTTCGTTCCGATCAGCCCCCAGGACTCTCCTTTTTTGATATGCAGGTTAATATCATCAAGCGCCATGAACTCCTGGAACATCAGTTCATGCTTGATCATCTTGATGGTGTATTCTTTCAGATTATTGACCTTTTCACTCGCCAGATTAAAGCGAATCGACACATGGTCCACGTCAATGATGTTTTTTGACATAGCGCTCCTCTTTGGTTTGTGCTCAGATATACAGGATAAAGCGGTCTTTGTTCTTCTGGAATGCATACAGGCCGATCGCCATCATCAGGATGCCGAAAAACCAGCCGCCCCAGAAGATACGCGGCCCCGGCCAGCGTCCGTACAGGACCAGGTCCCTCATCTCTGCTACATAGTAGTACATGGGATTAAACACTTTGATAAACGTGGCAAGACCATCCGGAAGAGATTCTATGGGATAAAACAGGGGGGTCATATACATCCACGCCGTCGTCATGGCCCGGTAGATATACTTGATATCTCTGAAAAATACATTCAGCTCGGCCAGCAGGAATCCGACTCCCAGACAGAACAGGTACACCTGGAGGAATACCACCGGAAGGCCCAGCATGGTCCAGTAGAACCCGGACCTGGTCACGATAATCACGATGAACAGTGCGCCCAGCGTGAAGACGAAATCCACCAGCGCGGAGGTTACCTTGGAAACGGTAAACACATACTTGGGGATATAGGTCTTCTTCATCAGCGCCGCATTGCCGGTAACCGAGTTCATCGCGGCGTTGGTGCTGGCCGTAAAGAAGTCAAATGTCATACGGCCGGCCAGCAGATACACCGGATAATTCTCGATGTTGCGCTTGAACATGGCAGAGAAAACAACGGTCATGACCGTCATAACCAGCAGCGGGTTCAGAATACTCCATATATATCCGAGGAAGCTTCTGCGGTACTTGAGCTTGATATCTCTTGAGACCAGTTCTCCGATCAGGCCCTTATACTGTTGAAACATCTTAATGCGAAATTTCAGGCTATTCATGTTCTTCTGTATCCTTTAACAGACCAAGTCCGGTTGCGGACTGTAATTAGAAAGCATATGAATTCGATTGTCATTCTATCACTACACTATATGATTTGCAAACACGCACGCCTGCCGGCCCATTTGAGCCGGCACTTTCCAATTCTCCCGCCCGCATCCTCATCCAGTTCCCGCATCCTCTTCCCGCTTCCGTGCCCCGTCCCCTGCGGCTCCCCGCATGTCGCCGTCAGCGACATATTCGGCAGTTTGTATGATCATCTTTCTTCTGTTTCTGATCCGTTTTTTGATTTCCGAATTGACACGCACCCGCATATATGCTATGAATTCTGTGTGTCAGGAAGAAATTTCCGTGTGATGGCGGGTTCTGTGTTGGTGTCGTCATTCACGACATATCAGACTGAGATGTGAGGAGGATTCCCATATGCGTACATTTTCCCGTTCCCTGTTGTCTTCAACCGTCGTTTCCAGACGCAAAGCGCTGAACCTTACGCAGGCGTCTCTTGCGCAGATGACCGGTATCAGCCGGAGCGTTCTTTCGAATCTGGAGAACGGCACCTATACGCCTTCGATCGAACAGCTCGAGTCCCTCGCAGACGCTCTGCAGTTTGACCCTTCGGATCTGTTTGCCGATTCTTCCAGGAAAGCGCTTCCGGTCGAGGGTTCGTACAAGATCGCCGTTGCAGGGACCGGATACGTCGGCCTGTCGCTGGCGGTTCTTCTTTCGCAGCACAACGAGGTGACTGCGGTCGATATCGTTCCCGAAAAGGTCGAGAAGCTTAACAACTACATTTCACCGATCCAGGATGAGTATATAGAGCGGTATCTGGACGAAGCCAGGTCCGGAAAACGCACCCTGCATCTTCACGCCACCACAGACGGTGCGTCCGCATATGCCGACGCGGACTATGTGATCGTCGCGGCGCCGACCAATTATGATCCGAAAACCAATTACTTCGACTGCTCCGCAGTGGAGTCCGTGATCTCGCTGGTGCTCGAGAGCACTTCACACCGGGATACGCCTCCGGCCATCGTGATCAAGTCAACGGTTCCGGTCGGCTTTACAGAGCAGGTGCGCAGACGTTTCAACACCAGAAACATCCTGTTCAGCCCGGAGTTCCTGCGGGAATCCAAAGCGCTCTATGACAATCTGTATCCCAGCCGCATCATCGTCGGCTGTGATGAAGAGTCCGAGCCGAAGGCCCGCACGTTTGCCGCGCTTCTGCAGCAGGGCGCGCTGAAAGAATCCATCGATACGCTGTTCATGGGCTTTACCGAAGCGGAGGCCACCAAGCTGTTCGTCAACACCTATCTTGCGCTTCGTGTCAGTTATTTTAATGAGCTGGATACGTATGCAGAGGTAAAAGGCCTGGACACCTCTTCGATTATCAAAGGGGTCTGCCTTGATCCGAGAGTCGGCGATTATTACAACAATCCGTCCTTCGGATACGGCGGCTACTGCCTGCCCAAGGATACCAAGCAGCTTCTGGCCAACTATCGGGACGTCCCGGAGAATCTGATCCAGGCCATCGTCGACAGCAACCGGACCCGGAAAGACTTTATCGCGGACCGCGTTCTGCAGAAGGCGGAATACTACAGCTACTCCGACTACAATTATGAACAGACCCGGGAGAAGGAAGCCGTCGTCGGCGTATACCGCCTGACGATGAAGTCCAATTCCGACAACTTCAGGCAGTCCTCCATCCAGGGCGTCATGAAGCGCATCAAGGCGAAAGGCGCCACCGTGGTGATCTATGAGCCGACGCTTCAGGACGGATCGACGTTCTTCGGAAGCAAGGTTGTAAACGATCTGGACGCCTTCAAGCGTATGTGCGGATGCATTCTGGCAAACCGCTATGATTCTGTTCTGGATGATGTGAGCGAAAAAGTGTATACCAGAGACCTGTACAGAAGGGACTGACCGGACACAGTGCGTGTGCGGCAGAGTTACAGTTCGCAGGCCAGCCAACTCTGCTTAGACAGAGTTTGTGGGCACACTGAACTCCATGCAGAAGGTCAGAGGCTGGCCTGTGAACTGAAACGAGGCAGAATCAGGATTATGTCAGAACATGCCGGATACCCGGTATCTTTCTGATAATCATCCCTATGAACAGCGATACAAGGACGATGAGCAGCGCCCTGATGTAATTCACCGCAACACCACGCATCGCGTCTGAATAGACACCGTTTCCAACAAATCAAAACTGGTTACCCTGACTTTTTTCTCCATCGTTTTACGAATCCTCTGTTTTCTTCCTGCCCCTGCTGAAATGATCCAGCAGGTGTTTTGCCATCCGCTTCGGGCGGTATGCCTGGTTTAATTCCTTGCGAAGTGCAGAGCGCTCTTTTTTCAGTTCTTTAATCTGTATTCCACGTTCTGCCTTTTCGGCATATGTTATCTGCAGTTTTGCGTTGATCTCGGATTTCTCTCTGTATGTCTGATGCAGCTTCGTCAGCAGAGTGTCGATTCCGTCTGCATGAAAATACATCAGTTCATTCAGCAGCACGTCCTCTCTCAGGGCGGGAGATGCGGTGCTTCCTTTTTCCAGGGAATCCAGCACTGCAAGCCAGCTCCTGCGCGTATCCACCGGCGCTGTCTGATGATAGCTTTCCCGGATCCGCTTGCTCCTGTCCTCCCATTCCTTCTGATCCTTCAGAAGCTGCAGTATTTTCCCGGCTGCTGCCCGGCAGTAGTTCTGCGGGACCGTCTCATATCCGTCAATCATATCGTTAAACTCGATCCACGGAATCTCGTACATCACAATCGGCAGTCCGTACGCTGCAGCCTCGTAGAGTGTCAGCGGATATCCTTCATATTTACTTGTAAATAACAGAACGCCGGCGTTTTTGTAATACTCGCTGAGATCTGTCTGGAACCCTTCCAGCAGGATATTCTCCTCCAGTCCGCTCAGCGCGATCTCATACTGCAGCTGCCTGCTTAATTCCTCGTCTCCGCTTCCGACCACGAGGCATCTGGCGTCCGGTTTTTCTTTTACCACTTCATGCATGATCCGGACGATATCAAGCGGCTGTTTTTCCGGTGAGATCCGGCCGACCCACAGGATGGTATCAGACTCCGCATGTTCTTCAAGATCAGAGTATTCTGCACCCAGGCTGTTCGGGATGTAAAATACATTTCGGTTGATCGTACTCCAGTAAGCGCGGTCTGTTTTAGACAGGACAACCACCGCGTCCGCCATCGCATAGGAATGCCTGCTTTCCTCCACGATCCTTCCCTGGAAACTCCACAGAACGCCTGATGCGGAATGCGTATGCACGACAACTGCCGGATGGGACGGATGGGATCTGACAGACATCATGTCCCAGAAGAAGCTTGTAATCACCCACATGGAATCAATAAAGACATCCACCTGGTAATTCTCTATGATGTCATAGAGTGCCTCTGCTCTTTCTGCGTACTTTTCCCTGATATGGTCCTGGCAGGACGGAATGACAGCCCTGATGATCCTTTCATCCGTGCCATACTCCTCTTCCTGCGGCTCTTCCTCCGTGACCAGGACGATCCTGAACCGGCTCGCGCCTTCTTCGGCGAGCATATTTGAAATGTTTGCGACGGTACGCTGCGCCCCGCCGTTCCGGATGCTTCTGTAATACAGCGCGATGGTTCTTACCGGCCGCGGCGTATACCTAAATCCCGGATCCCGCTCCAGAATTGCAGCAATCTGCCCCCTTTCATCCCACCCGCAAAGCGCAAGATCTTTTGTCAGTTCAATGTCTGTATCACCCTTGGCCTTCTGAAGGATTCTCAGTGCATCCGTCTGGTCTTCCGGGGATACATGACGCAGCAGATTGCCCAGCTGCTCATTGAAAAGCTGCCGGTAGAGAACCTCCAGCACCTCCCCGGTGCTTCCTTTCTGAAGCGGATCCCCGAATTCAGCCAGCTTTTCATAGACTCTCCAGCTCTGGCAGCATCTGTCAAAAGCATCCAGGTCCAGCAGGTTGTGGCCTGTCATCCCGCGGCCGAAGCAGTAATGGTACAGCTGATCCGCAACGCCTGCATAAGATCCGGCATAATACAGGATATAATATGCCAGATAGAGATCGTTGGCTTTCGGAAACACGCCGTCCGCCACGGCCTGTGCCGCTTTCCTGCACAGGCTGCCCCTGTAGATTTTATTCCATAAGGTAAATGAAAACTTCTTCTCCAGAAAACATGCGCCAAAGACGTCTCCCTCCAGTTTTTCCGTGCAGGGTTCCAGGGCCCTCTGATTGCTCAGGATCCTCTCCTCCGGCAGGGCGGCGCAGTTCTCTACAAATGTCCCAAACTGAAGGACATCCGTATCATACTGGCGGATGTATGACACTGCCGTCTCACAGGCATTGGTCTCCAGATAGTCGTCTGCATCGGCAAACATGATGTATTCCCCGCTGCTGGCGAGAATCCCATCCTTCCTTGCCTGTGATCCATTTAGATTGGAGGCATGGCGGATGAGCCGGACTCTGTGATCCGACCGGCAGTACTGCTCTATCAATTCTGCGGTTTTGTCACTCGAACAGTCGTCTACACAGACAATCTCAATATTCTCCTCCGTCTGGTTTACCAGGCTCTCAAGGCACTGCCGGATATACTTTTCAACATTGTACGCCGGCATGATAACAGAAAGGATTGGTTTGTTTTCCATGGTGTCGCTCCTTTTTTTGCAAAATCAGATCCTGCGCGGTTTCTGCAGGGACTGTATCTTATGCTTCATAATACAGCACAGATAAGAAACCAGCAATGTACAGACGATGACAAAGACAGGCGTCAAAGCCTTTATAGCAGGACTGCTGATCCCATATTTACTGATCGCCCCAGTGATGACCCGCCCGACTGCAATATGCAGAATATATACATACATTGAGAGTTCTTTTCCGATAAAACACAGAGCACGGCTGCCCTTCTCAGGATGCTTGATACAGATCGTCATCAGGGCCCACGCACTTGCCAGATTGCCGATAAAATACTGTACTTCCTTCGTATGGACTCTCTCAAAAACGCTGAGCGCCATTCCCGCAAACAATACAACGACCAGCAGTAGGTCGGGAATACGCCTGCAAAACGCCCGCCAGCCATCCCGCCGCATGGCATATCCGAGTAAAAAGAGCGGAAGCGCCCTGAAAATGAACAGATTGAAGAAATACAGATACCGGTCCGTTCCGGGAATCCATATTGAATTCTTTATTCCCAGGACTGAGCTGAACTCCTGAAGAAGTGAATATCCTGCAAGCAGCACGCATCCCGCCGGCAGGCAGAATCTGATCCTGCCCTGGTCCCGGATGACAAGCAATGCCAGTAAATAAACGTAAAACAGCGCCAGAAGAAACCACAGATGGGAATAGACAAACGGATCGTTTGTGAGAAAGAATTTGATCACAGACGCCGTATGGACGCGTTCTGCGAAGAACTCCCTGACCGTCCAGGACTCCTGATACCATGGATAAAACAGAAGTGTGAACACGAAGTAGAACGCTCCGGATGCAAGGATCAGAACACTGATGTGCCGGAGTTTTTTTACCGTACTCAGCGTACTGCAGCGGCCGTCTTTCGCAAAGAAATAACCGGAAATCCCAAAAAAGACCGGAACCGCAAACCTGCACATGGTTTTGACCGGTGTTCCGAACGGTTCCGGAAACAGATAATGAATCAGAATCACGGCAATGCACGCAATTCCCTTGACTGCATCAAAACTTCTGTATCGCTCTCCCATATTTGCTCCCCTGTCCTGCGTATACGGTCAGTCCCGGCTCCTTCCGCCGGACGCCTGCCGTTCGCTGCTCTCCCGCATCCTGCCGCCGGACGCCTGCCGTTCCCTGCTCTCCTGCATCCTGCCGCCGGTCGCCTCCCGTCCTCTGTGCTCCCGCATCCAGGCGGCAATCCGCCCCGTCGCATGTCCGTCGCAGGCGCCCATATACTCCGCCAGGAACTGTTCTGTGCGCTCTTCTGGCAGTCCTTCTTTCGCTGCGCGCTCAAGCGCACCGGGCAGGTCTTCTCGATTCGTTACGATCTGTGCGGGAATCTGGGTGATATCCATATAGAATCCGCGCCTTGCGCGGTATTCTTCAAGATCCGGGACATACAGCACAAGCGGCTTTTTAAACAGGAGATACTCATAGACCAGCGAAGAGTAATCTGCGATGAGCACATCCACAACCGGATACATCTCTTCTGTCGGGATGCTGCAGAAAGCATCCTGCATCCTGCTCTTTTCCTGCTCTCCCTGCGTCCCGTGCAGCATGTGCGGATGCGGCCTTCCGAGGACGAACCACGCATCCCCCATCTCTTCCTGCAGGGCCTTCAGATCCAGAGTTACATCCTGCGGCCTTCCCGCATTTCCCCGGAAGGTCGGGGCCCACAGAAGCACCTTCTTCCCCCGTGCCTGCGGATACTTCTGAAAAAACCGCTCCCGGCACGCAGCGCGCCACTGCTCATCCAGCAGAAGATCTGTCCGGCTGACGCCGAGCGGGGCAATGCATGTTTCCGGAAGACGCATGGCGCTGGAGAACGGCCCCACAGCCGCTTTTCCGCTCACAGTCACCAGGTCTGTATTGCGGTACACATTCTCTCCGCGGTAATTCGGCGGAATGTCATCCGGCGCGTCATATCCGAATCTTTTGTAGCTCCCGCACGCATGCCACAGCTGGATGACGCGGGTGCCGTCCTTCTTCCTGCAGGAAGCCGCCGGCAGGAAGTTATCGCAGATCACCACATATCCGGCCCCGGCATACAGCTTCATAAAGGAGACCGAATGCTTTGCGACTGCCCCGGCGCCGGCAGTCTGGTAGTCAAGGTAGTGCTCTTTGATCTTCCATCCGCCTTCCTTCTGAAGTTCCCTATACAGAAGCTCCATGGCCTCCGGGCGCTGCGAATGGTGCGCATCCGCAAAGACAACGCACGCAGGGTCGATCTTTCGCCCCCGGTACAGGAAATAACTAAAAGGCAGCACGATATTCTGTACTGCCTGCTTCATCCACTGTCTGATCTGAAAAGACACACTGCCTTTTGACATCTCTACTCCCGCCTTATGCTGCTCCGGATCCGGTCTGCTTCCGGCTGCTCTCATGCATGATGCACTCTCTCATGCATGATGTGCTGATATGCTCATATGCTTATATGCTTATACGCCGCATGACCCGTCTGCCGGCTCCTGCGTCTGCCGCAGAATCTCGATCGTATGCGCAAGGGCGCTCTTCATATCAAACTGCGCCTGCCATCCGAGCGCCTTCAGCTTCGAGCTGTCCAGCAGCGCCTTGGTGGCCTTGGAGTAGCCTGCCGCTTCCACCGCGTCCGGAAGTTCAAAGACCACTTTCGTCCCGGCATAGCCTGCGATGATCCCGGCGAGGTCCCGGAGCGCGATGTTGCAGCGCTCATCGGCCACATTATAGGCCTCCCCGCACGTCCCTTTCATCAGACAGGTCAGAAGGCCGCTGACCGCATCCGGCGCGTACGTATACGAGTAAAACTGTTTTCCCTCGCTCTTGAGCACGATATCCTCGCGGGCGACTCCCTTCTGCAGAAACTGGGAAAGCGCCTTCGTATCTGAACGAAGAAGCGCAGGTCCGAAGGACCGGGTAAAGCGAACGATCACTGCGTCCAGATCCTTCTGCCGGATATACGCCTGGCACAGCGCCTCCCCCGCCCGCTTGCTCTCCGGATACCCTGCCCTGAGCGTATTGCAGTCGATATATCCGCAGTAGCTCTCGTCAAACAGTTCGGTATCCCCTCTGTTCTCCCCGTAGATCTCATTGGAAGATGCAAACAGGAAGCGGGTGCAGCCATGGTCCGAAGCATACTCCAGCAGGTTATTCAGGCCGATGATATTGGTCACGACCGTCCCGATGGGATCCTTTGCGTAGGCCACGGGGTGCGTGTTGCTGGCTGCATGGAAGATATAATCCGCCTTCAGAGAGCGGCCGTCCGTCCCGAAAAAAAGATCCAGCGCGTCTCTCAGGCCCTGTGCATCATTGATGTCGCAGGGAACAAAAAAGAAATGACCGCTTCCGATATACGGCGCAAATCTTTTCTCCGCCTTCTCCCGGCTTCTGCCAAGGGCGGCGATCCTGCAGCCGAGGCGCATCGAAGCCCCGGCCCCTTCGCCTGATTCTGCGTTCTTTTTCATCAGCACATCGATCAGGGTGCTTCCCAGAAGGCCCGTCGCCCCGGAGATGACGATAGTCTTCCCGTCCAGTTTCTCCCACGGAAGATCAAGTGCCGCGGCCGCGGCAAGGTCTTTATTATACAGATCATTCTCGATAAGATGCATGTGTGTGCTCCTGTATGGCTGTTCCGGAAGCGGATGCATATCCATTCCGGATGCGGATGCGTCATTTCAGCCAGTTGTCCTGATCCATCTTCAGGTACGCCTTGAACATCTCCAGGTCATCCTTTGTGGTCAGCTTGATATTCTTATCGGAACCGGCGGCAAAATAAAGGCGCTCGCCCAGTTCCACCATCATTGTATTGGTATAAGAAGATCCGTAGATCCCGATCTTCTCCTCATAGGCTCTGTGATAGGCGCGGTCCAGCAGTCCGAACCGGTATGCCTGCGGCGTCTGCACGCGCCGGAGCGTCTCTCTCGGAATATACCGGGTGGTAGAGATCTCATCATCCACCACAAAGATCTGCTCATTATACGGCATGGAAGTGACGCCGTTTCCATACTTGCGGCACGTTTCGATCACATCGCTCAGGACAGCCGGTTCCACAAGAGGCCGGATCCCGTCATGAATGATGACGATATCGTCTTCCGCGCACGTATCCTCCAGATGATATACGCCGTTCCGGATCGACTCCTGTCCGGTCTCGCCGCCCGAGACAATCCACTTGAGTTTGTCGATCCCGAACTGTCTGGCGTAGGCGAGCGCCACATCATGCCATCCGTCTATGCACACCAGTTCAATGGCGTCGATCATGGGATGCTTCTGGAATCCTTCCAGCGTATAGATCAGCACGGGCTTATCATAGACATTGATAAACTGCTTCGGAATATCCTGCCCCATCCTGTGGCCGGAGCCTCCGGCAATGATCACCGCAACGTTCATATGATCTCCTTTTTCTGTTCCTGTTCTCTTCGCGCAGCAAATGCGCCGCGCTTTGTTCCATCATTTTGCCATATCCCTTCTCATTGTGCAACAGGCCATCCTGTCCCGGCACAATCACGCGGCAAGGCCCTCCACAGTAAAATCCGCATCCCGGAAAACAGATCCGGGATGCGGAATGCATTCATACGCTCATACAGGCTGCAGAATCTGCCCGCGCTTTACCTGACTTTCTTGTTCTTCACAGAACTCCACTTCGAGATCTTAGACCCTTTGTAGTAACGGACCCGGACATAGTATTTCTGACCCTTCTTCAGGCTCTTGAAGGTATAGGAAGTCTTTGATTTCTTAACCTTCTTCGTCTTTACGATATTCGTAAATGCCTTATCGGTCGAAACCTCGATATAGTACCCTTTGATCTTCTTCAGCTTCGACTTGGACGCTTTCTTCCAGGAAACCGTGAGTTTGCGGGAGCCTGCAGCTTTCGCCTTCACACTTGCCGGCTTGCCTGAGATCTGATAGGCCGGCTGCACCTTGGATGCATCGTATTCCTTTTCTCCGCAGACTGAGCAGGTACGGTATCCCTTTGCGTCATACGCGCCCCAGGTGTGGCCGAGCGCCGCCTGGGAAATCAGGGTCGCATCTTCTTCCTTCGCGTCCGCATCCTTATACGCCTTCTTCAGGGCCTCGCAGTACCAGCAGTCCGCCTTCACACCGGGAAGCGTGCAGGTTGCAGCCTTATTGGAAGATGCGCTCAGTTTCACCAGATCATTATGGAAGACCCAGGGGGTTGTCTCTGCTGTCTTCGGAAGCGTTCCGGCATTTTTGGCAACCTTCGTGTCTGTGCCGATCAGCAGGCTGATATCTTTTCCGGTCTTGTTCAGGATCGTTGCATGTGCCTTGAATCCGGTGATGACCTTGCCTTCCGCCGCCGCGCCGACCGACAGGTTTACTGCAGAGGGATTGGCTGCATACAGTGCAGGCATCACTTTGCTGTAGTCTTCCACATAGAAGGTGCCGCTCCTCAGGCCAACCAGTGCTTTGGAGGCAGTGTCTACGCCTGTTGCCATGAAATTCTTTGTATTCGGGTAATAGGCTCCGCCGGTAATCATGCCCGGTGTGAGTGCTCCCGTTCCGGATACGGCATCCCACGTGGATCTTCCGGACTTGAACTTTCCGCCGGAGATCTCACTTCCGCTCTTGAGCGAGACCAGATACAGGGCGTCGCCTTTTGCGGAGGTATAGTTTCCGGACTTGATCGTCAGTTTCACGGAACCTGCATACACCGCAGCCCCGTTCGGATCACTTCCCGGCGTCGGATCGCCCTTCTGATCTCCGGATGAATTGACATTGCTTCCGGAAAGGGTTAATTCACCCGCCTCTGCATAGATCCCGATCGGACCGGTCAGTGTAGAGTTCGTAACGGTGACCTTCGCGCCGGCCGCTCCAGAAGCCACCCGGAGTGCAGACTGCGCATCGGTTCCGGTGCTGGTGAGCTTTGCGGATGTGACCTGGACCGTACTGTTTCCCTTATCGATATAGATCGCATTGTCCTTCGCCGTGATGGTGTTCTTTGCAGTCAGCCTGTAGTTCTTTCCGTCTGTTCCGCCCACCTTGACAGCGCTGTATCCGCCTGAAGAAACCGTCAAAGAGGCATCCAGCGTAACATTTGCCTCCTCGCCTACTACCAGCGCATATCCGTTGCTGTATGCCTGCAGGCTGCCCGCTTTCCCTGCATTCTTCAGGGTAACCGCACATCCTTCAACCGTCAGCTCCGTCTTGAGCGTATGGCCGTTCAGATCGATCGTTCTCGCAATCGGAACCGTTACGGTCTCTTCGTCAACGATATCTTTACAGAGCTTGACCACATCTCCGCTCTTGGGGCTGTAGGTCTTGGACGCAAGCACATTCATCGCCTCCTGGAGGGACTCCGTATAGAACGTCTCTCCGTCACGGATATAGGCCGCAGCCGCATTGGAGGCAGTCAGCTCGCGGATGACATAGATCCCGTCGCTGTTTTTCTCTGTCCTGCAGTTGACACTCGGAAGGAACTCGCGCTCCACCTCATTTGCAAATCCGACGGCAGAGGTCTTGACCCTGACGATCTTCGTCTTGTCATTGCTGGAGAACTCCTGTGTACTTCCACTGAAGAAGCCGCCGGAAACTGCAATCGAGCTGTCGCTGTCGCTGTTGGCGGGATCGCCGGCTTTGTAATAGTCGTTGATGGCGAACCCGGAAGCGGATTCAAGGGTTGTTGTAAACTTCGTTCCGCTGATCTTTGATCCCGAAACGGAAACTCTTCCCTTCCTGCGCACTTCGATCGCATCGCCGCCGGTTCCGGATACGCTGATGGTACCGCCCGTCATGGTGAACGAACCGTTCTCAATCACTACGCCGTCTCTGGCCGTCTCGATATTGCCGCCGCTCATCGTGACCGCACCGGTGGAATCCTGGGGCATCAGGATACCGTCGCACCCGCTCTTTGAAGACTTGATCGAGCCCCCGCTGATCTTCAGGGTTCCGGCATTCATTTCGATCACTCTCGTACCTGAACCCGTAGACGATGTGATCGTGCCGCCGGTCAGGCTGACACTTCCGCCGGTCGTTTTGCCTTCTTCTTTATCAATGACAAGGCAGGTATCCCCGACAAGATTCACGCCTGCCGGAATCGTAAGGCTGCCGCCCTGTACCATGAGCCGTCCGCTGACGGTTCCGTCCTTCAGCGTCAGGCTCTTCCCGGTCCTGACAAACAGACTGGAAGCGGCGGGTATTGTCAGCGAATAGCTGTGCAGGTCGATCGTAACGGCCTTGGCTGACGGAAGCATATTTGCGTCATCCATATACACCGAACCTATCACGCTGATATTCCCGGTCAGCTGGAGAATGGTGCCGTCGGATGCCTGCTTGATGGCCGTCTTCAGTTCATCTTCCGATCCCACGGGAACAGTGACGGCATCTGCAGCTTCCAGGATCTCATCCTCTTCTTCATCCTCGATCAGGAATCCATCCTCCGGCATAAGTTCGTCCTCATCATCCGCCTCGATGACCTCAAACGCCTCTTCCGGATCCGTCTCATCTGCCGCCTCTGCGACAACCGTTTCCTCTTCTTCAAAGGCAGACGCATCTTCAAAGGAAGCTGCTTCTTCCGGAATCTCTTCCTCCAAAGCGCTCTGCTCCTCTGCCTCATACACTTCTTCTGAAGCTTCAGCCCCGGCGAGAGAGATCTGCATGGTCTCGTCAGATGCCTCTGCTGTCAGAACCAGTTCTGTGTCTTCTTCCTGGGCATATCCCGCAAACGGAATTCCGAGAATCATCGATGCACTGATGACTCCGGCCAGGAACTTCCTTCCGAACGACTCTTTCATACTATCTCCTCCATTGCTGCACATCTACAACAAGTATGTTCATCCCTTATTCATTTCCAATAACTCCCCTGTCTGGCCGGAGGCTGTCAGACAGCACACGTCCGCCTCCCGGGCAGACGCCGCGCCAGACTATACTTAAACTAATTGTAACATGTTGGTAATCTTTAAGCAACACATCCCTGTCCACAATTATGGAAGACTTATCCCCCTGTTTTCCCCCTGTTTCATCCGGGTTTTCCACAGGATCCCGCCGCGCGGCTCTGTCTCCTGCCGCGGCTCTGTCTCGGCAGCGGCTCTGTCTCCGGCAGCAAAGGGCGCTCAGCCGGCGAGCACGTCCATGATGCGCTCATAGTCGGTCCTTGATTCCATCTGTTCCAGGACAGAGGCGATGATGTCGTAGCGGTCTGAGATGATCCCGTCCACTCTCCCCCGGATCATCGACCTGCAGGTTCTGCGTGAATTGACGGTCCAGCAGTACAGCTGCTTGCCGGCTCTGTGAATCGCGCGCGTTTTCGCAAGGTTGATCACATTCGACTGGGACATGAGCAGATCCGCCTCCATGCGGGATTCATTTCCATAAGCAAAGAAATACAGATATCCGCACGTGATGTCCGGATAGTTCTGATCGATATACCGGATCACATTGTAGCGCATGGAGATCAGGACGCAGTCCTGCTCCATCTCCTTCTCCCTCAGCAGGGCGATGACATCGTCCGCCATCTGCGGATCGGCGGTAATGCCCTTTAATTCCAGAAACAGCTTCTCGCGCCCCTTCGCCTGATCAAGCACTTCCTCCAGCGTCGGGATCTTCCGCACTTCCCCCGTCACAGTTGTCATCTCAATGGCGCGAAGCTCCTCCAGCGTCAGATCGCACACCCGCTCGCTTCTTCCACACATCCGTTCCAGGGTTCCGTCATGAAAAATGACATAGGCCCCGTCTTTGGTCCGCTGGATATCGGTCTCTGCCGCCTCCGCGCCCATCTCCAGCGCGGCCGCCTGTCCTTCCAGCGTATTTTCCACATCCAGGTCTCCTCCGAGTCTGTGCACCACAGCCTCTATGTTCCTGGCTTTCGGAAACAGATATTCAAACTGAACCATCGATACCCAGGATACAATCGCCAGTACGGCCAGGGTTCCCACGGCCGTGATCTGTTTTATTTTTCTTCCGGATCCGCGCCGCGCTGAAGCTTCCAAAGGTGTTCCGGATCCGCGCCGTGCCGACGCTTCCAAAGGAGTTCCCGATTCACGCAGCGTCGACGCTTCCAAAGGCTCCGCGGCCTCCCTGCTCTGCGTCTCTTCTGTCCCGCTTAAATGCTCAAACAGTCCTTCCATCGACAGGAGCACGATCCAGGGGGCCAGGAATACACACAAAATCAGGACCAGGAGTCCTGCGTACGTTGCACACAGAACCAGGAAGCGCGCCGCCATGTGCGGTGCGGGATGCACCAGGAACTGCACCCCCATCGGAAGATAATAGAAAATGCCCCTTCCCGCGGCTATCATCAGTGCCGCAAGGCAGATCGCTCCGGCCAGGGTCCCGTACACCTTTCTCCTGTTCTCCCGGACCAGTCTGCGTGAGCGCTCTCTGGCACCGGGCAGCGGCGCCTTTTCAAGAACCACATCATAGAGCAGGAACACTCTTCCAAACTGAATCGCAGCCAGGATCCCCATCCCGATCAGGTAAGCCGTCCGGTATACCGCCCGGGTCCGGATTACATAAAGCACAAACCCCGGGAATTCAAATGGGTTCGGAACCACAAAGAAAACGGTGATCGCCAGAGCAGGGATCACAACCATCTCATACAGAATGACGGGAATCCCCTGCCGGCAGCAGAAAAGACGCAGCGTACGGACGCTTCTTTTGACCAGAGATACCGGATGCACCGGATTCCGGTGCCGAAGATCCTCCGCAAGAAGAATCAGTAGATTCAGAAGGACTGCAACGGTCAGGATCAGGACCAGCTCCGTAATGGCAAGCGCCGCATATCCATACCAGGTTCTGAAAAAAGGAGCCAGAGTCTCCGACGTAATGGCGGGATACCCCGAAAAGAAGAGGACCGACGAACACAGCGCATCGGTTCCGGTCATCGCCAGCATTATGATCAAGCCGCAGAGCATGGAAGCAGCGAGCATCCACGCCGTGTTCCTGCCCGTAAATAAACTTCTGGTCTCCCGGATCTGCTCTTTCATCTCTGCGTCTGCCTCAATTTCCGGGCGCTGCATGCGCCGCCTCTGAATTCATCACAATCTTCCTATTATGAAGGCGCCGTGTCAAGAGCACAGAAATGCGCCGGGCAATTTGACGGCATACATCACAGAAATCGGACGTAACAACGCCGCTCTCCGGGCAGCGGAATCCGGTGATTCGCTGAATTATTTCCGATCTGCCCAAAAGCCGTCGACAGCCCTCCGATCCGGGTGCTATAACTATGCCACTCCCGGTTTTCAGCCGGATGATTTGTGAAGATTCCCGCCGCCGGAGGATACACGACAGGAGGCTCTCTATGATGGATCAACAGAGATTTCTTGAATGCAGGTCCAGGCTGATGGAACAGCTGGAGCTGTCCCGGGATATGCCGGACTCCGAGATTCTGGCGCTGATCGACGAACTGATCGCTCAGACAGATCCCTCCAGGCGCATGCGGTTTTCGGACCGGTGCCAGCTGAAGATCGAGCTGTTCAATTCCGTCAGGCGCTTTGATATCCTGCAGGAACTGATTGACGACGATTCCGTCACGGAGATCATGGTGAACGGGACGCAGAGCATCTATGTGGAGCGCGCCGGCCGCCTGACCGAATGGGAGAAGCATTTCACTTCCCGCGAGAAACTGCAGGACATCGTCCAGGCCATCGTTGCGGTTTCAAACCGCGTTGCCAATGAATCCGTGCCGATTGTCGACGCCCGCCTGAAAAAGGGCGAGCGTGTCAACATCGTCATGAATCCCATCGCAATCGAAGGTCCGGTCATCACCATCCGGCGGTTTCCCGACAAGCCGATCAGCATGGAAGATCTGATCGCATGGAATTCAATTACTGCAGAGGCAGCTGACTTCCTCAAAAAGATGGTGCAGGCCGGATACAACATCTTTATCTCCGGCGGGACCGGAAGCGGAAAAACCACCTTTCTGAATGCATTGTCCAATTTTATACCGAAGGACGAACGGATCATCACGATCGAAGACAACGCCGAGCTGCAGATCCAGGGAGACCGCAACCTGGTCCGTCTGGAGGCGCGCAGGCCCAACGCCGAAGGCGGCGGGGAGGTGACGATCCGCGACCTGATCCGCTCCTCCCTCCGCATGCGTCCGGACCGGATCATCGTCGGTGAAGTCAGAGGCGAAGAGACGATCGATATGCTTCAGTCCCTCAATACCGGGCATGACGGGTCCCTCTCAACCGGGCACGGAAACAGTCCCAGAGACATGCTCTCCCGCCTCGAGACCATGGTCATCATGGGAATGGAGATCCCGGTGGCGGCGATCCGCCGGCAGATCGCTTCCGGCATCGATCTGATGGTCCACCTGTCTCGCATGCGGGATAAAAGCCGCAAGGTCCTGGAGATCCTGGAGATCGACGGATACGATGTGCAGAGCGGAGAGATCCGTACGCATACCATATTTGAATACCAGGGGCTCGGGGAAGATAAGAGCGGCGCCCTGACCGGGTCGCTGAAGAAGGTCGGAGAGCTGAAGCACACACAGAAACTGGAACGCGCAGGAATCAAGGTATGAGAAACAGAACCCGAAACGCCCATAAGATCCCCCTCCGAAGCGGTCGCAGAATGCCGGACCATGTGCCCGGAAAAGCCGCCGTTCCCGACTACAGCATCTACCATTTCTCCAGGAAGGAGCTGATTCTGAATCTGCTCTTCTACATGGCGCTGGATGCCGTCGTCTCATTTCTCTTCTACCGCTCCATGGCCGCCTTTGTGCTCTTCCTGCCCGGCGCATATCTGTTCCTGCGCAGCCGCAGAGAGGTTCTGAAGCGGGCAAGAAGCCGCGAGATGCTCTCTGAATTCACCACCGGAATGCAGATGGTCAACGCTTCTCTGCAGGCAGGCTATGCGATGGAAAATGCATTCCGTGAGGCAGCTGTTGAACTCCGCAAGATGTATCCGGAAGATTCCTTTATCATCACAGAATTCCGCTGGATTCTCTCGCAGCTGAGCCTGAATGTCCCGGTCGAGTCGCTGCTGATGGATCTCGGCCGCAGGTCGGATATCGAGGATATTCTCCATCTGGCCGAAGTCTTCCAGACTGCGAAACGGACCGGAGGCGACATGATCGGGATCATCCGTGGATCCGTCACCAGTATCCAGGCCAAGACAGAGACGCTCGATGAGATTGAGGCCAGCCTGTCCGGCAAGGCGTCCGAACAGCGGATCATGTCCGCGGCCCCGCTGGCGATCATCGCCTATACCTCCCTGACCTCGCCGGGATTCCTGGATCCCTGTTATCACAACACGCTGGGCGTCATCATCATGACCATTGCGCTTGTGCTCTACGCCGCAGCCTTCCTGTGGGGCCGGAAGATCCTGCAGATCGAGATATGAGGATTGTATAGATGAGAGGATTGTAAAGATGAGACAGCATACACCTGTGAAAAGCAAAAAACATGCGGACAGGTCCTCTGTCCGCTATACGGGCGGAAGCGTCCCGCAAAGACCTCGCCATCGCCCTGTGCATCTTCTGGCTGAAAAGATCTATGACCGGTTTGCCCCGGATGAACGGACTGCGAATCTGCATGAGGAACTGACTCAGCTGGGCTGCGGAAAAAAGAACGCCGTCAGGGAGTATTATGTCAGCAAGATCTCCACGCTGCTCCTGATCTCATTGATCTGTGTGTGCGCACTGGCAGGTGCCCTTCTCTATATGCACCGCCAGAACCGGGCGGTTGAAGGAGGGCTCCTGGAGCGTCCCGGGTACGGAGAGAGTTCGGCAGAGATGAGTCTGAATCTGAAGATCTCCGGAGAGGAGGAATCGGAAGCGATGAACGTACAGCTTGATCCCCGCCTGTATACGGACGCTGAGGTCACAAAGCTCCTGCAGGCTGCGGAAGAAGAACTGCTGCACGCGCTTCCGGGTGACAATGATTCCACCGATGAGATCCGCACGCCTGTCAGTATTCCCTCCGCGCTGCAGGATGGGGCTGTCAGTGCCGAGTACTACATCACCCCTGCAGGGATGATCGATGAAGACGGCGCCATCATCGGAGAGCCGGATGAAGAAGGAACGCTCGTCACGATTCTGGCAACACTCACCTGCCAGGAGCATGTCAGGACTGTGGAATGCGCAGCGAGAATCTGCCCGCCCCTTCTGTCTGAAGAAGACGCGCTGCGGAAAAAGATCCGGGATGCTGTGGCAAGCGCACAGACCGAGAACCCGTCTGGCGCCAGTATGCAGCTTCCGCAGGACGTGGACGGCAGGACGCTGTCCTGGTCCTATCCGCAGGATCCCGCAATGCGTATGATCCTGCTGATTGCACTCATTCTTCCCGCCGCAGTCTGGGTTCACCAGGATTCAAAAGTCCGGGACAAGGCCAGTGAAAGAAAGGCGCAGCTGGAGCTGGATTACTCCCAGCTTCTGTGGAAACTGACCATGCTGCTGTCTGCAGGCCTCACGATCCGCGGCTCATTCAGCCGGATCGCCGCCCAGTACGAAGCGCAGCTGAGAAAGAGCACCGGTTCTTTACACAGTCCGAAGAAACAGAAGATGCAGAAGCGGTATGCATATGAAGAGATGCTGCTGACCCTCCGCGAGATGCAGAGCGGCGTCCCGGAAGCGGCTGCCTACGAAAACTTCGGCCGGCGGTGCGCCCTGCCTTCCTATATCAAGCTGGGGTCTCTTCTCTCCCAGAACCTGAAGAAGGGTTCCAGGGGACTGACCACGCTTCTTGAAAACGAAGCCATTCTCTCTCTCGAGCAGCATAAGATGGCCGTCCGAAAGATGGGGGAAAAAGCCGGCATCCGCATCTTGCTGCCCATGATCATGATGTTTGCAGTCGTCCTGATCATCCTCATGATCCCCGCATTTCTTTCCATGTGAACGTTTTCAGGAACGCCTCGGCCCTCTTTGCTGCGCCGCGCCCGGTGCCCTGCAAAACATATCCGGAAGATCCGTCAGAATATCCCACAAATCCGGCAAAAACATTCCCCTTTCCAAATTGCCCGGACGTGGGTTTTGTGCAATAATATGGATATTCATTTGGATGTGATCTGCTGAAGGCGGATCGTGTTTCCGGGAGGGACTTTCATGCAAAAGCAAAGAAAAACTATTGGACTTGTATCCGGCATTCTTTTGATTTGTGCCCTCTTCTTCGCAGGAAGTGCGTATGCAGATCCTGCTGTTTCAGAAGACGTTTCTGACGCCAGCAGTGCACTGGACGCTCTGCCGGACAACGACGTCCTGTTTGACGATTATGTGAACCGTCTGTTTTACGGGGATTTTGAGCTGTCCGCTGCCGGCGATCGTACATACGGACTGGAAGGAAAGAATCTGATCTTATTTCAGGAGGTGCGCTCTGAGATCCGCAAGATTGCATCCGGAGAACGTTCTTCTACAGTCATTGAGATCCCGCTGACCGCAATCGGTGTGACACCCGGTACGTATACTGCTGCCGATCTGAATCTCGACGCCCTTGTTGATGACCAGTACGAATACACGCCTGAAGCAAGAGCAGTTTTGGATGCTATGATTGACTGGGACATGGCGAAAGTTCTGAATACATTGCTGTATGACTGCCCGTATGATTTGTATTGGTATGACAAAACAAGAGGTTACAGGGTTTCAAGCCCTCTTTTAGGCGGATCTGGAACATCCCCAGAGAACTGGCATGTTACTATTCCAAACAGACCCATTACTCTCACAATGAATGTCTGTCAGGAATTTGCCGGGTCTGCCGCATATACTACAGACACATCCAAAACCGGTGCTGCATCTGTGGCTGCCACAAACGCCAGAGCCGTTGTTGACAGCAGCAGAAACCTGAATGATACCAAAAAGCTTGAAGCATATAAGAAATATATCTGCGATCACGTCTCTTATAATTTTGCAGCTGCAGACGATCCATATACACCTTATGGAAATCCCTGGCAGATGATATGGGTGTTTGACGACGATCCTTCAACCACAGTTGTATGTGAAGGATACTCAAAAGCGTTTAAATACCTGTGTGATGAATCTGAGTTTACAAATCCCAATCTTGAATGCCTGCTTGTCTCAGGAAACATGTATTCCGGTTCCAGCGGCGGCGGCCATATGTGGAATGTAGTTTCTCTCGGCGGGGTCAGTTATCTTGTCGATGTGACGAACAGTGACTCCGGAATGACCGGGCAGTCCGGAACCCTGTTTCTTGCAGGCGCAGACTCGTATCTGGAATCCGGATATACCGTTTCATCTGTACGCTACACCTACAGAAGCGACGTATTACAGCTGTTCGGTTCAGGCGAGTCTTTCATACATCCTTTAAAGATTCATGACAAGAGCTATTATGAGAACTTTGACCCTGTTACCGGAGAAGAAAAAGGACACGATTACGGTGACTGGACGACCTCAAAGGAAGCGACCTGTGCTGAAAAAGGCACTGAAAGCAGCGTATGTATCTTCTGCGGAGATGAAAAGACACGGGATCTTGAAAAACTCCCGCATACAGAAGAAGTCATTCCAGCGACTGCATCCACCTGTACTGAAACCGGTCTGACCGAAGGGAAGAAGTGCTCCGTATGCGGCGAGATCCTGGAAGCGCAGGAAACGGTTGCGGCACTCGGACATAAAGAGGAGGTCCTTTCTGCTATTCCTCCCACCTGCACTGAAACCGGACTGACCGAAGGAAAGAAGTGCTCCGTTTGTGAGGAGATCCTTCTGGCCCAGGAGACCGTTCCGGCGCTTGGACATACCGAGGAGAGCATTCCTGCGGTTCCTGCTACCTGCACTGAACCCGGGCTGACCGAAGGAACAAAGTGCTCCGTTTGTGATGAGATCCTTCTGGCCCAGGAGACGGTTGCGGCACTCGGACATACAGAGGAGAGCATTCCTGCGGTTCCTGCCACCTGCACTGAACCTGGCCTGACCGAAGGAACAAAGTGCTCCGTTTGTGAGGAGACCCTTCTGGCCCAGCAGACCGTTCCGGCACTCGGACATACAGAGGAGAGCATTCCTGCGGTTGCCGCCACCTGCACTGAGACCGGCCTGACCGAAGGAACAAAGTGCTCTGTCTGTGATGAGATCCTTCAGGACCAGGAAACTGTTCCGGCACTCGGACATACAGAGGAGAGCATTCCTGCGGTTGCTGCCACCTGCACTGAAACCGGCCTGACCGAAGGAACAAAGTGCTCCGTTTGTGATGAGATCCTGAAAGCGCAGGAGACCGTTCCGGCGCTCGGGCATACCTACATCGATGTCGAGGGCACCGCTAAGGTTGCAACCTGCACAGAGGATGGCAAGGAAGCAGATCAGAAGTGCTCCGTATGTGATGATGAAGTTCCGGGGGATGTCATCCCGGCAGCGGGACACTCCTGGGATGCCGGCACTGTGACGAAACAGCCGACAACCTCTGAAGAAGGAGAAAAGACCTTTATCTGCACCGTATGCGGAGAGACCAGGACAGAATCCATCCCGCAGCTTCAGCCGGAACCGACTCAGCCTGAGGATGCAACTGTCCAGCCGCTGGATCCCGTCCTTGGTACGACCAAAACCCTGGATGCGAAGGCAAAAGCAATCAGCGAAAACGGCGATCCGGCAGGATCCACCTTCAGCTCTCTGCAGGCGAAGGCCGGAAAGATTAAAAAGACTTCCGTCACGCTCTCCTGGAAAGCAGTCCCGAATGCTGCAGGGTATGTGATCTATGGCGCCCCCTGCGGATCGAAATATGCAAAACTTGCCGATGTGAGAAGTACAGGCTTCACGCAGAACGGACTGAAGAAGGGTACGTACCACAAG
>CAJOKX010000012.1 GCA_905235415.1 uncultured Lachnospiraceae bacterium
TCGGTTGCATTGCAGCCGCTCCCAGCTCCTATAGAAGCGTGGTCGCTTTCGCGGCTGCAGCAACTCGCAAAGCTTAGTCGGCTGCCTATGGTTTTCAGTTGTGCCCACAGAACTCCATGCAGAAGGTCGGAGGCTGGCCTGAGAACTGTGACGTGCGGAATATTAAGAATTAATTTATACCTATTTTCCAGGTGAACATGTATAATATGTTTATATGAGTCTGTTTTCCGGCAAAATGAACCGGACCGGACGGACAGTCCCGGGGAGAGGGACAAACTGTGACTGACTGAGGGAGGAGTAAGAGGGCTATGAAAAGACATGTCATGAAACTTGTATCTGCTGCGCTCACGCTTGCTGCGGTGCTGAGTGTGTGTGCAGGGTCTGCTGAGGCTGCGCCGAAGGATGAGAAGTGGGCAAAGACGGCCCAGAAGATTGCGGCAGCGACCGGGACAGAGTGCGTCAAGACGATCCAGTGGAGCGCGAAGCTGAGCGTCGGCGTTAAGAACGCGGTGGTTGTAAGGAATACAAAGGATCCGTCCGATCCGCTGATCGGACAGAAGATCAAGATCAAGAAGAATACGAAGGTAACCCTGATCCAGAGGGATTATCATGAGCGGGCAGGCGTCAGCCAGTGCATGCTCAAGGACGGGAAAGAAGTCTACATCCCGAACAGGTATCTGAAGAGCCTCAAGCCGAAGGCGACCGGAAAGCAGGGAGACTACAGCAAAGAAACGAAGCTTGCGTTTGTCAACAACCAGAACATTTCCAGCGGCGACAGATACATGATCTGGGTCAGCCTTGACAAGCAGAGAGTGAATGTCTTCGAGGGATCCAACCATCACTGGAATCTTCTGTATGTCTGGAAGACTTCAACGGGTGCGGCGGATGCTCCGACACTGGATCAGTCCTTTAAGTCCAACTACATCATCCAGTGGAAGAAGGAAGAAGTGAACGGACTGTACTGGTACAACGCAGTGTACGGAAGCGGTATGCATAAGTTCCCGGGCGGCGGGATGAACAAGGTCCTTGGGATCAAGCCGGTTTCGCACAGCTGCATCCGACTCAAGGTCAAAAATGCAAAGTGGGTCTATAACAATACGACGGATGCGAAGAGCGGCGGAAAGTCTCATGCCACCAGAGTCTTTATCTGGTAAGCGGCACGTGAGCGCCTGAGCGAAAGCTGCCGCGCCGCGCCAAAATGGCCGGGCGGAATGAATCGATTGAATGCCGGACAGGTTCTTATGATGGAAACCTGTCCGGTTTCTTTATTCCTTACATCAATTTAGGGTTCCTCACTTCCATTTTGGGTTGCCTTTTTTTCGTTTATAACGTACTATATTAACTGGCAATTTTTGATTTCTAATTGATGGAGGTCTTAGTATGGGCAATACAGCACAGAGCAAGGCAGCTGACCGCATAGCTGCACTGCTTGACGACAACAGTTTCGTTGAGATCGGCTCGCTTGTTACAGCAAGAAGCACGGATTTCAACCTGTCAGATGAGAAGGCTCCTTCGGACGGTGTCATTACCGGATACGGCCTGATCGACGACAGTCTGGTCTATGTCTACAGCCAGGATTCCTCTGTCCTGGGCGGGAGCATCGGTGAGATGCACGCCAGGAAGATCGCAAGGCTGTATGATCTGGCCATGAAGATGGGAGCGCCGGTAATCGGCCTTCTGGACAGCGCGGGCATGAGACTTCAGGAGTCCACGGACGCTCTGAACGCTTTCGGCGATCTGTACAGAAAGATGGCGCTGGCGAGCGGAGTCATCCCGCAGGTGACGGCCGTTCTGGGAAGCTGCGGCGGCGGCCTTGCGGTTGCTGCAGGTCTGAGCGACTTTGTATTCATGGAAGGTGAGAAGGCAAAGCTGTTTGTCAATTCTCCGAACGCACTTGCCGGCAACAAGGAAGACGATACCGCATCCGCGAAGTTCCAGAGCGAGAAGAGCGGACTGGTAGACTTTGTCGGATCCGAGCAGGATATCCTGGCGCAGATCCGTACACTGATTTCCATCCTTCCGGCAAACAATGCCGATGAGGCGCCGCTCTCCGAATCCGGAGACGATCTGAACAGGGTCTGCGAGGGCCTTGCGGGCGCAGCAGGGGATACTTCCATCCTCCTGAGCCAGATCTCTGACGACGCGCTCTTCTGTGAGGTGAACGCAGCCTCCGCAAGAGAGATGGTGACAGGCTTCATCAAGCTCAACGGCGCGACTGTCGGAGCGGTTGCAAACCGCACTGAGATCTATAATGAAAAGGGTGAAAAGGAAGTTGATTTCAAGCCGCAGCTCACTGCAAAGGGATGCGACAAGGCGGCCAGATTCATCGGCTTCTGCGACGCGTTTGATATTCCGGTCCTGACGCTGACCAACGCGACAGGATTCTACGCGGACAAGCACAACGAATTCCGTATCGCAAGATCGGCTGCAAGACTGACTGCGGCGCTTGCACAGGCGACCGTACCGAAGGTGAACGTGATCACCGGCAAGGCGTTCGGCTCTGCATATGCGATCATGAACAGCCAGGCACTCGGCGCGGATCTGACGTTTGCATGGGAGAGCGCACAGGTTGGTATGATGGATCCGAAGCTTGCGGCAGGGATCATGTACGACGGCAAGGATGCGGATACACTGGCGGCAAAGGGTGCCGAGTACGCACAGCTTCAGGACAGCGTCAGCGCTGCCGCTGCGCGCGGATATGTGGATACAGTCATTGCACCGGAAGATACCCGCAAGATGGTGATCGGCGCATTCGAGATGCTGTATACCAAGTCTGAGGAGAGCCCTGATAAAAAGCACGGAACGGTTTGAGTGAGGTGACATGCAGATGAGAAAAAGAGTATACGCGATTCTGCTTGCCACGATGCTTGCAGGCTCCCTTGCGTCAGGATGCATTGCTTTTGCATCTGAGACAGAGCCGGCCGGCACACTGACGGCAGAAGAGAGCGAAGCCCTTGCGGATTTCGAGACGGAGGCGGAAGCTGCGCCGGCAGGTCTTGAACCGAAGGAGACGACCGGTGATGCCGGATGGGAGTCACAGTACCCGGAGATCGAGGCGCAGGTGGAGCAGCAGCTCAGCACGCTGTCCATGATGAGCGCGCAGCAGATCGAGGATCTGATCAACTCCTATAATCGTCAGATTAATCTCGGAGTCATGGATATTGCGAATTCCATGAAGGATTCCTATACGCTGACCGAGCTGGATGACTCCACGATGGCAACTGTCAAGATGCTGCGCAACTGGTATTCCGCCATGGACTCCTGCGGAGAATTCCAGGGAGTCAGCGAGTATACGGCTGACATGACGGACAATGTCATTACGCTGGTCCTTTCCACGGACTACGCGCAGGCGGCAAAAGACAAGGCGCAGGTCACTGTTACATTCACGTGTGACATGAATCATAATATAACGCTCATGAGCTGGGAGCTGAAGGATGCGTTTTCGACTTCGATCCAGAGAGCGGCCATGAACACGCTGATCGGTATCGGCACCGTCTTTGTGGTACTTCTGTTCCTGTCCTTTATCATCGGCCAGATCCACTGGATCCCGGATATCATTAACGGAAAGAAGGACAAGAAAGAGCAGAAGGCGGCAGCTGCACCGGCCCCGGCACCCGCTCCTGTACCCGCAGCCGCACCGGCAGCAGAGGCTGCAGACGAGACGGATGATCTTGAACTGGTGGCAGTCATTACTGCAGCGATTGCAGCAAGCGAACAGGCTCCTGCAGATGGATTTGTAGTCCGTTCGATCCGCAGACGAGGCAGAAAGAGCAACTGGAGAGCATAAAGCGCTCTGCATGAAACCCGCTGCCTGTCAGCGGAATTGATCATATCTACATAACATAAAAGGAGAATGTTTAAGATGAAGAATTATACCATCACCGTGAATGGCAATGTATACGATGTAACAGTAGAAGAGAACGGCGCAGGCGCAGCGGCACCGGCAGCAGCTCCGAAGGCAGCACCGGCAGCTCCTAAGGCGGCACCGGCAGCTCCGAAGGCAGCACCGGCAGCTCCGGCGGCAGGCGCAGGCGCGGTTAAGGTGACCGCTTCCGTACCGGGCAAGGTATTCAAGGTTGACGCAGCTGCAGGCCAGGCCCTCAAGGCAGGCGATACGATCATCACGCTTGAGGCCATGAAGATGGAGATCCCGGTTGTCGCTCCGCAGGACGGCACACTGGCTTCCATTGAAGTCGGAGTCGGCGATGCAGTTGAAAACGGACAGGTTCTGGCAACGATGAACTGATCCGCCCCGTACCTGATAGGACCTGACGTTAGGAGGTTATTCAATGGAATACATTGCAAATACCATGTCAAATCTTCTGCATCAGACCGCGTTCCTGAACCTTACATGGGGCAACTATCTCATGCTGATTGTCGCATTCATTTTCCTGTATCTGGCAATCAGACATGATTTCGAGCCGCTCCTGCTGGTTCCGATCGCGTTCGGTATGCTTCTGGTCAACATCTATCCGGAGATCATCTCAGATGTGACGACGGATATCCTGGGTGTTGAGCATGCCGGCGGACTGATGCACTACTTCTATATTCTGGATGAGGCGGCCATCCTTCCGTCCCTGATCTTCATGGGCGTCGGAGCGATGACTGACTTCGGACCGCTGATCGCCAACCCGATCTCGTTTGTCATGGGTGCGGCGGCTCAGCTGGGTATCTATGTTGCTTATTTCCTGGCGATCGCATTCGGCTTCAACGGCAAGGCGGCTGCTGCGATCTCCATCATCGGCGGAGCGGACGGCCCGACCTCCATTTTCCTTGCCGGAAAGCTCGGCCAGACGACCCTGATGGGCCCGATCGCGGTTGCGGCATATTCTTATATGTCCCTGGTTCCGATTATCCAGCCGCCGATCATGAAGGCGTTTACGACGGAAAAAGACAGAAAGATCAAGATGGAACAGCTTCGTCCGGTAACGCAGCTTGAGAAGATCCTGTTCCCGATCATCATTACGGTGGTTGTCTGCATGATCCTTCCGACGACTGCTCCGCTGGTCGGTATGCTGATGCTCGGTAATCTGTTCCGTGAGTGCGGCGTGACCCGCCAGCTTGCTGAGACGGCTTCCAATGCACTGATGTATATCGTGGTTATCCTGCTTGGTACGTCTGTCGGCGCATCCACCTCCGCAGAGGCATTCCTGAATGTGCAGACGCTGAAGATCGTTGTCCTCGGACTGGTTGCGTTCGCGTTCGGTACGATGGGCGGCGTATTGCTGGGCCAGCTGATGAAGAAGATGACCGGAGGCAAGATCAATCCGCTGATCGGCTCGGCAGGCGTGTCCGCTGTTCCGATGGCGGCGCGCGTATCACAGAAGGTCGGCGCACAGTCGGATCCGACCAACTTCCTTCTGATGCATGCGATGGGACCGAACGTTGCCGGAGTAATCGGTACCGCTGTTGCGGCAGGTACCTTTATGGCAATCTATGGTGTCTGATAACCGGAGATTTACAGTACAATCAGGAAAGGATATAAGACAATGGCAATAGAGAAAAAGCCGATTAAAATTACTGAAACTGTGCTGCGTGACGCACATCAGTCCCTGATCGCAACACGTATGCCGACGGAGGAGATGCTTCCGATCATCGATAAGATGGATAAGGTCGGATATCATTCCGTAGAGTGCTGGGGCGGCGCAACCTTCGATGCAGCGCTCCGCTTCCTGAAGGAAGATCCGTGGGTCAGACTGAGAAAGCTTCGCGACGGATTCAAGAACACGAAGCTGCAGATGCTTTTCCGCGGACAGAATATCCTCGGATACAAGCCGTATGCAGACGATGTCGTAGAGTACTTCGTACAGAAGTCGATCGCGAACGGCATCGACATCATCCGTATCTTTGACTGCTTCAATGATCTGAGAAACCTTCAGACTGCAGTCAAGGCTGCAAACAAGGAAAAAGGTCATGCGCAGGTAGCGCTGTCCTATACGCTCGGCGACGCTTACACCCTTGATTACTGGGTGGATATCGCCAAGAGAATCCAGGATATGGGTGCGGATTCCATCTGCATCAAGGATATGGCAGGCCTTCTGCTTCCGTATTCGGCCACTGAGCTGATCGGCGCCATGAAGGATGCTGTGGATCTCCCGATCCAGCTGCACACGCATTACACCTCCGGCGTTGCTTCCATGACGTACATGAAGGCAGTCGAGGCAGGCGTAGACGTAATCGACTGCGCGATGAGCCCGTTTGCTCTGGGAACCTCCCAGCCGGCAACAGAGGTTATGGTCAAGACCTTCCAGGGAACGCCCTATGATACCGGATACGATATGAAGCTTCTCGAAGAGATCGCCGATTATTTCCGTCCGTACAGAGACGAGTGCCTGGAAAGCGGCCTGCTGAACCCGAAGAACCTCGGCGTCAACATCAAGACGCTGGTTTACCAGGTACCGGGCGGCATGCTCTCCAACCTGACCTCGCAGCTTGATAAGCTCGGCGCTGCTGACAAGTATTATGAAGTGCTTGAGGAAGTCCCGAACGTACGTAAAGATCTCGGCGAGCCGCCGCTGGTTACCCCGTCTTCACAGATCGTCGGTACGCAGGCTGTTATGAACGTCATCGCCGGCGAGCGCTACAAGATGGTGCCGCAGGAGACCAAGGATGTTCTGAGCGGAAAGTACGGCGAGACCGTCAAGCCGTTCAACAAGGAAGTCCAGAAGAAGGTCATCGGCGATGCAAAGGTCATCACCTATCGTCCTGCAGACGATATCGATCCGATGCTTCCCGGATACGAGAAGGAGATCGCGCAGTGGAAAGAGCAGGATGAGGATGTCCTCACCTATGCACTGTTCCCGCAGGTTGCCGTGGATTACTTCAAGTACCGCCAGGCGCAGGAGACCGGCGTGGATCCTGCCGCGGGTGATTCCGAGAACAAGGCATATCCTGTATAATTGCGCCTGACCGGCAACGGTGAAAAAGGCTGATGGTTCTGCGGCCCGGAGAGAAATCTCCGGGCCGCTTTCGGCGCTTCATACGGCCCACAGGTGCTTTCACAGGACGCTTCATACGGCGCACTGGCGCTTTCACAGGACGCTTCATACGGCGCACTGGCACTTTCACAGGACGCTTTCATACGGAGCACAGGGCGCTTCCCCGGAAGGCGAGGCGGGTTGACTTCCAACTTCCGTTTTCATATACTAACGGAAGTGAGAAGAGTTGTCTTTACAGGCAAGTCACAGACATTGTTTTTTATATCAGTTTTTAAACCTGCATTTGGGCAGGGAAAGGATAAACGCTATGGCAGCAACAGAATCTGCGGAGAATTATCTGGAATCCATCCTGGTACTGAGCAAGGAGAAGCCTGTTGTCAGGAGTGTGGATGTTTCCAATCATACGGGGTTCAAGAAGTCGAGTATATCCATCGCGATGAAAAACCTGAAGGCGGACGGGTACATCACCATCAGCCCGGAGGGATATATTTTCCTGACAGACAGCGGCATGCAGATCGCTTCGATGATCTATGAGCGCCATCAGGTATTGTCTGCCTGGTTTATCAGGCTTGGCGTGGATGAGAAAACGGCTGTGGAGGATGCGTGCAGGATCGAGCATGACATCAGCGAAGAGAGTTTTGAAGCGATCAAAAAGTATATTACACTGCATGAATAAACGATGATGGATACAGCTGCCGGGAACGGTACGATGACGAAATCTTCGAATACGAAACACAGATATACCGAGATTGATATCGCAAGAGGGATCGGTATTATTTGTGTTGTCATGGGGCATGCCATCAAGCAGACGGAAGTCTCTGCGGTATGGATCAGGATTCTGACCTATGTGATCTACAGCTTTCATATGCCGCTGTTTTTCTGCCTGTCCGGTTTTGTTTCATACAGGATCCTGACCATGGATAGGCAGCAGCGGAAAAGCTATATCGCGGATCGCGCCTGCAGGCTGCTGATCCCTTATTTTGTGATCGGATTTATCTATATCCCGGTGAAACTGAAGCTCAGCGACGCCGCCGTGAAGCCTTTTACGGCAGCGGATATTCCGAAGCTTCTGATCGGTGAGAATCCGGATGTATCCCTGTGGTTTCTGTATATCCTGTTTATGATCGAGCTGATCTGCGTTCTCGTGATCAACACATACAATTTCCGCTCGATCTGGTACGGCAGTTTCTTTCTGAGCGTCGCGGTCTACTGGTCGAATATGGATATCCGGATCCTGAAGTATCTGTTTTTCTTCCTTGGCGGGATCTGGATGCGCCTGAAGTTCGAGGACTGCCGCAAAGAGGGCATAGAAGATGTCATGGGGGGACAGATGCTGCTGGCGTTCCTGGCCCTTGTGACAGACATCGCGGCCATCACATTTCTTTACAAAACCACGATTACCATCACGTTTATGCTGACGTCTCTGTGCGGGATCTATATTGTGATATGGATTGCCTCCAGACTGGTCTATAACGTGGACGGAGAGAAGGTTGAACCCGGCAGGACAGGGAGAATGCTGCTCATGCTGGGGCTGTATTCCATGGATGTCTATATCCTCCATGAACCGATCATGACGGTTCTGAAACTGATTCTGTGGAACAGGCTGGGACTGAACTATATTCTCTGCACATGGGTGATCTTTTTCATTGCCCTGTACCTGCCGGTCCCGGTCTCGAAGTATATCATCCGCAGGAGCAGAGTGCTCCGGTTATTGCTGTTCGGAGAGAGAAATAAGTGAAGACAAAAGAGAACAGAGGGATCTTTTACATTACATGGGGATGTGTGATTGTCACGATCATCCTCATTATATTTACGCTCGACCGGTCCATACGGCCCAGCCAGGGAAAACCGTTTGAACGCCTGAGCGTGGAAGAGGCCAGGCAGTACATGAGCTATGAGGCTTCGTATCAGGTTCTGGACGTGCGGGACATAGAGGCGTATGACGAAGGCCATCTGAAGGGCGCGGTCCACATCGGATATGACAGCCTGGTGCAGGACGCGGACCTTGTTCTGGAGGACCGCAGCCAGATGGTGTACGTGTACGGACAGAGCAGTGAACAAAGCTGCGCGGCGGCACAGAAGCTGTCGGACATGGGGTATACTTCCGTGGCGGAGATCGGCACGTACGAAGAATGGATCACGCTGGAGACAGAGACGGAGACAGAAGGCATTCTGAGAAATGTGCTCGGGTAGGAAATGAAGAGAGGATCAGGCCGAAGGAGCGCCCGGGGGTGCATGCGGCAAGGGAGGTAGAGAAATGATGCGGATACGTGAGTGGACAGACAGGAATCGGAAAAAGTTCTGGTTTTGTCTTCTTTTGAATGTCCTGCTGCTGTTTGTATATCTGCTGATCATGCGGCCTGCGTTTGATTCCAACGATGATCTGAACATCGCGCTCTTTGTCAATCTGGGGAGACCTGTCCAGGATGCACACTGGCTCTTCCCGAGCTGGATCCTGGGAGAGATCTGCGCATTTCTGTACCGGATCACCAACATGGTTCCGTGGTACGGACTGATGCAGTATGCAGGAATGCTGTGCGCATTTACGGCAGCCACATGGGTGATCCAGAGAACGTTCAAGAGCGGGGCTGCGATCCTGCTGAGCATGATCGTGCTGAACTTTTTTGCCGCAGACGCGTACATTACGATGCAGTTCACCAAGACGGCGGGCGTGTGCAGCGCAGCCGGCGTCTTCCTGGTGGCCTGGGTCATCATGCAGGAGAAAGTTCAGATTCTCCCGCTGACGGCAGGGATCCTGATTACCGCGTACGGATTCATGTACCGCCATCTGGAGGCGGATATGATGTTTGCGCTGTGGGGCGTGTTTGGCCTCTATCTGCTGCTGCGCCTGGGAGAGGACGCGCCGGATGAGAAGCTGAAAAGAGCCGTGCGTTATATCGGCCTGTTTGCCCTCACGGTCGGGGTGTGCGCTGGCTGCAGGCTGGCGGACAGGGCTGCGTACCGGCAAAGCCCGGATGCGGCGTATTATGAGAAGATCAATGACGCCAGGTCGGCGCTGACCGATTACGGCTTCCCGAAATACGAAGACAACGTGGATCTGTTCGAGTCGCTCGACATCTCCTACAACGCCTACAAGCTGTTTTCAAAATGGAATTTCTATGATCCGGATGTGTTTACACTCGAGAAAATGGAAAAGCTGATCGCGGCACAGAACCGCAGAAAAGCATCCATGGAAACACTGAAGGACTTCCTGGATGTCTATCCGGCAAAATGGTTTGAGAATCCCATGTTTTACTGCTTCCTGGTGTTGCTGGTGATCGCGCTGATTCACGGCAGGAAGGAATGGAAGATGTGGGTCTTCCTGGCGCTCCTGGTTCTGGTGCTGGGCGTTCTGTTCTACTATATGTACCTCCAGGGCCGCTTCAACCTGCAGCGTGTGGACAATCCCATCTGGCTGTGCTGCAGCCTGATCCTGCTGTACCTGATCTCACCGCGTTCATTCAACCTGCCGGTCCGCTATGCATGGACCTTTGTGCTGGTGATCCTCGCACTGAACCAGAATACGTGGAGAGAGAACTGGAGACACAACACGAGGAAACAGGAGCAGAAGAGGATAGAGGCAGCGAACTTTATCGCGGGAGTCAGCAATGATACGGAGCATCTGTATCTGACCAAGGCAGGGCTGTATGCCGTGTCGGCAGGATACGGGCCGCTCTCCCTGGTCCCGGTCGGGGCCGCGTCCAATATGGCCGTGCTGGGCGGCTGGCCGGCAGGCAGCATTCCCTACAAGGCGTCCCTTGAAAAGTACGGCGTGACGAATCCGTACAGAGACTGCATCAATAACGACCAGGTATACCTGATCGATAATGACATCAATCTGACGCTCAACTACATCCGTGAATACTATGATATGGATGCGCAGGCGCAGGAAGTGAGATCGTTTGACGGCGAGAATATGATGTACAGAATCGTGTCGCAGAAAGCGGATGCGGACCAGGCGCCCTGAGCCGGCGTACGGACGGCGCAATGAAAATCCGGCAGCACCAGAAGCTGCCGGATTTTCATGGTTATGTAAAGAAAACGGAACCCTCTTTTATTTTCTGAAACTCAGCATATACTCGGGCGCTTTGGAGCCGGTCATGAAGAGCAGGTCAAGGATGCTGACGTTGTGTGTGAATTCGCCGTGCAGCTGCGGGTATTCCGGATATCCGTCATAGCTCATGTAGGCGAGCTCCACACCGGCTTCTTTGAAGACATCGTCTTCTATATAATCCTTCGCTGCAGGACCGGACAGGTACCACGAACCGCCTGCCGACTTCACGAGCTCTGCAAGCCGTTCTGTTTTCCCCTCCGCAAGCGGATAATCCGAGGAGGTTGTGATCAGTGTCGGGATCCCGAGAAGATCGCAGATCTTCTGGAGGAACATGCGGTTGATCTCACTCAGATAATCCATCTCTTCGGCCTTCGCATACAGCTCTTCCAGCACGGGCTCATAGTCCTTATAATACGGGGCGTGTGCGTAGCACAGCTGGATCGAGCGCAGATGCTCGGAGCACCACTTATGGCCGGTGACCTTTGTCTCGTTGATCTTCTGAAAAAACTTTCCTTTGGAATCCACCGGGATCGTGAGCCACTGCAGGCCATTGGCCGTCTTGATCTGGTTGCGGTTTCTCCAGTCTCTTCTGGTATACTGCATGTCGTCATACAGAATGAATTCATCCACAGAGTTGATGATATCGAAGTACCCTTTCCAGGGGATATAGTTGGACTGCAGGATCGCTACCTTTTTCATAGACACACCTTCTTCTGGATTCCGGACAACTCAGCCGGCGCAAAGAACCGCGCGGCCGCAACATCACTATAATACGCGTTTCCGCTGAAAATGCAATGATTCTTTGACAAATGGATAACGCAATTTTATAATCACTTGCAGACAAAGAGTGCAGGAAGATGTCCTTTGCCAGGGAGGATAAGGCATTGAGCAAGACGATACTGGTCCTGGGGGCCAGCTATTCACAGATTCCGCTGTTTCAGGCAGCAAAAAGGCTTGGCGTGCGCAGCATCGCGGCGACCATACCGGGACCCTATGCGGGCATTCCGTATGCGGACGAGGTCGTATACTGTGATATCACGAAGCCGGAGGAAGTGCTGCAGGCAGTGAAGGATCTTTCCATCGATGCAGTCACGACCTGCTGCATGGACGTGGGAACACGGACCATGGGATATCTGTGCAAAATGCTCTCCCTTCCCGGACCGGGCATCGGCGCGGAGGCTGCGTGCGACAAGTCCCTGCAGAAGCAGCTGTATGAGGAGGCCGGGATCCGGACGGCGCCCTACTTCCTGATTCGCAGTGTGGAGGATCTTCAAAGAGCCGGCAGAAAGATCGGTTATCCGCTGATGCTCAAAGCGGTCGACCTGATGGGAAGCCGCGGCGTGTTCCGCGCTGACAGCGAGGAGGAAGCACTTTCCTGGTATCCGCTGGTCATGGAGCAGACCCGGAAGGACTACTGTATCGCGGAGAAGTTTCTCGCAGGCACGATGTTCGGCGTAGAGGCCATGATGAGCAGAGGCTCTCTTGCCTACGTACTTCCGCTGGGCAATGATCTTCATGCAGGCAATCCTCCGTTTCCGCAGGGACATCATGTTCCGTGGGAGAGGGCTGATGCGCTGTATGAGAAGATCTGTGACGTTACGCAGCGTGTCTGCAAGGCGCTTGCATATGACAACTGCGCGCTGGATATGGACTGCATGCTGCAGGACGGGGAGATCTGGATGATCGAATCCACCCCGAGAGCCGGCGCAACTGCCATTACGGATATGGTGGGCCTCTATTACGGGATCGACTATTTTGAGGCGATCGTACGAAGCGCGCTGGGAGAAGACGTATCGGACCTGTTCAGGGCAAAGAGCGGACTTGCGAATGCATCCTGGCTGATCGGGGCGGACCGGACGGGGATCCTTGAAGAGATCGTCCTTCCGGAGCATCTTTCTGAGAATGTGGTGGACCTGTCCTTCAATGTAAAGAGCGGAGATGAAGTTAGGAAGTTCTCCTCCGGAAGAGACAGGATCGGCCAGATGATCGTGAAGGGGAACAGCGCAGGAGACTGCCTGGAAGAGATCAGGACCATCCTTCAGAATACAGAGATAAAGGTGAGAGAATATGCTGGTATCGGTGGTAATACCCTGCTATAACTCAGAGAAGACGATCGGCATGGTTGCGGACCAGTGCATGGAGAGCTTTTCGCAGTGGGACGGATATGAGTGTGAGATGGTCCTGGTGAATGACCACTCCCGTGACCATACCTATGAGGAGATCCTCAAGTGCCGTGAGCGCTATCCGGGCAGGATCACGGCAGTGAACTTTCCGAAGAACTTCGGGCAGCACGCCGCCATCCTTGCAGGACTTCAGTATGCAAGAGGAGAGCTGGTCGTCGGGATGGACGATGACCTGCAGAACCGTCCGGAGCAGATCCGGCAGTTTCTGGACAAGATGGAAGAAGGGTATGACGTCGTCTTCGGCATCTACAAGCAGCGCAAGTTCAGCCCGCTCAAGAATCTGTTCGGAAAGATCAGCCAGTTCCTTCTGTTCCATCTTGTAGACAGGCCGAAAGGCGTGGAGATGAGCTCCTTCTGGTGCGCGAGAGACTATGTCATCCGGGAAGTGCGCAAATATCACGGGAACGATGCGTTCGTCCAGATGCTGTTTGCCAGGACGACGGACAACATGACCGACATCCAGGTGGAACATTACGCGAGGGAATACGGGAGGTCCAACTACACGTTCCGGAAGGGACTGAAGCTGTTCATGACCTTTATGGATTATTCATCGATCCCCCTCAGGGTATCCAATGTCCTCGGAACGATCTTCTCCATCACCGGGTTTGTTGCGACGATTGTCCTGATCGTGCGGAAGATACTTGATCCCACGATACAGACAGGATGGTCCTCGCTGATGTGCCTGATCCTGATTGTATCCGGCATGCTGTTCCTGATGCTGGGAATCATCGGAGAATATATCGGCAAGCTCGTAAATACATCCAACGGCAAGCCCCTCTACGTAATCCGTGAGGTCAGGGAGGCGTCTGATGAAACGCCGGAGGCGAGCACGCCGGCCGCCGGTGGCGGCCGCTCAGCGGCGACCGAGCCGGAGGCGAGACCATAAACTAAGACGGGGGATTCACGGCTGCGTTGTAGGAGATCCCCGCATATACAACGGAGATCCCTGCATATAGAAGGAGATCACCGCACATAAAAGAAGCACGGCCGCGGCCGTGCTTCTTTTCATATCGAACTGTTTTCATTTCAAAGATCAGTACACATACAGCAGTGTGCCGACCGGGATGTGCTTATACAGCCAGATGGCCGGTCTCTTGTAGACTCTGACGCATGCATGGGAACAGGGCTTCTTGCCGATTCCGTCTCTTGCATTCGGGCCGGGCCACTTGTGGATGCCGCTGCCGCCGAATTCCAGGAAATAGTACAATGTACTTTCAAACTGCTCTGAGTAAACGGACTGGAACTTATGGCGGACCGTCTTCCTGCCCAGCGGAGTGGACCAGTTTGCCATGCCCGTGGAGCAGTTGAACCTCTTGACCAGCGTCCAGTGATGATTATATCCCCTAAAGACATTCAGACTCTGCCGGTCGGTGGAAACCCAGATCATCCAGTCTGTCTTGCTCTTGAGAGATCTGGAATTGACAAAAGCGGTTTTGGTTGATCTCTTGAAGTCGCCGGGCGTACATGCGTCATCATAGATGTTCAGGTTGCCGGCGGAAACATTGAAATGCCGCCCGTCCTTCAGCATAACGGTATTCTTCCCTTTTACCTGGTACTTGGTGACAATCACCTCTGTTCCGTGATCGATCGTGACATACTGTTTGGTCTCCTTGATCTTGACACGGACATTGCCCCGGATCGTTGCTTTCCAGTAGATCGGATGGATCTCCTTCGGACTGCAGCTGACATACGGCTTCTCCGCATACGCCGTTCCTGCCGGGGCTACACAGAACAGGACGGCGGCGAACAGAAAGAAAAGAGATAAAGAAAGCTTCTTTGAAATAGGTTTCATACTATACCTCCCGAAAGCAGCAAGCGAATGATGTTTTTGCAAATACACTCTTTATAGAATGACAAATAGTCTGCCTTCACAGCTACATTTATACCACATGTTGCGGTTTGTTGAAAACAGAAATTCGCATAAATGCGATTAATATTCCGATCCTTTCAGACCGACCGTATTCAGACGGACCCCCTTGCCGGTAAAGCGCATGATGTGCCGGATCTTCGGACTGGTATACACGTGGTAGGCCCTGCCGATCTCTTCGCCGCTCTGGTCGCCGCCGATGGGCATCTTGTTGTGCTTGTCGGGACCATAGGCCTGGACGGTCTCAGCTGTTTTGACCGTACCGTCCGTGAGCACCAGCTGTGCGTGGCCGTTTGCGGTGACCACATCGCCTGCTTTGAAGACGAATCCGGACTTGTTGGATTCATACTGGGAGTACACATCTTTAAAGCCGCAGGCCTTGAAGATCTCCCACTCGGAATCAGAACGGTAATTGTTGGTGGCGCAGTGAAGCGTACCGTCCAGATAATAAGAGATCTGCTGCTTGTAGAACAGCAGGGTGGACTCGGGGATGTATTTTGCGTCAGAGCCGCCCAGGTTCTCTCCGATTACATTGACGCCGGCAAAGTAAAATGCGCACAGCGGGATGGTAGAGCAGCAGTAGTCGCCGGTCCCGAGCGCGTTGGCCTTGGCCTGGCCGAAGGTGTACATAAGCTGCGCGCCGTTGTAGCTGTGACCGTAGTCATAGCCGTGGTAGGGGCTGTCTGCAATGGCCCTTGCCCACAGGCAGGCTTTTTTGATGGTTCCTTCGACTGCATCCTTGGAGAGCTGCGCGCCGCTCACGCCGACCGCTCCGTTATTGGTGGCGGCCCAGATGTTTTCCAGACCGTCGCCCCCGTCTTTATGGATATAGAGCGGGGCGCTCTGGCCGTACCGGGAGATATTGCTGACGTATTTTGCCGTATCCGTCCGGTTCCAGGTGAGCTGCTTGAAGTCATCCCCGTTCAGGTACAGTCTCTGAAGGCCGCTCCTGACGCCGGTCCCGCAGGTAACTTTGCAGGAGACAGAGTAGGATCCCAGAGAAGCGGTCACATATGCAGTCCCGTTCTTTTGTCCGGTGACTGTGACCTTATTTTTCCCGGCCTGCCGGATACTGATCACAGACGGATCCGAGACCTTCCAGCTGAAGCGTTTCGTTGCCTTTTTCAGCTTCAGGGTGAAGCTCTTTCCGGCCTCCACCTGTTTCTGTTTCTGGTTCAGCTTCGGGGCCTGGACACGCACCTTGTAGGTCAGCTTCTTTTTTCCCTTCCTGGCAGTGATGGTGCAGGTTCCTTTCTTCACGGCCTTCACCAGCCCGCTCTGGCTGACCACAGCGACGGAAGGCTTCGTGGATTTCCATTTGGAAGCTTTTTTCTTCATCTGCCGGGTCTGCCCCGGAACCAATGTGATCGCATTGGACGCATGCACCTGGTGCACGGAGCCGAAGCTCAGAAGGCAGATCATGAACAGGACCGGAATGAAGGCCCTTCTGTATGATTGACCGAGTGAACGCATTGCTATCCTCCCATGTTTTCCTGTGCTGTCAGATGGTTATTGCACATGAATGTAACTTATCGTAACATATATAAAACAATATTGAAAGAGTTAATTAACATCTTCCGGACAATTTCCGCCTTCGTTGACATCGATTCCGGCACACCGTATAATCGACAAAGATTTTTCCATCTGAAGGATGAGGGAGCTATTTTGAATAGGGTACGTTCTGAAACAGGTCAAAGACGCCGGAGCTTTGTACTCCGGTATACGCTGCTGTTCCTGGTGATTTCGGCGCTGGTGTTTTTTCCGTTTCTCAGGTGTGGCAGGTCTTTCGTAAATAAAGTAGACGGGATGTCCCAGTACATCGTATATCTCCGGTATATGGGACAGTATCTGCGGCTGTGCCTGAAGAACATCCTGCACGGCCATTTTGCCCTGCCCATGTACGATTTTTCCATCGGAATGGGCGATGACATCGGGCAGATCGTGCGGTTCCATCCGATGGATTTCCTGTCTGTTTTTGTCCCCTCCGCCTATACGGAGATTCTCTATAATGTGATTGTGCTGCTCCGGTTCTACCTGGCCGGGCTGGCCTTCTGCGCGTATGCATTTTACCTGAACCATGTCATTGCCCGCTCGGACACTTCCTCTGAGAAGGGCGTGTACGGCGTCAATGTGCTGTCCGGATCGCTCGTATATGTCTTTTCCGGATTCATGTTGATCCGTGTTCTCAATCATCCGATCTATGCGGCGCCCTTCATCGTTCTGCCGCTTCTCCTGCTGGGTGCGGAGAAGGTCCTGGCGAGAGAAGGATGCGCTCTGTTTGTCTTTTCCGTATTCCTGGGATTCTGGAGCAATTACTATTTCATGTATATCATGTCTGCCGGACTGCTTCTGTATATGGTGGTGCGGTACTTTGAAACCGTCCGCCCTGCGGGGGCGCGTTCCTTCCTGTCCCTGTTTTTCAGGATGGCAGGGCTGTATCTGTTCGGCCTTGCGATGTCCATGATGACGCTGCTTCCGACGCTGCTGCGGTATCTGGGCAGTTCCAGGCAGACGCAGGCCTCCGAAACGCAGAGCATGCTGTTTTATGCGGATAAGAGGCGCTACATTGCCTGGTTCCTGAACCTGATCAGTCCGCTTCGAAGCTCCGGGAACGGAACCGATCTGAACTTTGCAGTGATTGTGCTGCCGTGTCTGGCGGTGCTCTTCACAATGAGCGCAAGGCATCTGAAGTCTCTGAAGAAGTTCCTGATTGCGGATCTTGTGATGCTTCTGGTTCCGTTTTTCGGATTCGTGCTTGCAGTTATGAATAATGAAAATAACCGCTGGATGTTCCTGATCGCGATCTGCCTGGGGATGACAGTGGTCTTTACTGCGGATGCATTTGCAGACCTGACGCAAAGGCAGGCCGCAGCGATGCTCCTGGCAGCGGGTCTGTTTCTTGCGGCGGCCGTGCTGCAGACGCTCACGAAGGGAAGGGATCTCTACAATACGGCTGCGGCTGCGGAGCTGGTACTCTGCACGGCAGCGCTGCTGTACTGCTCGCACAGGAAGATTTCCGTCCGGAAGATCCGGTGCGTGGTCCTGGGGATCACGTGCGCATCGGTTGTCCTGAACGGGTACATGACGTATTCGCCCAGGTTCGGGAATGAGGTGCATCGGTATATCAGGTCCGGAAAGGTGCTCAGGAAGTATGACACCTACTGGAGAAGCCGCGGGGCGGCGCTTCTGGAGGAGGATTCATTTTACCGTGTGGAAGGCTTTGCGGTGAAACACGGCAGGGAGAACAGCTCCGAGTATTCAGGCTACAACAGCACTTCCGAGTACAACAGCATCCTGAACGCGGATATGCTGGAAGCGATGAAGACACTGAACAATGTGGACCTCAGCGCTGTTACGTCTCTGAAAGGGCTGGATGCAAGGCCCGTCAGCATGAATCTGGCGCATGTGCGCTACTACATCGTCTGGCAGAAAAACAAAGGGAGCGTCCCGTACGGCTATTCAAAAGAGCCCGCCGCGCAAAAAGGGAAGATCCTGGTTTATGAAAATGAGACGCCGCTTGCCCTCGGATACAGCTATGGGGCATATATCCGCCGGGAGGCGTTTGAAAAGCTCGATCCGCTGGAAAAAGAGCTTGTCCAGCTGGAAGCAGCCGTCCTTCCAAAGGCGGAAGACGGACAGGCGGACCTGGAACAGAAGCTTCAGGAGGCAGGGCTGTTCGAGAGTACGGAGCCATCCGGCAGGATCCTGCGCCGGGATGTGGAGATTCCGAAACAGGGAGAGAACTTCACCTATGCAGACGGGAAGCTCCGGGCAGCGTCCAAAGCGACCGTTCCGCTGACTGTAGAAGCCAGGGAGGGGTATGATGCATATCTGCTTCTTGACGGCGTCAGGATCAACCGGCAGACCGCATCGCTGGAGGTATCGGACGGCTCATTCACGACCCGGACGATGGTGCGCAGCAGTGAGCAGGTTTACAATATCGGAAGAGAAGAGTACCTGTTCCATCTGGGATATGCCGGGAAGGATGAGACAAAGACCGTGACTTTGCGGTTTGCTGCCGGAAAGTATCGGCTTGGCGGCGCGCAGGTTCTGTACGTCCCGATGGAGGGGTATGAGGAGAAGATCGGTGCGCTGAATGAAGAGTCCCTGATGGATGAGCAGGTGGAGGACGGCCGCATCACCGGCCGCGTATCCCTGCAGGCACCGAAACTGATGACATTCTCTGTTCCTTCGGCTGCCGGGTGGACGCTGAAGGTGGACGGGCAGAAGACGGATCTGCTGACCCTGAACCTGATGTATCAGGGCGCGCTTCTTCCGGCAGGGGACCATGAGATCAGCCTGACTTATACAACGCCCGGACTTACGACCGGATGCTGCATCGCCATCCCGGCGATCCTGGCATTCATTGTACTGGCCCTGACAGAGCGAAAGCGCCGCAGGGGACAGGGCGCGCAGAGAAAGACGGACGCATAAGCGGGCAGAAAGATGAGGAACGGATCACAGATGCGTGAGACGAAGTTCAACAGAAAATATTTGCTGATCTATACAGCCGCCTTTCTCGTTCTGGGCCTGGCTGTATTCCTGCCGTTTCTGGCAGGTGGAAAATCCCTGGTCGGAAACGGGGACGGACAGTCGCAGTATATCCTGCAGCTGAGGTATATGGGGCAATGGCTGCGCCAGACCCTGCGGGATTTTGCGCACGGGGATTTTGTGCTGCGCTCCTATGACTATACGATCGGAATGGGGGAGGATATCGGATCCATTGTCCGCTTTCATCCGCTGGATTACCTGAGCGTATTCGTACCCGCGTCCGGGACGGAGACGCTCTACGCGTTTCTGATCTTCCTTCGGATGTATCTGGCGGGGATCGCATTTTCCCTCTATGTCTTTCACTGGGGATGCCCGGGAAGACAGGTGCTGGCGGGGAGCATGGTCTATCTGTACTGCGGATACGTGTTCGAGCTGGGCATTGTGCACCCGATCTACGTCTCGCCCATGATCATCATGCCGATGCTGCTTCTGGGGGCGGAATATATGATGGACCCGGAGCGCAGACACAGCTTCGCGCTGTTTGCGGTTACGGTGTATCTGGGGTTCACCTCCAATTATTATTTCATGTACATCAATTCCGTCGCACTGCTGATCTACGTGCTCATCCGCTTCTTCGCGGTGTACCGTCAGAAGAGAGTGCAGAACTTCTTCGTCCTGTTTGTGCGGATGGTGTGCGCCTATCTGGCCGGCCTGATGCTCTCCTGCGTCACCCTGCTTCCGACGCTGTCGCGCTACTTCAACAGCTACCGCTCGCAGAGCCTGGCGCAGAGCCCGAGCCTGCTTGTCTATGAAGATAAGAGAAGATATTTTGCCTGGTTCCTGAACCTGATCAGCCCGCTGGAGGCGTCCGGGAACGGGACCCATCTGAATTTCGCGGTGATCGTTCTGCCGTGTATCGTGGTTCTGGTGCTCTCGGGCAGGGAAAAATGGAAGGGCCTGAAGAAGCTTCTTCTTGTAAACCTTCTTTTCCTGCTGTTTCCGCTGGGCGGATATATCATGGCGGTTATGCATACGGAAAATAACCGCTGGGTCTATCTGATCAGCCTGACTGTGGCAGTCTGTGTCTCGTTTGCTTCGGGAGAGTTTTCCCATCTGTCGGCCCTTCAGAAGAAGGGACTGATCGCGGCGGGGCTGGTCTTTGACGCGGGCGCTGCGATTCTGTGCATCCTGCAGGGATTCGACGTGTACCACGCTGCGGCGGCGGTGCAGCTGAGCGCGGCAGTGGTGCTGATCCTTGCGACGGAGCGCCTGGGATCCGTGCAGAGAGAAGAGCAGCATGGAAACGGCAGATCCCTCTCCGGCGCAGGAGCGCTCGCCGACAGGGCGGTCCTGATGATTCTGTGCATAACGGCCGTATCCTGTGTCCTCAACGGAGTCTTCACGTTCGCAAAGCCGTTCGGCAACCTGACGCGTTACTACGCGCCGCGCGGGACCACGGAGCGTTATTTCTCAGATTCCGCCTACGCCAACTACAACAAGGTCGGATCCGGGATCGGCGGGGAGGCGGAAGGCGCACCGAGGGAGTGGACGGACGGATTCTACCGTGTGGACGGATACTGGAAAAAATCCAATGAAGACAATGCGTCCGTCCAGCTGGGGTATCCGGGCGTGCAGATCTACAACAGCGTCCTGAATGCGTCCCAGATCACATACCTGCTGGATACGGAGAATATCGGCCTGACGACGATGCTGCACATCCATTCGCTGGACGGAAGGACCGGCGCGGAGGCAGCTGCGGGCGTGCGCTATTTCCAGACACAGGAGAAGTATCCGCAGCACCTTCCGTACGGATTTGATACGAAGGTCTGGTCGGACGGGAAGATGGCGATCTATGAAAACAGCTTCCCGGTATCCTTCGGCTTTACCGCAGACAGCGTCATCGGCATGTCTGACTATCAGGCGCTGGATGCCGGCGAAAGAGAAGAGGTCATGCTCAGCGCCGTCCTCCTTGACGATGCGGCTGCAGACAGGGCGTCGCAGGAGACAGGCCTGAAGCGGACGGACGGCCGGACGGAGACGGCCGGAATCACTGCGGAGCAGACCGCGCTTCCGGACGGGGAGAAGAAGATCGAGCGCACGCAGACCGGATACCGGGCCTTGAAAAAGAACGCATCTGTCAGCATCCCGTACCAAAGGAAGGCCGGGTGCGACATGTATCTGGAGCTGTGCGGCCTGGTCCCGGACGGGATCGGGACGAGCGTGCGGGTCGAGGCGCAGGGCGTTTCCAAAAAAGTGACGCTGCTCTCTGACGAGCAGACCTACACCCTTCTCAGGGACCGGTACCTGGTAAGCCTTGGCTATGCGGATGCGGATACGGAGGATACCCTTACGCTGACCTTCCGGGACAAGGGCAGGTATGATCTGGATGCAGTGCGGATCGTTTCAGTCCCGCGGGAGGACTATTCCGAAAAGGTCGCGGCGCTGAATGAAGACAGTCTTCAGGATGCAGCGTTCGGAAAGAATACGGTTACGGGAAGTGTGACGCTGAAGGAGGCGCGCTGCATGGTGTTCCAGCTGCCCTTCAGCAGCGGATGGAGCCTTACGGTCAACGGGCAGGAGAGAGAACTGCTGCAGGCAGATGAATGCTATATGGGCGCAGTGCTGGAGCCGGGCGTCAATGAGATCCGCCTGACCTATACGAGCCCCATGTCGCGCATGGGATGGATGCTGAGCCTTGCAGGCCTTCTGCTTCTGATATCGGCGCTCATCATCCGGCACAGGCGTATGCGCAAGATGGCATAATCTCAGGATCTGTGCTACACTTCTGTAAACAGTCAGAGACAGGAGCAGGAGAAGGATATGCTTCATTCAGTGGTGATACCCTGCTACCAGTCTTCGAAGACCATCCGCAGGGTGGTAGAGGAGACCATGGAGCAGTTTGCGCAGATGAACCGGGGCGGCGTGGAATTTGTCCTGGTGGACGACTGCAGCCCGGACGACGGCGCGACGGTGAGCGAACTCCGTGCCCTGGTGCGGGATTATCCGAATGTACGGGCGGTGGAGCTTGCCAAGAACGCGGGACAGCATAACGCGTCCATGGCAGGACTGAACTATACAAAAGGCGATCTGATCATATCGATGGATGACGATGGACAGACCAGCCCCACACAGCTGCCGAAGCTTCTCGATGAGATCGACAAGGGATATGACATTGTGTACGGATACTATCCCAACAAGCAGCACAGCGGATTCCGCAATCTCGGGAGCCGTTTCAATCAGTGGACGACCCGGGTCCTCCTGGACAAACCGAAGGACATGAAGACCAGCTCCTACTGGGTGATCCGGAGATTCGTGCGGGATTACGCGGTCCAGTACCGCAGCGCGTATACCCATCTGCAGGGCGTCTTCCTGCGCGTGACGCGCAATGTCAGCTGCATCCCCATCGAGCATTATAAGCGGGAAGTGGGGCAGAGCGGATATACATTTAAGAAGCTGGTAAAGCTCTGGGGCAATATTATCGGCTTTTCCATTGTCCCGCTGCGCGTGGCAACCGTGCTGGGCAATATATTTGCCCTTGCCGGACTGATCGGGATCATTGCGGTCATCGTCCGGAAGATTGTCCGCCCGGTCACCGCCATCGGCTGGCCGAGCGTCATGGTATCCATCTTCTTCTTCTCCGGGCTGATCCTGATGTTCCTGGGACTGATCGGAGAATACATCGGAAGGATCTTCCTGGGAATGTGCAACAATCCGCAGTATGTCGTGCGCAGAATCGACGAAAACGGCCAGGATCCGTATCTGGAAAATGAGAGCGGCGAGCGTTTCTATGCGCGTCCGCGCCAGGAAGAGGATACCGCGATCCATGCATCTGCAGAGGGCAGCAGCATACAGACAGGCAGGGAATCAAACACTGAGAATAAGGGGGATGGATCATGAAAAAGCTTATGATTATGGGAGCGGGGATCTATCAGGTTCCGCTGATTAAAGCCGCGAAGGAGATGGGGATCTATACCATCGCAGTTTCGATTCCGGGGAATTATCCCGGATTTGCATATGCGGATGAGGTGCTGCACATCAATACGGTCGACGCGCAGGCGGTGCTGGAGGCGGCCAGGGAGCGCGGCATCGACGGCATCTGCACCGCGGGGACGGACGTTGCCGTGATGACGATCGGCAGGGTCAATGACGAACTGGGCCTGTCGGGCATCTCTTACGAGGCGGCGAAGATCGCATGCGACAAGGTGCTGATGAAGCAGTGCTACGAAGAGCACGGCGTCAGGACCGCGCGCTACCGCAAGGTCTATTTCAATGAAAATGTAAATGACAAGATCGAGGGGCTTCAGTATCCCCTGATCATTAAGATCGTGGATTCCTCCGGAAGCCGCGGCATCACGCGCGTGGACAGGCCGGAAGACATCCAGGCGGCGATCACCAACGCGCAGGCGTTCACCCGCAAGGATTATTTCATTGTCGAAGAATTCATCATCGGGCGCGAATTCGGCGCGCAGGCGTTTGTCATGGACGGGAAGGTGCAGTTTATCCTTCCGCACGGAGACTATATCTTCATGGGAAGCACGGGCGTTCCAGCAGGCCATTTCGCACCGTATGACCTGAGCGGGGAAGCGGAGGAAGACTGCCGCAGAACCTGTGAGAAGGCGATCCTCGCGATGGGCCTGGACAACTGCGCGGTCAACTGCGACTTTATCATGCGCGACGGCAAGACCTACGTGCTGGAGATCGGCGGAAGAAGCGGGGCGACCTGCCTTGCGGAGCTGGTATCCATTTATTACGGGTATGATTATTACAGGAAGATCATTGAGGTTGCGCTGGGTGAGAAACCCACATTCCCGACTGACAAGGCAGTCCCGAATGCGTCCAAGCTTCTGATGAGCGACCGGGACGGCGAGATCATCGCACTGGCCAACCGGAATCCGAAGAGTGACCGGAACATCTGCGAGGTATGCTTCGACTATACGGTCGGAGACCAGGTGAAGAAGTTCCATGTCGGTCCGAACAGGATCGGCCATGTGGTCACGCAGGGCAGGACGCTGGCGGAAGCGACGGCGGCGCTGGACCGTGCGCTGAAAAATATTGAGATTGAAGTTGTATGACGCTGCGTTTTTGCAGCGGCGGAGAAACGGTCAGATCCAAACCCGGCAAAGACCGTCACACAGCAGGATGGGAGATGCTCTATCATGCATGCAAAACTGCAGAAGAAACTGATGAATTTCTATATTCTGGCAGACCTTCCGAAGATGCTTCACAAGGTTCCGAAGAACTTTTCGAAGGCCCTCCGGATACAGAATAAGAGAGTGCAGAAGCTGGCGCAGGAAGCGTACAGGATCCCGTTCTACAGGGAGCGCTTCGACAGGGCCGGCGTGAAACCGGAGGACATCCGCACCGGGGACGACCTGACAAAGCTCCCGGTCCTGACCAAGGATGAGCTGCGCGAGTGGATGGGCAGCCTGAAGGACCAGCCGCAGTACAGGGACTGGATCTGCGATACGACATCGGGATCCACCGGCAAACCGGTGTCGATCCTGTTCTCGCCGCGCGAGAAGGCGTATATGAAGGCCAACTGGTACAGGGTCATGCTCTGCGCCGGCTACAATCCGCTGACGGGCAAAATGATGAGCCGCATCAATATGCACGATGTCAATCCGGGCGGGCAGGATACATTTCTGCAGAAGTTCGGCATCTTCCGCCACGCGTTTGTGGATCAGTACGCCCCGGAGCCGGACGTGATCGACCGGATCAACGAATATGAGCCGGACTGGCTGTACATGAACAAGACGGAACTGATGCGGCTGGTGCTCTACGCAAAGCGCACCGGCAAGAAGATCTATCATCCGAAATTCTATGACCCGATCTCGGAGAAGGTGACCGAAAATGACAGGGCGCTGTTCATCGAGCAGCTGGGTCCCGGCATCATTGATTCCTACGGAAGCGCCGAGACAGGCGCGTGCATGCTGCGGCTTCCGGATAAGGACTACTATGTGGTGCACAATGATTCCTTTGTCGTGAACGTCGTGGACGAGGACGGGAAGATGGCGAACAGGGGAAGAGTCCTGATCACCCCCCTCTACAAAACCGATCTGCCCCTGATCAATTATGAAGTCGGGGACCGCGCCGTCATGCGGACCAGCCAGGGGGTTCATTTCATCACCAACATGGAGGGCCGCCTGAACGACTACTTCCGGTATGAGGACGGCAGAGTCACCAGCTTCTTTGAGGTGACGCCGGTGATCGCGCACTGCCCGGACATCCTCCAGATCCGGTTCATCCAGAAGAACTGGGACCTGATCCATGTGCAGATCGTGCGGGACGAGAAGGCGAAGATGTCCGAGCAGGAGCTGGAGGAGTACCTGACAGGCTCCCTGAACAAGATCTTCAAAAAGCCGTTTGAATTTGAGTTTGAGTGGATGCAGGTCATTCCGCCGGATGCAAACGGCAAGCTGCGCATGATCATCTGCGAGGCAAAGTGATGAAAGGCAGGCAGGCTTGCTGCCTGCTGTAAATAAACATTGAACAGACTCCTGGAAGAGGAAGGATAGTATGAGGATCGGAAGAACTGGATGCAGACACAGAAAGCTGCTTGCGGCGGCGCTGACCGCGCTGCTCCTGACGGCGATGCTGTGCGGCACCGACGCATGGGCAGCACAGAAAAAGGCCGGCGCGAAGAGCGTTCAGAAAAAGGAGAAAGTGCATACGCTGTACTGGAAGGCGACGCTGCGCAGAGACGTCAAGGCAAAAGGGAAGACCTTTAAGAGAGGCACTTCGGTCGTGGTGGTCAACCGCAGGACGCATTCCAAAAGCCTGGTGCGGTGCAGGGGCGTCCTGTTCAAAGCCCCGAACTCGATTCTTTCTATTAAGAGGGACATGTCGACTGCCAAAAAGGGAGATTACAGCAAGGAGACGAAGGAGAGATTCATCAACGGGAAGAAGAAGGCGTCCAGCAAGACGCGCTGGCTGGTCTGGGTCAGTCTCGACAAGCAGAGAGTCAATGTGTTTTGCGGCTCCAAAGGCGCATGGAAGCTTGTGAAGACGTTCAAGTGTTCAACCGGCAAGGCTTCTACGCCCACGCCTCCGGGCTGGAATACGATTGACGGGAAAAGCTATTATTTCAAAGGATGCAAGTACTACACGGAAGTATGCGGAAGCGGGATGCACAAATGGCCGGGGGCGATGAACAGGAAAATCCTGGGCAGCCATACGGTATCGCACGGATGCATCCGGCTGACGGAAAGCAGTGCAAGATGGATCTATAAGAATGTCCCCAGGAAAACAAAAACCTACGTCTACTGACACCGCCTGGGATGCTTTCCCCTATGGATTTGAAGACGGCTGTATGGTATGATGCAACCATCAGGCATCCGGTATGATACCGGCGGCGCAAATAAAGGGCAAGAAGGAGAAGGACGATGAAGAGGGTTCTGCTGAAACTGAGCGGAGAAGCGCTTGCGGGCGATAAGAAGTTTGGATTCGATGAGGAGACTGTGCTGAAGATTGCCGCCCAGGTGAAACAGCTCTCTGAGAGAGGCATTGAGGTTGCGGTGGTCACCGGAGGCGGAAACTTCTGGCGGGGACGCACCAGCGGGAATATGGACCGCACGAAGGCGGACCAGATCGGCATGCTTGCGACGGTCATGAACTGTATCTATGTGGCGGATCTGTTCCGGAGCACGGGGATGAAGACGAGAGTCATGACGCCGTTTGCGTGCGGGAGCTTTACCGAGCTTTTCTCGAAGGACGCGGCAGTCAGCGCGCTTGAAGACGGCGAGATCGTTTTCTGCGCAGGCGGGACCGGACATCCGTATTTCTCGACCGATACGGCGACGCTCCTGCGGGCGATCGAGATCGAAGCAGACGTGATCCTGCTGGCCAAATCGGTCGACGGCGTCTATGACGATGATCCGGATGACAATCCGGATGCGAAGAAGTTCAGCACGATCTCGATTGACGAGGTGATTGCGCAGAACCTGAAGGTTGTGGACATGACGGCGTCCATCCTGGCGCGGGATAACCACATGCCGATGTTTGTTTTCGGGCTCAATGAGGAGAACAGCATCCTCAGAGCCGTGGAAGGAACCATAGACGGAACCTCCGTCACAGTATAAAAGAAAGGGGTATGGCGATGGACAGCAGACTGACACCTTATGTGGAAAAGATGGGAAAGACACTTTCGAACCTGGAAGAGGAGTTTAAGACGATCCGCGCAGGGCGCGCGAATCCGGCCGTGCTCAACAAGGTTCGCGTCGATTATTACGGCTCACAGGTTCCGGTATCCCAGGTCGGCAACATTACGGTTCCGGAAGCAAGGATCCTCCAGATCGCTCCGTGGGAACCGAATATGATCAAAGAGGTTATCAAGGCGATCAATGTCGCGGACATCGGGATCAATCCCACCACAGACGGCAAGGTGATCCGCCTGGTCTTCCCCGAACTGACCGAAGAGAGAAGAAAGGAACTCAACAAAGAGGTAAAGAAGAAGGGCGAAGAAGCCAAGGTGGCCGTGCGGAATATCCGCAGAGACGCGGACAAGGCTTTCAAGAAGCTCAAGGATGAGGTCTCGGAGGATGAGGTCGCGGATCTGCAGGATGAACTGCAGAAGGAAACAGACAAGAAGATTAAAGAGATCGACGGTATGGTTGAGGAGAAGGCGAAAGATATCCTGACCGTGTGACAGAAGTTCGATCATGAAGGACAGAGGCTGTCGGAACGGGGGATCCGTGCGGCAGCCTTCTCTTGACACCTGTTGAGCTTCCCGCCGGGGCGGAAGGGAAGTCTTCGCCGCGCGTGCGGCATTGATACGCAAGGAGGGACGCAATGGAGATACCGCGCCATGTGGCAATCATACTGGACGGGAACGGAAGATGGGCGAAGAGCAGGATGATGCCCCGCAATTACGGACACGTACGCGGCGCCGCCAATGTCGAGGTCATTTGCAGGGCGGCAGACGAGCTTGGGATCAAGTATCTGACAGTGTATCTGTTCTCTACGGAGAACTGGCGGAGGAATCCGGATGAGATCAAAGCACTGATGAAGCTGTTTCACAGCTACACCCGCACGGCGATCCGGCAGGCGCGGGAGAATAACATGAAGTGCCGGGTGATCGGGGATCCTTCGGCGCTCGACGAAACCCTGCAGAAGAACCTGCGGGAGCTGGTGGAAAGCTCAAAGGACAATACAGGCCTGAATTTCCAGCTGGCACTGAACTACGGGAGCAGGGATGAGATCGTGCGCGCGGTCAGAAAGATCGCTTCGGATGTGAAAGACGGCAAGATAGAAGACCCCGCTGCGATCACTGAGGAAACCATCGCTTCCAGCCTGGATACGGCCGGCATTCCGGATCCGGACCTTCTGATCCGGACCAGCGGAGAGCAGAGGCTGAGCAACTATCTGCTGTGGCAGATGGCATACTCGGAGCTCTACTTTACGCAGACACCGTGGCCGGCGTTTACGAAACAGGATCTCGAGGAGGCCATTGAAGCGTACAATCAGAGGACGCGCCGGTACGGCGGCCTCAAAAAAGGCGAAGAAGACTAAGGGGGTATTGAGGAAACATGTTTGTTACAAGGCTGATCAGCGGCATTATACTGCTGGCAATTCTGATCACATCGATTGTCCTGAGCGGACCGGTCCTGTTGGTGCTGCTGCTGGCAGTGTCTCTGATCGGGATGTTTGAACTCTACAGGGCGTGCGGCCGGTGGAAGGGAAAACCGGACCTTCTGATCATCATCGCGTGGCTGGGCGCGGCGGTATACTATCTTTTCGTTTTTCTGAACATGAAAGAGTATCTGCTCCCCATCCTGATGTGCGCGCTGATCGGACTTCTGTTCGTTTACGTGTTCTCATTCCCGAAGTACCAGGCGGAGGATGTGATGTGCGCCTTCTTCGGGATCGCATATGTGGCAGTCAGTCTGAGCTTCATTTACCTGACAAGGGAACTGCCCGACGGTGCGTTTACGGTATGGCTGATCGTGATCTGCTCCTGGGGATGCGATACGATGGCCTATGTCTTCGGAAGACTGTTCGGAAAGCGTAAGATGGCGCCTGTCCTGAGTCCGAAGAAGTCGGTGGAAGGGGCCATCGGAGGCGTCGCGAGCGCCGCGGTCATCGGACTGATCTACGCGCTGATCGCGGGAAGATACATGGAGAACGGCAGCAATAAGGCCCTTGCCTTTGCCCTGATCGCCGCAGTGGGCGCCCTGATCTCCATGGTGGGCGACCTGGCGGCCTCCGCCATCAAGAGAAACCACAACATCAAGGATTACGGAAAGCTGATTCCGGGCCACGGCGGCATCCTTGACAGATTCGACTCCGTGATCATCACGGCTCCGATTATCTACATGCTGGCACTGGCGTTTGGCTGATTTGACAGGAAAATAAAACAGGTATGAAGAAAATATCCATTCTTGGCAGTACGGGTTCAATCGGGACACAGACGCTGGAGGTTGTGAGAAATCATCAGGACCTCCGGGTGACTGCGCTTGCCGCCGGCAGAAATGTCCGGATGCTGGAAGCGCAGATCCGGGAGTTCAGGCCGCATACGGCGGCGCTGTGGGATGAGAAGGACGCGCAGGACCTGCGGGTGCGGGTGCAGGATCTGGATGTGGAGGTCGTCAGCGGCATGGACGGACTGATCCGGGTCTGCACGGATCCGGAAAGCAGTATGACGGTCACGGCGATTGTCGGGATGATCGGCATCCTGCCCACGATAGAGGCAATCCGCGCAGGGAAGGATATTGCGCTTGCCAATAAAGAAACCCTGGTGACTGCCGGGCATCTGATCATGCCGATGGCGGAGGAGTACGGCGTAAAGATCCTGCCGGTAGACTCGGAACACTCCGCGATCTTCCAGTCTCTGAACGGAGAGAAGCGTTCGCGGATTGAGAAGATCCTCCTGACCTGCTCGGGCGGGCCGCTGCGCGGGTATACTGCTTCGCAGCTTGAGGACGTGACGCCGGAGATTGCGCTCAGGCATCCCAACTGGAGTATGGGAAGAAAGATTACGATAGACTCCGCGACGCTGGTCAACAAAGGCCTGGAGGTCATGGAAGCGCGGTGGCTGTTCGGCGTGGACGCGGACCGGATCCGGGTTCTCGTACATCCACAGAGCATTCTGCATTCTGCTGTGCAGTTTGAAGACGGGGCCGTGATCGGACAGATGGGCGTCCCGGATATGAAGCTTCCGATCCAGTATGCCCTGTTCTGGCCGGACCGGAGATGGATGGACACGAAGCGTCTCGACCTGGCCTCCATCGGAGCGCTGACCTTTGAGGAGCCGGACACGGAGACGTTCAGAGGCCTTGCGCTGGCATACCGCGCGATGCGGCAGGGCGGCACCATGCCGACGGTGTTCAATGCAGCCAATGAATGCGCGGTCGCAAAATTCCTGAATCATGAGATCGGGTTTACGCGGATCTGGCAGATCATAGAAGAGAGCATGGACGCGCACACGCCTGCGGCGGATCCCTCTGTGGAGGAGATTCTGGAGGCAGAGCGGCAGACGCGCGGACGAATCGGATAAGGAGCAAAAAACAGACATCATGAATATCCTCATCGCTGTGATTCTGCTCAGTCTTATTATCCTGTTTCATGAATTCGGCCACTTTGTCATGGCCCGCCTGTGCGGGGTGGAAGTGATCGAATTCTCTCTGGGCATGGGAAAGAGACTCCTGACGCATGTGAGCGGAAGAAGCGGGACCCGCTACAGTGTTAAAATGCTTCCGTTCGGCGGCTCCTGCATGATGAAAGGGGAGGACGAAGAAGATACCAGTGAAGGGGCCTTCGGCTCTAAGAAAGTGTGGCAGCGGCTTCTGATCGTTGCGGCCGGCCCCCTGTTCAATTTCCTGCTGGCGTTTCTGTTCTCAATCGTCATCATTTCATCTGTCGGATACGACGTGCCCGTCATCGAATACCTTGCAGAAGGCTATCCTATGGAGAAGGCCGGTATGGTTCCCGGGGATGTGATGACGTCCCTGGGCGGAGAGAAGATCCATGTGTACCGGGACATCTCCAATTATCTGCTGTTTCACCAGGATGAACTGGCCTCCGGGAAACCGGTCACGGTGACCTGGAAAAGCAAGGACGGGGAAAAGAGCGCGCCTGTGACGGCGATGCGCAGCGAGGACGGGACACGCTTTATCCTGGGCATCTACGGAGGGACGAGATATTCCGCCGCAGGAAATGTGCCTGTCATCCTCCGGTACAGCCTGTATGAAGTGCAGTACTGGATCCGGACAACGATCGGGAGCCTGAAGATGATCGGCAGGGGACAGGTGAGCCTGGATGATGTGTCCGGGCCGGTCGGAGTCGTGGAAGTTGTAAGCGACACGGTGGAAGAGACGAAGAGCGAGGGACTCTGGATCGTCTTTCTGAACCTGCTGAACCTGGGCATTCTGCTGTCCGCAAACCTGGGCGTGATGAACCTGATCCCGTTCCCGGCGCTGGACGGAGGAAGGATCTTCCTGCTCCTGCTGGAAGGGGTGCGGGGCAGAAAGCTCGGCAAAAATATCGAAGGGTACATCAATCTTGCAGGATTCGCAATCCTGATGTGCCTGATGGTGCTGATCCTGTGCAATGATATCCGCAAGCTGTTCTGACAGCCTGCGGATTTTGTCTGCGCAGGATTCGTGCAGCTTTGCCGAATCTCAGGTGCATGTGTGACATGCCCCGCATGATCTTGACCCGGCGGGGAGGAAACGGTATAAACAGGGTACAGTTCACAGGCCAGTCAACTCTGCTGAGAGTTTGTGGGCACACTGAAAACACGTTGCCTACCTTCGCTTTGCATCGGTTGCATTGCAGCCATTCCCAGCTCCTATAGAAGCGTGGTCGCTTCCATG
>CAJOKX010000013.1 GCA_905235415.1 uncultured Lachnospiraceae bacterium
GACCCCTTAGAGAGAATGAGGTAGATAGGACAGAGGTGGAAGTGCAGTAATGCATGCAGCTGACTGTTACTAATCGGTCGTAAGCTTGTCCTTGCAGGAAGGTTCTTTATGGTTGTGCTCTTGCAGCAGATATGATATTTTATGTGCAGTTTTGAAGGTGCGTATGTGCTTTTAGTATAATCCTCGATAGCTCAATGGTAGAGCATTGCGGCGAGTTCCCCAGGTAATTGGAGATTCGCTTGCACCATAATAATCCTCGATAGCTCAATGGTAGAGCATTGCGGCGAGTTCCCCAGGTAATTGGAGATTCGTTTGCACCATAATATTCCTCGATAGCTCAATGGTAGAGCATTCGGCTGTTAACCGAAGGGTTGTAGGTTCGAGCCCTACTCGGGGAGTTTGTGTGATAACACATATGATTCCTGACGGAACAAGGCCCTGACGGAATGTAAGGCCCCTTGGTCAAGCGGTTAAGACACCGCCCTTTCACGGCGGTAACATGGGTTCAAATCCCGTAGGGGTCATTCAAAAGGAATATCCTGGATACGCGGACCCTTAGCTCAGTTGGTTAGAGCAGTCGGCTCATAACCGATCGGTCCTGGGTTCGAGTCCCCGAGGGTCCATTTGTCACTATCAATTGTATAATGCACACAGATGATGTTCGTCTTTCATCTGCGTGTACAAGTAAGGCCCAGTGGCTCAGTTGGTTAGAGCGCCGCCCTGTCACGGCGGAGGCCGTCGGTTCGAGTCCGATCTGGGTCGTGCCGGGGACAGCGAAAACTGTCCCCGACTTTTGTATACAGGCGGTAATTCCGCCGGAAGTACAGTTGAATACGCCGGCGTGGCGGAACTGGCAGACGCCTGGGACTTAAAATCCCATGAGTGGTGACACTCGTACCGGTTCGATCCCGGTCGCCGGCATGTATGATTTGTGTCGGGAAGCCTGATTGAAAGGCTTCCCGGCATTTTTTATCCCTTCTAAAAGTAAATAGTTAGGAAGAGATCTGCCCTGTCATGTAAAGCGGGATCCAGTTCTCCAGACTGATCTGACGACTTACGAAAAGAACTTTCTTTTTCTGGACGGATATGCTAATGTTAATACAGAAAATCCGAATTTCAGAAAAGGAGATAGAGAATGATTGCAACAATCAGAAAAAGATCGCAGATAACCATACCGAATGAGATTATTGTTAAACTGGGCCTTTCGGAAGGGGATCAGCTTGATGTTATGGAAAAAGACGGAACGATCGTGCTTTTTCCGATGGCGGTATATCCGACAAAATATATTGAGGAACTCAAGAAGGAAGTGGGAGACATTAAGGCTAAGATCGCTTCTGGTGAACAGCCGGTCTTCGATACGGTTGATGCGCTTTTTGATTCTCTGGAGAAATGATTTATGGCGTATAAAATCACTTATACCAGGCGATTCGAAAAGAATTATAAGAAACTGACGTCTTCAGAGAAGAGAATGATTAAAACAAAAGTGGAGATACTCTCGGAAAACCCGTTTCATCCTTCTCTTCGTACAAAACGGATACAGGGTACTAAGGATTATTTCGAATGCAGCGTAAACATGGATATTCGCATAATTTGGTATTACGAAGGTGACCAGTTGATTATGCTTTTAGATGTGGGACACCATGATATATTAGAACGCTTTTAATGCACAGGGGTTCTGGCTGCTGACAACAAATTGGCAATTTCGCTTCGGTTAGCGCCGGTCGCCGGCATGTATGATTTGTGTCGGGAAGCCTGATTGAAAGGCTTCCCGGCATTTTTTTGCGTTTTGCAGCTTCATCCTCAGAATATCGATTTATCTATCGTTTTCCATTTAACGGATGATGCAGAATGTGGTATGCTGTTAACGATTCATGTACCATTCGAAACAGAAGGAGGCTGCACTATGAAAAAAGATTATTTTGATCTGACGGGGAAGGTTGCTCTTGTCATCGGAGCTTCATCCGGGCTTGGACGTCAGTTTGCCAAGGCACTTGCCAACCAGGGCGCGTCGGTTGCAGTAGCCGCACGCCGTGTCGCAAAACTGGAGGAGACAAAGGCGCAGGTCGAGGAATTCGGCGTTGAGTGCATCGCGGTTCCGTGCGATGTAAGCGACGAGGAATCCATCATCGCGTGCATCGGCGCAGTTGTCGAAAAGTTCGGAAGACTGGATATTCTGTGCAACAACGCGGGTATTATCGTATGGGATGCGCTGCTGGATTCTACGACGGAAGGCTGGAACCGTGCGATGGCGACCAACGTTACCGGCGCATACATCGCAAGCCGTGAAGCGGCGCGCGTGATGGAGAAGCAGGGAAGCGGCCGTATCATCAATACCGCTTCGATCGCTGCGCATGGCGGTGAGGCCGGATCGGTTTCGTACTATGCGAGCAAGGCGGCGATTGCCAACCTGACCCGTGCGCTTGCATGCGAACTCTCGCCCAAGGGCATCAACGTCAACGCGATTGCTCCGGGTGTGTTTGCGACCGAGCTGACAGAAGGATCTCTGGACAGTCCGATGGCACAGGAACAGAAGGCGGGACTTCCGGTCAGACGGTTCGGAGAAGAAGGCGAGCTGGACGGAATCCTGATCTACCTCGCATCCGACGCTTCCAGCTTCTGCACGGGGCAGGTCATCTACGTAGACGGCGGACAGACCTGCAAGATGTAATTTACAGGAGGATGCATTTTATTTCGCAATCCGAAGCGGAATATGATAGAATAAGAAAAATATGGCATTGAAGCTTTTCCATGAGATCTGAAAGGGAGGTACAACATGGTTGAGAAGCAATTTGGCAAGGATGAGGTCATTTTCCGTCAGGGAGAGACCGGGAATACGTTCTATAAGATTACGGACGGCACCGTCGGAATCATTGATCAGTACGGTGAAGACGGCGCACTGAAGCTGGCAGAGCTGACAAGCGGCCAGTATTTCGGCGAGCTGGCTGTCATTGAGGCGTTCCCCCGCAGCGCAACGGCGGTTTCTCTTTCCGACGGGACCAAAGTCCAGGAGTTTACGACAGAGGAACTGAACGGCTATCTGAAAGAGAATCCGGATGCGGTCGTGGATATTATGCAGTACATCGGAAGCCGTGTGCGTGATCTTACACTGTCGTATGCGGAAGTCAGTGATCTGCTCGGTACGCTGAAGGCAGATCCGTCAAGGAAGGACGATGAGGCCGTTTCCAAAAAGGTCTCCTTCTTCTCACGCATTTTCAAGGGCGCGCCCAAGGCGGCACCGTCCGGAGATCTTGAAGAGAAGGATGCAGCCCATGCCCAGGGTCCGGATAAGAACGTGCATACAGTAAATGCCGGGGAAGTGATCTTCAAGGAAGGCGAGATTGGCAGCAGCATGTACGATATCCATGGCGGAAGAGTTGGAATCTATTCCGGATATCAGACGCCCGAGCAGGTGGAGCTGACGGTTCTGTATCCGAATACTTTCTTTGGCGAGATCGGTATGCTCAGCGGAGAGGCGCGCAGTGCGACGGCAGTAGCGCTGGATGACAACACGGTTGTTGAGACGATCTCAAAGGAAGATCTGAAGGATCTGTATACGGAGAACCCGATGAAAGTAGACCTGATTGTAAGACATCTGTCCAACCGCCTCAGAAGACTGTCTCAGGACTATATCAGTGCGTGCGGCCTGGCTGCTGAGGTAGCGGACAGCCCGGCGATTAATGCGGCTCTGGCAAGCAGACTGCAGGAGTATACTGCGAAGCTGTATGACTGAGAAGAACGATCAAAGGAACAGATTCAAACTTCAGATCCAGCCCCGCAGAAAGGATCTCCTGAAGTGGGAGATGCTCTCTGCGGCAGAGGATCTGAACTATGAAGTCCTTGAACTTTCCACACCGCCTGCTCTGAATGAGCCAAGGCGGTGTGAATCATATATGGAATGGTACCGGCAGAGCGGGAGGGCGGCTTCTGTACACGGCTGTTTTGTCGATGTCAATCCGGGCAGCGGCGACCTGGCATTCCGGGAGCTGTCCCGCAGAAGATGCGTGGAGAGCTGTGAGGCGGCGCGCAGGATCGGCGCAAAGCATGTGGTTCTGCATTCTTCCTGCGCTCCGTTCCTGCGCGGCGCATATCTGGAAGGGTGGGCGGATGCCTGCGCCGGGTTCTACGAGGAACTTGCGCAGAAATACGACCTGTTCCTCTGTATTGAGAACAGTTCAGACGTGGACTCGGAGCCGCTGAAGGAACTGATGCGCCGCACATCAGACAGCAGGGTCTGTGTGTGCCTGGATGTGGGGCACGCGCATTACTCACGGCTGACGCTGGAGGAGTGGTTTGCTGACCTGGGGGAGCGGATCGGATATCTGCATCTGTCTGACAACTGCGGATTGTTCGATGAGCATCTGCCTCTGGGAGAGGGAACGGTTGACTGGGCGCTTGCGGACCGTTTGTGGAGAAGCCTGGGGCGCAGCATACCGGTGACGGTGGAGAACAATAACCCGGACAGCGCAGCACGGTCGATTCATTTTCTCAAAGAGCACGGATATTTTCTGGAATTAATGAGCAGACAGGAGGCAGAGCATTGATAGAAAACACTGCCAGCATACAGGACAGGGTCATAGAGGATCTGGAGGAAGGCATCCTTGTCATTGCCAGCGGAGGGACGATTCTTTACGCGAATCAAGCTGCGTCTTCCATCCTCTGCGTGCCTCTCAGAAAACTGACGGACAATAATTTTTCGGCTTTGTTTATCGATGATCCGGCCAATGACGGGTTTGTCCAGATGGTGCTTGACGCAGTCCAGGACCGCGAGAAGACGCATCGGGGAATCGTGGAGTATTCGACCGGAAAACAGAAGAAATATCTCCGCCTCGGAACGACTTATTTCAAGGATGAAGAGACACAGTCCTACGGCATCATTATGCTGCTGGATGATCTGAGTGAGCTGATGGAGCTGCGGGATTCCGTGAAGGCCATGAAGCAGATCCGTGAACTGAATGACAAGCTGGAGGAGCGCAACCATCTTCTGAGCTCCACATTCGGGATGTTTCTTTCGGATGAGATCGTCACACAGCTGATCGATGAACCCGGAGGACTGAACCTGGGCGGCAAGAAGATGACTGTCACGATGCTCATGAGTGATCTGCGCGGGTTTACCGCGATCAGTGAGCGGATGGAGGCTTCCGGCCTGATCGATATGCTGAATCATTATCTGGGTGAGATGACCGAAGTGATCCAGGCGCATGAAGGAACCATTATCGAGTTCATAGGGGACGGGATTATGGCGGTGTTCGGCGCGCCTGTCAACACGGATTCCCATGCGGAGGACGCCGTTGCGGCTGCGCTGGAGATGCAGGATGCGATGGAGGCAATCAACCAGTGGAACAAGGAGAGGGAATATCCGCGGCTTGAGATGGGGATCGGCATCGATACGGGAGAGGTAATTGTCGGAAATATCGGTTCCACGAAGCGGATGAAATACGGAGTGGTCGGAAGCCACGTCAATCTGTGTGGACGGATCGAAAGCTATACGGTCGGAGGACAGATTCTGATCTCCCCCGACGTAAGGGAGCGGATCTCTGCGGAACTGAGGATTGACAAAGAGCTGACAGTGAAGCCCAAGGGGATGGATGAGGAGATCGTCCTGACAGATGTCACGGGCATGGGGGCACCGTATAATATCCAGATCAATGTGAGCAGCGATATCCCCAAAGCTTTGAATGAACCGATCCCGGTCACATTTTACAGAATCTCTTCCAAACAGATCAGCGACCGCGCCTGTTATGGGGGGATTGTCTCGGTCGGACGCGATTCGGCGGTTCTTGAGACCGGTGAGAAGCTGGAAGTGTTCGATAATTTTCAGATACAGGCAGGAGGCCATCTTCTGTGCAAGGTGATCGAGAAGATGGAGAATGGATATCTGATCCAGTATACGGCGATTCCTTCCGGCTATGCGAACTGGCTGCGCGCTGCGGTGCGCAGACAGGAAAGACGGACCTGAGATAGAACAGACCGTATGCTGAAGCCTTAGCACGAGGATCCGGAAGCGCCGCCGGGCAAAGTGCAGGAGCTGCTTTTGGGTGACATCAGAGACTATGCGGCAGGCGCAGACCGGCATGATGATTATGATGATCATTTTACGGTACAAGGAAGGAAAGGAGGCCGCCTATGCAGCAGAAAAAATATGACGTGATCCATATCGGTGAGGTAAACCAGGATATAACGGTCCCCGGGGTTCCGGATGAATTCTTTACAGGAGAAGCGGACGCGTACCTCTGCGGACGGATTAAAGATGGCGTCGGCGGAGACGCCGGAAACCAGTCTATCTGCGTGGCGAATCTGGGGGATTGCAACGCTTATTTCGGACGGCTGGAGAAAGGCCATGTCGGAGACAGGCTTGCGGGCATCCTGGAGGAACAGGGCGTCGACACTTCCCTGGTTATCCGGGATGAGAGGTGCATGACCCCGAGAATTATCGTCAATGTTTTCAAAGACGGTTCCCACAGGTTTCTTTGCTCGGACGCAGGCAACTACGGACTTCTCAGGGAGCATATTGTTCCGGGAACCCTGGATCAGACGAGGGTGCTGGCGATCGGGAGCCTGTTTGTCCTGGACACGCTGGATGCGGACGCACTTGCGGATGCTCTGCAGATGTGCAGGGATGCGGGCGGCGTGATCGTTGCGGATATGACTGCCGACATCAAGGGCCTCGGTCCCCATTATTATGATGAGATCTACCGCTATATTGATTATCTGACGCCCAGCTGGGACGAAGCCTTCTATGTGACGGGAAAGAAGCATGAGCAGGAAATGGCAGAGTATTTCCTGGAGAAGGGGGCCGGGAATGTCATTATCAAACTGGGAAGCAAGGGGAGCTATTTCCGGAACCGGGAGAAGTCTTTCTACATGGATCCGTTTGAAGTGACTCCGGTAGATACGACAGGATGCGGGGACAACTTTACCGCCGGATTTATCCATGCATATCTGAAGGGGGAAAGCGAGGAAGAATGCCTGCGTTTTGCCTCCGCGGCAGGAGGACTGAATTCCCAGGGCATGGGTGCCAGTTCCTATATCCGGTCAGAACAGATGGTTCTTGATTTTATGGAAAACACGCCGGTCAGGCACATAGAACGCTGACGCAGAAACGTTCTTTTTTTGTTCATAATACCCATATGTGACAGGAGAAAAATGTACTTTCGCCATCAGGCGATGAAATTTTGTACAGATTCCTCCTGTCATTTGTTATTTTTTCATGCAGATATCCCACGTTCAAACAAAAAAATACTTGTCAATGGAAAAGGATGACTTTATAATAATGATGTGTCCGGCAAACAGGAGAATGTGTGCCGGAAAACGAATGGATCTGTCTGCGGTGCCTGCGTTTGATGCATCACGCCGGCGCGCTCCGGATCCGGAACTCATAACTTCATTTAATTTCAAGGAGGAAGCTACATGAAGAACATGAAGAAAGTTTTGGCCGGTGCATTGGCAGCAGTTATGGTTCTTTCCATGAGTGCGGCAGCATTTGCTGATGAGACTGAAGCGGCAGCTGACGGCACCGCAGTTTCCCAGAATGCGCGTGTTAACTGGAGAGATGAGGATCTGACGGTTTACAAAGATATGAAGCTGAAGATCGGTTATGCTCCGGCTACGATGAATAACCCGTTCTGGCTTGCAGTACTTGACGGTGTACAGGAAGCAGTTGACGCTGCAGGAGCTGACGTAGAAGTTATTCCTGTTTCCGGCGAAGCGGATCAGTCGCTGATCAACGACGGTATCAACAACCTGATCGCTGACGGCATTGATTATCTGCTTGCAGCTCCGGCTGACGTAGCAGCTGCTGAGTCCGCATTCAAGGCTGCAAACGAAGCAGGCATCCCGGTCATCAATTTCGATACCCCGGTTGACGAGGGCGAGAACGGCGGATACGGCGATCTGGCTGCAACCATCATCGCTTCCGATAACTACAACGCAGGTTATGTCTGCGGCGCTGACGTAGCTGCTAAGTTTGATGATCACATCAAGATCCTGGTTGCTCATTCTCCGCGTGCTACTTCCTGCACACGCCGTTATGCAGGCTTCTTCGATGCTCTCGACGAGGCAGGCGCAGATTATGAGATCGTACAGGAAGTCGATGGATGGGGAGATCGTGAAAAGTCTCTGAACGCTGTTGCTCCGGCACTGGTAGCTGATCCTGACATCGATGTTATCTTCGCTATCAACGATCCGTCCGCAATGGGCTGCTATGATGCAGTTGAGCAGGCAACCGTACAGCTTGAGAAGGATATCAAGATCTACGGCGTTGACGGCAATCCGGACATCAAGGTTATGATCAAGAACGGCCAGGTTGAGGGTACTGGTTCCCAGTCTCCGAACACCCTGGGATTTGACTCCATGGTTGCTGCGTTCAAGCTTGAGGCTGGTGAAGAAGTTGAGCATAAGATCGACGTTGACACCTTCCTGATCACTGCTGAGAACGTTGATGAATTCGGAACCGACGGATGGCAGTAATTGTCTCCGGCCAACTGAATCAGACAATCAGGTCAGATTGAATCAGAGTCACATGTAGGACTGAGGGCGGCCAGATTCAGGCCGCCCTCTTTCAGAGTCAAGGGGTGAGCATATATGTCAGATGTATTGGTACAGATGACGGGGATCTGTAAATCATTCCCCGGCGTCAAAGCTTTGGATAATGCTCAGCTGACCCTCTACAAAGGTGAGATCCTCGGTCTGCTCGGAGAGAACGGCGCAGGCAAGTCCACACTGATGAACTGTCTGGGCGGTATCTACAAACAGGACGAGGGTACGATCGAAGTCGACGGTCAGAAGGTCGACATCAATACAGTTCACGAGGCTCAGCAGCTGGGTATTGCATTTATCCACCAGGAGATCGCGCTGGTACCTTACCTGTCCGTCGCAGAGAATATCTTTCTCGGAAGAGAGCGTACGACCGGAAGGTTTGTTGACCAGGCCAAGATGCGCAAGGAAGCTGTGCAGTGGCTGGATATGGTCGGACTGGACATTGATCCGGCAACACCGGTGAATCAGCTGAGCATCGGTGTACAGCAGATGGTTGAGATTGCGAAGGCATGTTCGCTGAACATGAAACTGATGATCATGGACGAGCCGACATCTTCGCTGTCAGAGAGAGAGGTTGAGAACCTGTTTGCCATGATGCGCCAGCTTCGTGACAGAGGGATCGGCCTGATCTATATTTCCCATAAACTGTCCGAGATCTTCGAGATCACAGACAGGGTCTGCGTCATGCGTGACGGAGGCTATGTAGGCACGATTATTACGAAAGAATCCCAGGAATCGGATCTGGTTCGGATGATGGTCGGTCGTGAACTGACCAGTTACTATACCCGTGATTTCCTTCCGCAGGGAGATCTGCTGCTGAAGGCGGAGGATGTCAGCGGCGGCAAGATGGTTCGAGGATGCTCATTCGAAGTACATAAAGGAGAGATTGTCGGTTTCTATGGCCTGGTCGGCGCAGGGCGCTCAGAGCTGCTGCGGTCGGTCATGGGGCTGTATCCGCGCAGTACAGGGAAGGTGACCTTCAAGGGAATGGATATCTCCAACAAATCCACACTGGATATCCAGAAGATGGGCTTGTGCCTTGTGCCTGAGAACCGTAAGCTGGAAGGCCTGATCCTGAAGAATACGATCGCCTTTAACATGAGTATCTCCGTCGTCCACAAGTTTATACGCGCGCTGCATGTCAGCAGAAAGAAAGAAGAAGAGATCGTCAACAACGGAGTCAACAGTCTGGATATCAAGACGCCCTCCATCCAGCAGATCGTCGGGAACCTGTCCGGCGGCAACCAGCAGAAGGTTGTCATCGCGAAGTGGCTGGCTGCAGAACCGCAGCTGCTGATCATGGATGAGCCGACCAGAGGCGTTGACGTCGGTGCGAAGGCAGAGATCTACAAGATCATGAACGAACTGGCCCAGCAGGGGATCGGAATCGTAATGATTTCTTCTGAGATGCCGGAAACTGTAAACATGTGCGATCGCATGTATGTGATGAGCGAGGGGAAGATCCGCGGTGAACTGGATAAGTCTGAGTTCACGCAGGAAGCTATCCTGAACCTTGCCATGGTGGAGGACTAAAAGATGGGAAAAAACGATAATAAAGCGAGCAATCCGATAGCCCATTATTTCCAGGAGAATATGGGTATCCTGATCGCATTTGTGGCATTGTGCATCTTCCTGGAGATCATGAACCAGAGGTTTTTCACCTGGTCCAACTGGCTGACGATTCTGGACAATGTTTCGAAGACAGGATATCTTGCCATCGGCATCATGCTTTGCATCATGCTCGGCGGTATTGACCTGATTGCAGGCGCCGGCATTGCATGCTCGGGCGTCCTGTGTGTCGTCTGCATGGAGCGCTGGGGACTTCCGATGGTCGTTGCGATCATTGCAGGCCTCCTGGTCGGAGTAATCGCCGGTATGGCGAATGGTTTCATTATTGCTTATTCCGGAATTCACCCGTTCGTTGTTACACTGGCTATGCAGAGTATCCTGCGCGGCGCGGCATACCTGCTGGCAGGCGCACAGCCGGTTCCGCTGTATGTGAACGAGGTATTCCCGAGAATCGGTATCGCAAGAGTGTTCGGCGTACCGCTTCCGATCATCTATCTGGTCATCCTGTTCTTCCTGCAGTGGCTGCTGCTGAACAAGACGAAGACCGGACGTTATGTCTATGCGGTCGGCGGCAATGAGACAGCTGCAAGGTTCTCCGGTATTAACGTTGAGAAAATCAAGATTCTGGTATGGACCATCAGCGGCGTGCTCTGCGCGTTTGCCGGCATCGTTCTTGCCGCAAAGCTGAAATCCGGACAGCCGTCCACCTCGGTCGGCGCAGAGACAGATGCAATTGCATCCTGCGTGCTTGGCGGAACTTCCATGTATGGTGGTACCGGACGTACTTCCGGTATGATCATCGGCGTGTTCATCATCGGCGTCATCAGCAACGGCCTGACACTGATGCACCTGGATGTCAACTGGCAGTACGTTGTAAAGGGCGTTATCATTCTCGTCGCCGTCTACTCTGACATGGTCCGTCAGCGCAAGTCACAGGCGAGAAAAGAGTGATCGAACGATTCGCGCAGGACTGCGGCGAAGCATAAGACAAGGTGGAAGACCCGGAGCGATCTGCGCTCCGGGCCTTCGTGAATGCAGCGCATGAAAGATCGCAGGAATGGAGCTTGGATGGACAATCAATATACCCTCGGAATTGACTACGGGACCCTGAGCGTCAGAACGGTCCTGATGAACTGCACGGACGGTGAAATAGCGGCGGTGTCTTCGATGGCGTATCCGCATGCGGTGATGGATCAGGTGCTTCCGGACGGCAGGACTATGCTGCCTGCCAACTGGGCGCTGGAGTATCCGGATGATTATCTTGAGGTGCTGGAACATACGGTCAGAGAGGTCATGGACCAGTCCGGGATCCGCCCGGAAGATGTGATCGGTCTGTCGATCGATTTCACGTCCTGTACCATGGTTGCGGCGGATGAGAACAAGCGGGCTCTGTGCAGCCTGGAGGAATTCCGTTCCCGTCCGCATGCATACGCCAAGCTGTGGAAGCATCACGGTGCGCAGGATGAGGCGGATGAGATCAATGAGGTCCTCACAGAACTGGGACTGATCCATCAGCCCAGGTATGGCGGGGCGGTGTCCCCGGAACTGCTTCTCCCGAAGATTCTGGAGATTCTGCATGATGATCCTCAGATCTATGAGCGTGCTTCTGTGTTTATGGAGGCGGGCGACTGGCTGACCTGGAACCTGACCGGGAAGCTGAAGCGCTCCGGGAATATGGCTGCCTACAAAGCCTGGTGGACGCCGGAGGAAGGATATGTTCCGCAGCAGGTGCTGGAGGCGCTGGACGGGCGCCTGAAGGATCTGATTCCCTGCAAGCTGCGCGGAGAGATCTGCCCTGCCGGCGGATGTATCGGAACGCTGACCGAAGAATGGGCCGCGCGGCTCTCTCTGCGGAGTGGAATTGCAGTCGGGGCGGGCATCATCGACGCACATGCGGGCATGCCCGGAAGCGGGATCTACCGACCGGGCCAGCTGATGCTGGTGCTGGGCACTTCCAGCGTCGAACTGCTTCTGTCGGATCGTCCGTATGCGGATCATGGCGTGATGGGAAATGTGCGCGGCGCGATTATGCCGGGGTATTATTCTCTTGAGGCAGGCCTGGCTGCGGTGGGAGATATGTACGGATGGTTTGTGGACGGACTGGTTCCGGAGGCGTATGCGCAGCGCGCCAGAGAGAAAGGAATGAATCTGCACCAGTATCTGTCCGCCCTGGCACAGGAGCTAAGGCCAGGTGCGTCCGGACTTCTGGCGCTTGACTGGTGGAACGGCAATAAGACCCCGTATGTAAACGGAGATCTGTCCGGCGTCCTGATGGGGCTGACGCTGCAGACCAGGCCGGAGGAGATCTACAGAGCCCTGATCGAGGCCAATGCGTTCGGCACGCGTATGATCATGGAAGAATTCATGAAATCCGGGGCCGTGGTGGATGAGGTGATCGTCTCGGGCGGCATCGCCCAGAAGAACCCATTTGTGCTGCGGGTGTTCACGGATGTGCTGAACCGGCCGGTCAGAATCTCCGCATCCGATCAGACCGCCGCGGTCGGAAGCGCGATGTACGCAGCGGCGGCCGCCGGCGTTGAAGCGGGCGGTTATGCAACGGTGGCGGACGCATCCAGGGCACTGGCACGGCTGAAAGAGGAAGTATATGAACCGGATCCGGAGCATGCGCAGATCTACGACGATCTGTATGCGCTGTACAAGGAAGCGGTCAGCGTCTTTGATCCGAAGGTGAAGGGCATATTGAAATCGCTGAAGACGATGCGGAAGTAAGCGCGGCGCCGGGCAGCCCCCGGCCCCGGGCAGTTCGCAGAACAGAATACTGTACAGAACAAAGCATTGCGAAGCACAGAGCATTGCGAAGCACAGAGCATCGCGCAGAGCAGAAGAGCAGAGCATCAAAAAAGGGGCGTCCCGCCGGGACGTCCCTTCTTCTGCATGATTCATGCTGCCTGTTTCTGATCAGGACTTACCGCCCTTCATCGATCCATGCCGGCAGCGGATGGACAGGCTTGTGTTTATTTGCGGCTGATCGCGATCTTAGCGTTGTCCGCAATGTTCTGCGCGGTGAGGCCGTGCAGTGCAAGCAGATCCTTCGGAGGGCCGGAGTGGCCGAAACGGTCTTTCACGCCGACTCTCTGAAGCGGAACGAGTGCTTCGTCAGTTAAAACTTCCGAGACTGCGCTGCCGAGTCCGCCGATGATGTTGTGCTCTTCGGCAGTGACGATAGCGCCGGTCTCATTGGCTGCCTTCACGATGATCTCACGGTCAATCGGCTTGATGGTCGCCATGTCGATGACCCTCGCCGAGATGCCTTCTGCTGCCAGAAGATCCGCTGCTTTCAGCGCTTCCTGTACCATAAGGCCGCATGCAATCAGCGTGACGTCGGAGCCGTCCCTGAGCAGGGAGCCCTTTCCGATCTCAAAGGAGTACCCGGGGATGCTGTCGGTGACACATTCCACTGCGGGACGTCCGGTGCGGAAGTAGCACGGGCCCTTGAAGTCCAGCATCGCTTTGGTGGCGAGCCGTGTCTCGTAGGCGTCGCAGGGAACGATCACGGTCATACGCGGGATCGTGCGCATCAGGCTGATGTCTTCCAGCGCCTGGTGGGTGGCTCCGTCTTCTCCGACGGTCAGGCCTGCGTGGCTGCCGACGACCTTGACGTTCAGTCCCGGATAGCAGACATCGTTGCGGATCTGGTCATAGACGCGTCCGGTTGCGAAGATTGCGAAGGTGTGAACAAGAGCGGTTGCTCCACAGGCGGCAAATCCGGCGCCGATATTCACCATGTTCGCCTCGGCAATACCGACGTTGAAGAAACGCTCCGGATATTTATACGAGAAGTACTCGGACATGGTGCAGGTCTTGAGATCCGCGTCAAATACATAGATATCTTCACGGCCGCCGAATTCTTCAAGAGCGCGGCCATATGCAACACGAGTAGAAATATTTTCGCCCATTCTCACACCTCCAGTGAAGCAATCGTATCATCGAGTTCCTTGATTGCGGTGTCATACTCTTCCGGAGTCGGCTGACCGCCATGGAAACGGCAGGTATCTTCGAATACGGAAACGCCTGCGCCCTTTGTGGTATGAGCGACGATCATGGTCGGTTTGTCTTCGGACTTCTTCGCCTCTTCGATCGCGTCGGCGATCTCTTCGACGTCCTGTCCGTTGCAGGAGATGACGTTCCAGCCGAATGCGCGGAACTTTTCGTCGATCGGATCGGGATCCATGATCTCGGTCAGCCTGCCGTCCAGCTGAATCTTGTTATTGTCTACGAAACCGATCAGGTTGTTGACCTTGAAATGAGCAGCAGCCATGGCGGCCTCCCAGATCTGGCCTTCCTGGATCTCGCCGTCTCCCATGATCGCGTAGACGTAGTTGCCGACATTGTTGCATTTTGCATACATGGCCATGCCCAGCGCAACAGACAGGCCCTGTCCGAGGGATCCCGCGGACATGTCCACACCGGGAACATGGATCTCAACATGGCCTGACAGGTCGCTGTCGAGCTTGCGGAATGTCTTCAGATGCTCGACCGGGAAAAAGCCTCTCCTTGCAAGCGTTGCATACATGACAGGAGAGCAGTGGCCTTTGGAAAGGACCAGACGGTCACGGTCTTTTTTATCCGGATCCTGCGGATCAATGTTCATCTCTTTGTTGTACAGCACAGTGACAATCTCAGCCATTGAGAATGAACCGCCGATATGTCCCGATCCTGCTGTATGGATCGTTTCAAGGGCGGTTTTTCTGATCTTGGCAGCTTCAAGCTCCAGTTTTCTTTTCTCTTCAGTAAGCATATGATCTCCCTTACATATCAGATGGATTGACAGGCTACGTGCCGCACCTTTTGCGGCTGCTGATTTCATATTATCAGTAAAAGGTCGTTTAATCAAGCTGGAGAGCCTCGTGAAGTTTAAAAATTTACAAAACAAAAAGAGATAATATACAGCAAAGTTTTGGAAATGCACATCTGTGCCGTGTGGAATATCCCGTCAGAACCTCCGCCGGAAACATGCGATACATGAGACATACAGAATTGCAAAAATGTGCTTGCATTTTCCAAAGACGCGTGATATATTAATAGAGCTTCACGAATATGTGGTTCCTTGGTCAAGCGGTTAAGACGTCGCCCTCTCACGGCGAAAACAGGAGTTCGATTCTCCTAGGAACTACTGCCCGTCATCGAGGCGATGACGGGCTTTTATTTGAAAGTAACGGAATTCTTTTATTTTTATGGAATGGTAGCTCAGCTGGGATGAGCGTCCGCCTCACACGCGGGAGGTCATGGGTTCGAGCCCCATCCGTTCCATCTGCGGGAGTCATTCATCGAATGGCTCCTTTATTTTTTTACTGTACGAAACGGCCAAAATACGGTACAGTAAAGGACAGTATGAAAACCGGCAGCATGCGCCGGCGGAAGGGTGTTTTTCAAACAGGATGGAGGGATTGTATGAATCTGAAAGAATGGAAAGAGCGGGTTGCGTCCCCGGCATTTACGGAGACGATCAGGCCGCTTTATCTGGACAAGGCACAGGCGAACGCTCCGAGGTATGTGGATCTTCTGGAGAGATATGAGAATACGTTCGGAACAGAGGGCGACATTACGCTGTATTCCGCGCCGGGACGCACGGAGATCGGCGGCAACCATACCGACCACGATAACGGACGTGTGCTGGCGGCGCCGGTGAATATGGACATTATCGCGGCAGTTTCCCCGACAGACGATCATATGATCCGGATCCGTTCGGATGAGCGCCCGATGATTGAGATCGATCTCGACGACCTGAGCATTCATCCGTCGGAGGTCAACAGGACTCATTCGCTGATCCGCGGGATGGCCGCAAAGTTTGCCGAGATGGGTGCTGAACTTGGCGGATTCCAGGCTGTTGCAACCTCTACGGTCCTGTCAGGATCCGGCCTGAGCTCATCGGCCGCGTTTGAAGTCCTGATCGGCAATATCCTCAACCATCTGTATTATGGAGACCGGGCGGACGCGGTGCAGATCGCGCAGATCGGTCAGTATGCGGAGAATGTTTATTTCGGCAAGCCGTCCGGACTGCTGGATCAGATGGCTTCTTCGGTCGGCAATCTGATTACGATTGACTTCAAAGACTCCGACGTCCCTGTTGTGAAGAAGGTGGATGTTGACTTTGAAAAGAGCGGCCTGAAGCTGTGCATCATCAACAGCTGGGCAAGCCATGAGGATCTGACGGATGAGTATGCGGCGTGCACGGTAGAGATGCATGCGGTAGCGGGCTATTTCGGACAGAAAGTGCTTCGCGATGTTGACAGGAAAGACTTCCTCCAGGCGATTCCTGAACTCCGGAAGCAGTTCGGGGACAGAGCGGTTCTGCGCGCCGTACATTTTTATCAGGACGACGCAAGGGTGCCGAAGGAAGTGCAGGCACTGGAGGCGGAGGATTTTGATACGTTCCTGGGCCTGGTGAAGGATTCCGGCAGGTCTTCGTGGGAGTACCTGCAGAATATCGTTCCGACAGGAGCAAAGGAACATCAGGAGATGGCTGTCGTGCTGGCACTGTGCGATGAACTGCTGCAGGGGGAAGGCGCGTACCGTGTCCATGGCGGCGGATTCGCGGGAACCTGCCAGGCGTTTGTTCCGGCAGACAGGATCGATGAATTTACGCAGACGGTGAACCGCATACTTGGCGGCGACAGCTGCTATGTACTGGACATCCGTCCGGTCGGCGGCGTTGTGATCCGGTAAGCGGGATTTGAAACAGAGACAGGCTTTACAGTCACAGGAGGAAAAACGATGAGAATACTGGTAACGGGCGGCGTCGGATTTATCGGCAGCCATACATGCGTTGAACTTTTGGAATCGGGATATGAGGTCACGGTGATTGACAATCTGGACAATTCCAGCCCGAAGGCACTGGAGAGGATCGAGCAGATCACAGGGAAACGGCCTGACTTTGTCAAAGGGGATATCAGGGACCGCGCGTGCCTGGATCAGATCTTTGAGTCGCAGAAGATTGAAGCCGTGATTCATTTTGCGGGGCTGAAGTCTGTGGCGGAGTCTGTCAGAAAACCGATCGAGTATTATTCCAATAATATCACCGGTACGCTGACGCTGGTTGACAGCATGCGCGATCATGGCGTCAAGAATATTATCTTCAGCTCCAGCGCGACGGTCTACGGGGATCCGGCGTTTGTGCCGATTACGGAAGAGTGCCCGAAAGGAATCTGCACGAATCCGTACGGATGGACCAAGTGGATGCTGGAGCAGGTGCTGACAGACCTGCACACCTCCGATCCGGAGTGGAACGTGATCCTGCTCCGTTATTTCAATCCGATCGGCGCGCATCCGACAGGACTGATCGGGGAGGATCCGAAGGGAATCCCGAACAATCTGATGCCCTACATCACGCAGGTTGCGATCGGCAAGCTGGAGAAGCTGAATGTGTTCGGAGACGATTATGATACCCCGGACGGAACCGGCGTGCGTGATTATATCCACGTTGTGGATCTGGCGAAGGGCCATGTGCATGCGATCCGCAAGCTTGCGGACAAGGAAGGCGTATCGGTATACAATCTCGGAACAGGACACGGATATTCCGTCCTCCAGGTTGTGGAAGCATTCGGAAAGGCCTGCGGAAAGCCGGTACCGTATGAGATCAAGCCGCGCCGCCCGGGCGACGTCAGCACCAACTACTGCGATCCTTCCAAGGCAGAGCGTGAGCTTGGCTGGACAGCGCAGTACGGAATCGATGAGATGTGCCGCGATTCCTGGAACTGGCAGAGCAATAACCCGGACGGATACAGAGACTGACGCCGGAGTATCCTGAAAGAATCCGGCGGGGAGACTGGACATGAAATGGACGAAATTCAGGCTGAAGACCACGACCGAGGCGGAGGATATCGTTATCTGCGCGCTTGCGGACGCAGGCGTGGAGGGCGCCCAGATCGAGGACAATGTACCGCTGTCGGAGGAAGATCTTCAGCAGATGTTTGTAGACATACCGCTGACGGCTGGAGAAGATGACGGGACCGCGTATCTGAGTTTTTATCTGGATGAGGATGAGGACGCGGACGCGGTGCTCGCTCGTGTGGAGGAAGAACTGGCGGATCTTCGCCGGTTCTCCGACATCGGCCCCTGCACGATCGAACGCTCCCAAACCGAGGACAAGGACTGGATCAATAACTGGAAACAGTATTTCCACCAGTTTACAGTGGACGATTTCCTGGTGATTCCTTCGTGGGAAGAGGTCAGGGAAGAAGATAAAGGCAGGAAGATCCTGCACATTGATCCCGGAACCGCCTTCGGGACGGGGATGCATGAGACGACGCAGCTGTGCATGCGCCAGCTGATCCGGTATGTGACGCCCGGATGCGAGGTTTTGGACGTCGGAACCGGCAGCGGCATCCTGGGGATCACCGCGATTCTGCTCGGCGCCGGACATGTATTCGGAACGGATCTGGATCCGTGTGCGATGGACGCGGTTCTGGAGAATCTGCAGTCAAACGGGATCAGCGGGCAGAAAATGGAAGCGGTCATCGGCAACCTGATCGATGACAGGCAGACACAGGATGCGGCCGGATACGAAAAATATGATATCGTAACCGCCAATATTCTCGCCCCGGTTCTGGTGGAACTGACCCCTGTCATCCCGCAGCACATGAAAAAGGGCGCGCTCTATATCACGTCCGGCATTCTGGAAGAGAAGGAAGCCGACGTGACGGACGCCTGTATCCGTGCGGGCCTGGAAGTGGTGGAAGTGACGCGCCAGGGAGAGTGGGTCAGCGTGACTGCGCGTAAAGTGTAAGAGTATGTACCGATTCTTTGTTGACCCGTCTGATATCGATATGCAGCAGGGAGAGGTCCGCATCACGGGGGCGGACGTGAAGCATATCCGCAGCGTCCTGCGTATGAAGAGCGGAGAGCAGATCCTGGTGTGCACGGGCCGGGAAGATGATCCGGTCGAGTACCTGTGTGAGATCGATGAGATTCGATCCGATGACATAACCGCCAGAGTGGTGGATCTGCAGAAGAACGCACGGGAACTGGGCACCGATCTGTATCTGTTTCAGGCGCTTCCGAAGGGAGACCGCTTTGAGACGGTGATTCAGAAAAGCGTAGAACTGGGCGTTCATGAGGTTCTGCCGGTAATGACGGCCAGAACCATTGTGAAGCTGGATGAGAAAAGGGCTGCCAGGAAGGCGGAACGGTGGAATGCGATCAGTCTTTCCGCCGCGAAGCAGTCCAAGCGGTCTTTTATTCCGCCCATCCGGGAACCTATGAACTGGCAGCAGGCGCTGGAGGCGGCGTCGAAGCTGGACAGGATCCTGGTTCCCTATGAGCATGCAGAAGGAATCCGCCAGACGTTCAGGGTGCTGAATGAGGCAAAGAGCGCAAAGAGCGTGGGGATCTTCATCGGACCCGAAGGCGGATTCGAGGAGAGAGAGATTGAGCAGCTGCTGGAGCTGGGAGCCGAGAGCATTACGCTGGGACACCGGATCCTGCGCACGGACACCGCTGCCATCGCGGTTCTTTCGATGCTGATGCTGTATCTGGAAAAGGAAGAATAAGCAACATGGAGATTTATCTGGATAATTCCGCGACAACCCCTGTTTCAGAGGGCGTGATCGAGGTTGTGGAAAAGACCATGCGGGAGGATTTCGGCAACCCGTCCTCCAGGCACCGGAAAGGCGTAGACGCCGAGCAGTATCTGCGCCGTGCGAAGGAGCAGATTGCCGCAACCCTGAAAGTGAATCCCGGGGAGATCCTTTTTACATCCGGGGGAACCGAGTCGGATAACCTGGCGCTGATCGGCGCTGCGCTCGCAAACAGGCGCGCGGGGAATCATATCATCACGACCGCGGTGGAACATCCGGCGGTCCTGCAGCCGCTCAGAATGCTGGAGGAGTCCGGTTTCCGCGTCACGTATCTGGGCGTGGATTCCCACGGCAGGATTGATCCGGACGAACTGAAGGAGGCACTGTGCCCCGAGACGATCCTGGTCTCGACGATGTACGTGAACAATGAGATCGGCGCCATCGAACCGGTCGCGGAGGCCGGGAAGATCATAGCGCAGTACAACCGCGCGCAGAACCGGCAGATCCTTTACCATGTGGATGCGATCCAGGCCTACGGCAAGATGCGTATCCTTCCGAAGAAGCTGGGGATCGATCTGCTGTCCGTGAGCGGACACAAGATCCACGGCCCCAAGGGCGTCGGCTTTCTGTATATCAAAGAGAATACAAAGATCCGTCCGCTCGTTTTGGGCGGCGGCCAGCAGGGCGGCATGCGTTCCGGAACGGACAACGTGCCGGGCGTGGCAGGCCTTGGACAGGCCGCGGCGGAAGCGTACGAGGATCTGGACCGGAAGGTGGAGGGCATGCTTTTATGCAGAAGGCGCCTGATCGCCGGCCTGAAGGAGATCGAAGGCACGCACCTGAACAGTACGGAAGATGAGACGAAGGGTGCGCCGCACATTGTCAACTGTTCCTTTGAAGGGGTCCGCTCCGAAGTGCTGCTGCATGCGCTCGAAGAGAAGGGGATCTATGTGTCCTCCGGGTCTGCGTGTTCTTCCAATAAGAAGGCGCCTGTGAGTTCGGTTCTGCAGGAGATTCATCTGCCGAAGGAGCTTCAGGAGTCGGCAATCCGCTTCAGCTTCAGCGACAGGACCACCTGTGACCAGATCGACTGCACGGTGGATGCGCTGAAGGAGCTGCTGCCGCAGCTTCGGAGGTTCACGCGCAGATAAGACAGACTTTTTATTTTACATGATTACAGAAACGGAGCTTCTGACGGATGGTATGTAAGACATTTTTATTAAAATACGGAGAGATCGGCATCAAGGGGAAAAACCGCGGTCAGTTTGAGGACGTCCTGGTATCCCGGATCCGGCATGCGCTTGGCAGCGTGGAAGGCACGTTTGACGTGCACAAGGAACAGGGGCGCATCTATGCGGATGTGCTCGGCGATGATGACAGTTTCGATCCGGACGAAGTCATCGCTGCCCTGCAGAAGGTTTTCGGACTGGTGGGGATCTGCCAGGTGATGAAGGTTCCGCTGGAGGATGCGGATGAGATCGCCGAGGACGCGGTCCGGTTTATCGCGCAGACCTACGACCTGACGCCGGTGGAGAATCCGGAAGAGGGATCGGGGGAAAACGCCGTTCCGGATCCGGACGCAATCACGTTCAAGGTGCATACGAGAAGGGCGAACAAGCACTATCCGGTGCCCTCCATGGAACTGGACGCCGAGGTCGGCGCACGGCTTCTGGACGCATTTCCCGGGAAAATGAAGGTGGATGTGCATGATCCGTCCATGATGCTCTACATCGAGGTGCGCGACGAAGTCTACATCTATTCGAAGATTCTTCCCGGTCCGGGCGGCATGCCGGTCGGGACAAACGGAAGGGCGCAGCTGCTGCTGTCCGGAGGGATCGATTCCCCGGTTGCAGGCTGGATGATTGCCAAGAGAGGCGTGGTCCTGGATGCGACTTATTTCCACGCGCCCCCCTATACGTCAGAGAGAGCAAAACAGAAGGTGGTCGACCTGGCAAAGCTGGTGTCGCGCTATTCCGGCCCGATCCGGCTGCATGTGGTGAACTTTACCCAGATCCAGCTGGCGATCTATGAGAAGTGCCCGCACGATGAACTGACGATTATCATGCGCCGCTATATGATGCGGATCGCAGAGCGCTTCGCGAAGGAGGACGGATCGCAGGCGCTTGTCACGGGCGAATCCATCGGCCAGGTGGCCAGCCAGACCATCCAGAGCCTGGTGTGCACCGATGACGCCTGCACGATGCCGGTCTTCAGGCCGCTGATCGGATTTGACAAGCAGGATATCGTAGACCTGTCATTGAAGATCGGAACCTATGACACCAGTATCCAGCCGTTTGAGGACTGCTGCACGATCTTTGTCGCGAAGCATCCTGTGACCAAGCCGCGTCTGGAGGTCATACAGAAGTCCGAGCTGAAGCTTTCGGACGGAATCGACGAGATGGTGGAAGAGGCGGTCCGGACGGCAGAAACGATCGAGGTCGGGATCTGAGAGACGAGAAGCGGGACGCCGGGCGCATCCGGCAGTGCGCGGTGATGAAGGAATGCATAAAAACAGCTGTCCGTCACAGACGGGCAGCTGTCTCAGACAAGTCACAACCGGATCTGAAAAAGGGCAGGGCTCCTGTCCTTCAGATCATATACTGCTTCAGAGCGCTCAGGATCTCGTCCAGGTTGTCCTCCGCGTGAATGCACAGGTCGATCGGCTTGGAAAGGTCCAGGCTGAAGATGCCCATGATGGACTTCGCATCGATGACATATCTGCCGGACACCAGGTCAAAATCATAGTCAAATCTGGTGACGTCATTTACAAAAGACTTGACTTTGTCAATAGAATTCAGGGAAATCTGTACGGTCTTCATAGGTGGCTGTCCTCCAATACTTAGATATATGCTGCACCCGCATGTGGGTGAAATTGTATAAACATGCATGGCTTATGTACATGATTAGTGTATCGTTTTGACTTTCAAAAGTCAAGGCGGGCGGGAATGAAAGAACCATGAATTTTCAGGGCATGAAGGCGGCTCTCCACACGCTGGGCTGCAAGGTAAATGTATATGAAACGGATGCAATGCGCGCCATGCTTGAGGAGGCGGGTTTTGAGACTGTGTCCTTTGATGAGCCGGCGGATGTGTATGTAATCAATACTTGCTCCGTCACAAACATTGCGGACCGAAAGAGCCGGCAGATGATCCGCCGCGCCAGGAAGATGAACCCGGATGCCGTTGTGGTGGCTGCGGGGTGCTATGTGCAGACCGCGCTGGAGAAAACCGGAAAGAGCCTGGAAGCGGATATTGTGCTGGGGAGCGGCCGGAAAGGCAGGCTCGTGGAGGAGCTGGAGAAGTATCTGGCGAATGCGGGCGGAAGCGCGCATGCAGGCCAGGCGCATGCAGACCCCGCGCATGCAGATCCGGGGCACGCTGCCGAAAGTGTGGGCAGCGTGGGCGACGTCATGCATGAGAAAGAGTGGGAAGAGATGACGCTTCCCCGGATTGAAGGCCATACGCGCGCCTATATCAAGGTGCAGGACGGCTGCAATATGTTCTGCAGCTACTGTATTATCCCGTATGCGAGAGGGCGGATCCGGAGCCGGAAGAGCGAGGATATCCGGAGGGAACTGGAAACGCTCGCGCGCTCGGGCGTGAAGGAAGTGGTCCTGACAGGCATCCATCTCTCTTCCTACGGTGTTGATTTTTCGGGAAATATCGATGATGCATACGGTGAGAACGGAGAAAAGAAGACCTGGCAGGAAAGATCGAAATTAATCGATCTGATCGAGGAGATCTCTCAGATCGACGGAATTGAGCGGATCCGGCTCGGCTCACTGGAGCCGACCATCATCACGAAGGAGTCGGTATCAAGGCTTTCTCAGATCGATAAACTCTGTCCCCATTTCCACCTGTCCCTCCAGAGCGGGTGCGACAGTGTGCTGAAACGGATGAACCGTCATTATACCGCAGAGGAATACCGGGAGCGGGTGAACCTTCTTCGGGAAGCGTTTGATACGCCGGCTGTCACGACGGATGTGATCGTGGGATTTCCCGGAGAGACGGAGGATGAATTTGAGCAGACCAGGGCGTTCCTGGAATCGATCTGTCTCTATGAGACGCACCTGTTCCGCTATTCCATGCGCGCGGGAACGCGGGCGGCAGCGATGAAGGACCAGGTCCCGGAGGCAGTGAAAGAGGAGAGGCTCGGCGTTCTCTCAGAGCTTGGCAGGCGCTGCAGCCGTTCATTTGAAGAGGCGCGGGACGGCATGGAGGCTTCCGTCCTGTTTGAGGAAGAAGCCCAGATCGGAAGCAGCGGGACGGTGTCCGTTCCGAACGCCGGGCTGGGAAGCCTTGGCGCGGGGAAGATCGCAGGACCCGTTCCGGAAGGGATGAAGCTGTATACCGGCTATACCAGAGAGTATATCAGGGCATTTGCATTTTCAAAGGAGGACCTGAGAGGACAGATCCGAAATGGGAAGTTGACAGTTGAATCTTTGCCGGTTTTGGAATATACTCGATTGTAGGAAATTGTGTTTATTTTGCTTTGCCGCGCAGCCGTATCCGGCAGTGCGCGGGAGGGAAGAATCCTTTGCAGGGGACGGCATGCAGAGGGGATCGGGGACTGTGGATTATGGCAGACATTTACAATACTCAATATTTTAATGTAGAGACGGATCCGGAGATGCGGGTCAAAAAGGTTCTTGAACTTGTGTATGTCGCGATGACTGAAAAGGGCTATAATCCTGTGAACCAGATTGTCGGCTACATCATCTCGGGTGATCCCACGTATATCACCAGCCATAAGAATGCCAGAAGCATGATTATGAAGGTGGAGCGGGATGAGATTGTTGAAGAGCTGCTGAAGGAGTATATCCGCAACGAGGCATGGAAGAACCATTCATGACAGAATCCGTTTGCAGACAGGAGAGAGAGGGCGCAAGGGAGTACAGACGCGTTCTGGGACTTGACTATGGTTCAAAAACAGTCGGCGTGGCGGTATCGGATCCGCTCCGCCTGACAGCACAGGGTGTGGAGATCATTCGGCGCAAGAGTGAGAACAAGCTGCGGCAGACGCTTGCGCGGATTACGCAGCTCGCATCCGAATATCAGGCTGAGACGATCGTACTCGGCTTCCCCCGCAACATGAATGCGACAATCGGAGAGAGAGCAAAAGCCACCATACAGTTCAGGGACATGGTGATGCAGCGCACATCGCTGCCTGTCATTCTGTGGGATGAGAGGCTTACTACCGTTGCCGCGGACAGAGTGATGGATGAGACGGGCGTGCGCAATCATAAAGACTATGTGGACGAGATCGCTGCCATGCTGATCCTCCAGGGATATCTGGACAGGGTCAATGCCGGTCTCCCCATTCCGGAGGTTGAAACAGATGATGAGTGATCTTTCGAAGATAACGCTGGAGGCCGGTCCGAACGGAGAAGAAGTGGATTTCTACGTGCTGGAACAGACCAGGATCGCAGGCGTTGATTATCTTCTGGTGACAGAAGCGCCGGACGGAGACGGGGATGCATATATCCTGCAGGATCTCTCAAAGGACGGCGAAGAAGAAGCGCTTTATGAGTTTGTGGAAGATGATGAACAGCTCGAAGCGCTTTCCAAAGTATTTATCCAGATGCTGGACGATATAGCTCTGGTTTGACACATCCCGGGGCGGGACGTGTTTTGCTGCAATCGGGGCGGGCTGCGGGCCCGCGGCATGAAGAGATGAAAGAGAGGATATTTTGAGCAGTCAATCAAAACTGAAGATCATACCGCTTGGAGGACTGGAAGCCATCGGTATGAACATTACTGCATTCGAGTATGAGGATACGATACTTGTAGTCGACTGTGGTTTGTCGTTCCCTGAAGACGACATGTACGGGATCGATCTGGTCATTCCGGACATCAGTTATCTTCTGGAAAATAAGGAAAAGGTGAAGGGATTTGTGTTCACGCACGGACATGAGGACCATATCGGGGCTCTTCCCTATATTCTCAAGCAGCTGAACGTTCCGATCTACGCGACCAGGCTGACCATGGGCCTGATCGAGCTGAAGCTTGCGGAACATGAACTGCTGAAGACAACCCGCAGGAAGGTCGTATCGCCGGGGCAGACGATCAGCCTCGGACAGATGAGAGTTGAATTTATCAAGACCAATCATTCGATTCAGGACGCAGTGGCCCTCGCAATCTATTCACCGGCCGGAACGGTCGTTCACACCGGTGATTTCAAGGTGGACTACACGCCTGTTTTCGGAGACCCGATCGACCTGCAGAGATTTGCGGAGATCGGGAAAAAGGGCGTGCTTGCGCTGATGTGCGACTCCACCAATGCGGAGCGGCCCGGATATACGCCTTCGGAGAGAACCGTCGGAAGAACCTTCGATACGATCTTTGCCGAGCACAGAAGTTCCAGGCTGATCGTCGCGACCTTTGCGTCCAACGTGGACCGTGTGCAGCAGATTATCGACACAGCGTACAAGTACAGCCGCAAGGTGATCGTGGAAGGCCGCTCGATGGTCAATGTGATCTCAACGGCGGAGGAGCTTGGCTATATCAGCATCCCCGAGAATACGCTGATCACACTGGATGAGATGAAAAACTACCCGGACGAGCAGCTGGTGCTGATCACGACCGGCAGCCAGGGAGAATCGATGGCGGCGCTCTCGCGCATGGCCGGAGGAATCCACAAGAAGGTCCAGATCAAGCCCGGAGACGCGATCATTTTCTCCTCGCATCCGATTCCCGGAAATGAGAAGAGCGTATCGAAGGTCATCAATGAACTGTACAGCAAGGGCGCGGATGTGATCTTCCAGGATACACATGTCTCCGGACACCCGTGCCAGGAAGAGATTAAGCTGATCTATTCGCTGGTGAAGCCGCGTTTCGCGATCCCCGTGCACGGAGAGTACAGGCACAGGATCGCGCAGGCAAGGATCGCCAGAATGCTGGACTATGATTCGGATCATATCGTGATGCTCTCCAGCGGTGACGTACTGGAACTGTCCATGGATTCGGACACAGCGGCTGTGACGGGGCATGTGACAAGCGGCGGGATCCTGGTGGACGGCCTGGGCGTCGGCGACGTGGGCAATATTGTGCTCAAAGACAGGCAGAGACTGGCGGAGGACGGCGTGATCATCGCGGTTCTGACGCTGGATTCGGACGGCCATCTGATCGCGGGCCCGGACATTGTATCCAGGGGATTTGTCTATGTGAGAGATTCCGAGGAGCTGATGGAAGAGGCGCAGGAAGTTGTGGAAGACGCCGTGCAGGACGCGCTGGACAGAAAGGGGCCGGACTGGGCTTCGATCAAGAATGCGGTGCGCGATGAACTGGGGGATTTCCTCTGGAAGCGCACAAAGAGAAATCCGATGATCCTTCCGATCCTCATGGAGGCGGATGCATAACAGCAATACAGAAAGAATCATTTTCACAGATGGACAAAAGCGTACAGCGAAGCCTGGATGAACTGCTGCGCAGCCTGCGACAGAGCAGTGAATACAGAGCGTTTGAGAAGGCAAGAGAGACACTGGACCAGGATGTGTCCAGAAGAAAGAAGACGGATGCATTCCGCAGGGAGAATTATCTTCTGCAGAATTCAGAACGGGGCGCCCTGCCCGCGGAGCAGGAGAAGATGTCTGCAGCGTGCAGGAAGCTGCGGGAGGATCCGGTCATCAATACGTATCTGGACGCTGAGCTTGCGGTCTGCAGAACGCTCCGTCAGGTCAGCCTCCGGATCATGGACAGTATCGACCTGGATCTGGACTGCATGGAGGATATCCTTTCATGACCGGCGGTGACAATGACAGACTTCTGACATTTCTGCATTCCCTTCAGGGCCCGGAGGAGACCGGCGGGTATCCGTTTGCCGCGAAGAGAAAGCAGGCCGAGGAGGCGGGCGTACCGATCATCCGGCTCGAGATGGAGAGCTTTCTCCATGTCCTGCTGGAGCTGCGCAGGCCGGAGCGGATCCTGGAGGTCGGCACCGCGACCGGGTACAGCGCCATGCGGATGGCGTCTTTCACGCCGCCGGAAACAACGATCACAACCATCGAGAACTATGAGCCGCGCATCCGGGAGGCGGAGAAGAATTTCGAGACGTGTCCCTGGAAGGAGCGGCTTTTTCTGATCGGAAAAGACGCGCAGGAGGCGCTTTGCCAGCTGGAGAGCGATTCCTATGACATGGTCTTCATGGACGCAGCCAAGGCGCAGTATATTCATTATCTGCCGCAGGTACTCCGGGTGATGAAAACCGGCGCCCTTCTGGTGTCCGACAATGTGCTGCAGGACGGCGTGCTTCTGGAGTCGAGATATGCGGTGGACAGAAGGGACCGTACCATCCATGCGCGCATGCGGGAATACCTGCACGCGCTGTGCCGCACGCAGGGACTGGTGACGTCGGTTGTACCGATCGCGGACGGAGTGGCACTGACGTATAAACAGAGCAGCGCGGCAAAATGGCCGGGGAGATCGCTATGCACAGACAGGGAATGATTCCCGAATTACTGATTCCTGCTTCCAGCCTGGAGGTCCTGAAGGTGGCGGTCCGCTACGGGGCGGACGCGGTCTACATAGGCGGCGAGGCTTTTTCGCTGCGCGAAAAGGCAAAAAACTTCAGCGCCGGGGAGATGGAAGAAGGGATCCGGTACGCGCATGACCATGGGGTGAAGGTCTACGTGACCGTCAACATCTTAGCGCACAATGAAGACCTGGAGGCGGCGGACAGGTATCTGGAGGAGCTTGGCCGGCTGGGCCCGGACGCACTGCTCATCGCGGATCCCGGACTGTTTATGCGCGCGAGGAAGCTGTGCCCGCAGATCCCGGTGCACATTTCCACCCAGGCGAACAACGTCAATTATGAGACCTTTCTGTTCTGGCATTCCCTGGGCGCGGAACGCGTGGTGTGCGGCAGGGAACTGAGTCTTGAAGAGATCCGGCAGATCCGGGAGAGGATTCCGGATGAACTGGAGATAGAGGCATTTGTCCACGGGGCGATGTGCATCTCCTATTCGGGACGGTGCCTTCTGTCCAACTTCTTAACCGGACGGGACGCCAACCACGGTGCCTGTACGCACCCGTGCAGATGGGAATACAGTGTCCGGGAGGCGTCAGAGGAAGACGGGATGTTGGTTCATACGCGCCTTGGAGAGGAGAGCCGCTTTCTCATAGAGGAAGAGAGCCGGCCGGGAGAATACATGCCGGTCCTGGAGACGGAGCGCGGAACCTTTATCTTCAACTCGAAAGACCTGTGCATGATAGAGCACATCCCGGATATGATCGACGCCGGGATCGACAGTCTGAAAATAGAAGGAAGGATGAAAAACGCGCTGTATGTCGCGACGGTTGCAAGGACCTACCGCAGGGCGCTGGATGACCTGAGAGAGGGGCCGGAGCGGTACGAGGCGCACATGGACTGGTATCATGAACAGATCCGCGACTGTACCTTCCGTCCGTTTACGACCGGCTTCTTCTACGGAAAGCCCGGGCCTGATGCACAGATCTACGACAGCAACACCTATGAGAGAAACTACATATACCTGGGCTGCGTGCAGGGATATAAACAGATCGACGGATGTCAATATGTAGAAATCACCCAGAAGAACAAGTTCAGCGTCGGGGACCGGATCGAGGTGATGCGCCCGGACGGCACGGACACGGAGACGGAGGTGGAATCGATCCTGGATGAGCAGGGTCTTTCCATGGAGTCCGCTCCGCATCCGCAGCAGAGATTATTTGTTAAATTAAAGACAACTGCGCAGATCTGTGATATATTGAGAATGCGTGGTTAATCATATAGACCGGATGAAAACCGGCGCGCTGTTTTACTGCCTCATGTATGTATAACCGGATAAAGAAGCGCATCTCGCGCAGGAGAAACCAATTATGATGTCGATAGTGCTGTCGTTGATGGGCGGAATCGGACTGTTCCTGTATGGAATGAGTCTTCTGTCATCTTCTCTCCAGCAGCTAGCGGGAGGGCGGCTTGAGCAAACCCTGGGACAGCTGACCAACAGCAGGTTCAAGGCATTTTTACTCGGTACGGGCGTCACGGCTGTTATTCAGAGTTCCGGCGCGACAACGATCATGCTGGTCGGTTTTGTCAATGCCGGGATCATGAAGCTTATGCAGGCGATCCCGGTTATGATGGGCGCGAATATCGGTACGACGATGACGGCGCAGCTGCTGCGTCTGTCCGGCGGCGGTTCCGCCGTAACCAGCTGGACGGATCTGCTCAAACCCTCGACGCTGGCGCCGGCGATTGTGATGATCGGAGCATTCTGCCTGCTGATCATGAAACGGAAGAAGAGCCGCGGAATCGCAAGCATCGTGGTTGGCTTCGGTATTCTGTTTATGGGGATGTCCGCGATTGAGGCCGCGCTTTCCCCGCTGAAGGACTCTGAACAGTTTCTGGAACTGTTCACCATGTTCACGAACCCTGTTCTTGCTGTCCTGATCGGAATCCTGGTGACCACGATTCTGCAGTCCAGCTCGGCGTCTGTCGGTCTTCTGCAGGCATTCGCGTCAACCGGCGCCGTGACCTTCAGTATGGCGGCTCCGCTTGTGATCGGTATGAATATCGGCAAGACGGTTCCCGTGATGATCGCCTCGATCGGTACCACGAAACACGCCAAGCGTCTGGTCCTGGTCGATTTCCTGATGAACCTGTTCAACGGAATTCTGTTCTTCGGAGCGATCTACGCTTATCAGGCGCTGTTCGGGTTCCGGTTCTGGGATGCGCAGATGAGCAGGGATACGATCGCAAACTTCCACTCGATGTTCAACGTGGTTATGAGCCTGATTCTGTTCCCGTTTGCAGGCGTGCTTGCCAATACTGCGGAGCGCATGATTCCGATCGACGACGAGAAGGACAGATCCACCAAGCTCAGCCTGCTTGATCCGATCTTTATTTCAACGCCCGCGATTGCACTGGATCAGTGCAAGAAGGTTGTCGATGAGATGGGGGCTGCCGCACTGGAGAATCTGCATACGGCCCTTCAGCTTACAACGAACTGGGATGAGAAGGCGTTTGCCGAGATGGAGATGAATGAGCGTTTCCTGGACAAGGCGGAGACGCAGATCGGAGACTATCTCGTCCGGGTAAATGCGCAGTCGATCAGCAAGCTCGATAACAGCAGGTCGAACGAGCTGCTGCATTGCGTGGGAGACTTCGAGAGGATCGGCGATATGTGCATTAAGATCGCCGAAGTTGCTTCCTATGATGAGGAGTCCGGCATTGAATTCACGAATGTCGCGAAGAGAGAACTGAATTCGATTGGTTCGGCGACGATCCGGATTCTGGAGATGGCTGTGAGCGCATTTACCAACACTTCGGAGCAGGACGCCGCCAGGGTGCAGCCTCTGGAAGAGGTGATTGACAGCCTGAAGGAACTGCTGAAGAATCATCACATTGACCGTCTGCAGGATGGTACGTGCACGGTTGCCTCCGGCATCTCATTTCTCGAGGTCGTCAATGCGCTGGAGAACACCGCGGATCACTGTTCCAGCATCAGTATCTATGTCATGCAGAGAATCACCGGATACTACTACACAGACAAGCATTCTGAGGATTTCCACATCCGGCCGGGCCAGGAAGAGGAATACAAGGCACTGTACGCTTATTACAAGCAGAAGTACTATGATCCCGTGGATACGACCATACGCACCGACCGCAGGACAAAGATTGACGACTGACAGGCTGCCTGCTTCGGGCCGCTTTAAAAGAGCCGCCTGCAGGGGGCTGTGATGCCGTACAGGAATCGAATCACATATCGGATGGAATCAGAGCCGTTCCGGCAGACGCCGGGCCGGCTCCTTTGCTTTGCACTGCAGTTATCTTGTTACAGTTCACAGACCAGCCTCCGACCTTCTGCAAGGAGTTCTGTGGGCACAACTGAAAACCATAGGCAGCCGACTAAGCTTTGCGAGTTGCTGCAGCCTCGGAAGCGACCACGCTTCTATAGGAGCTGGGAGAGGCTGCAATGCAACCGA
>CAJOKX010000014.1 GCA_905235415.1 uncultured Lachnospiraceae bacterium
AGGAGCTGGGAGAGGCTGCAATGCAACCGATGCAAAGCGCGGGTAGGCAACGTGTTTTCAGTGTGCCCACAAACTCAAAGCAGAGTTGGCTGGCCTGTGGAACTGTAACGAAAGTCTTGTGCGGGCATCGGAAAGACAGTTTCGCAGAACTTCCGGGTATGGTATAATACCCGACAGGTTTAGACACAGGCAAAGACAGGAATGGGCACGGCAGGAGAGGTATGCGGATGGCGCGAAGACAGAAGAAGGCTTCCTTTGGCAGCAATCTGTTCTGGGCACTGATGATTGCGCTGTTTATCATCAGTTTCGCAGTGGTGTTTGTGCTGTACTGCAGGCCCCTTTATTATCTGGATATCCGCCTGCTGCATCTGGAGGAATCCTCCGGCGTTGCGGCGGACGCGATCCGCAGGGACTATGACAGTATTGTGCACTATCTGAGCGTGTGGAACAGGGCGCCGCTGACGATGAGCACATTCGCCATGAGCGAGCAGGGCAGGATTCATTTTGCCGACTGCAAGGTGATTTTTGACGCGGTGCAGGTTCTGTGCCTTGCAACCGGGATCCTCACGCTGGTGAGCTATTTCCTTCACAGACACGGGGGGAACTCCAGATATCTGCGGATGGCGGGGATCCTGACCATCCTGCTTCCGACCGTGCTCGGCGTGCTCTGTGTCTGGAGATGGGATCTTGTATTTGAAACATTTCACAAGGTGTTCTTTCGCAATGACTACTGGCTCTTTGATCCGGCGCTTGATCCGGTGATCCTGGTGCTCCCGGACGCGTTTTTCTTCCAGTGTGCCGTGATCATATTTGCCATTGTCCTGGCGGGCGGGCTGATCTGTCTGATCCGGGCGCACAGAAGAAAGAACAAAGTGGCGGCGTGGCGTGCGAAGAGGCGCTGAACTGAAGGATGCAGAAAACAAATGGCAGTGCAGAAAACAAGTGGTAGGAGATAACAAAGGATATGGAACTGCAGAATCTGAAAGCGTACACATTGGTTGAGGAAAAGGATCTTCCGGACATCGGCTCGAAGGGATACCTGCTGCGGCATAACAGGACCGGCGCGCGGATCATGCTGATTGAAAATGAGGACGACAACAAGGTCTTCAATATTGCGTTCCGCACAACGCCGACGGATTCGACGGGCGTGCCGCATATCATCGAGCACACGGTGCTGTGCGGGTCTGAGAAATATCCGTCCAAGGATCCGTTTGTGGAACTGGTCAAGGGTTCCATGAACACATTTCTCAACGCCATGACCTTCCCGGACAAGACGATGTTCCCGGTTGCCAGCTGCAACGACCAGGATTTCCGGAATCTGATGGACGTGTACCTGGACGCGGTGTTTCATCCGAACATCTACCGCAATGAGCTGATCTTCCGCCAGGAAGGCTGGAGCTGGCAGCTGGAAGAAGAGGACGGTCCGGTTGTGATCAACGGCGTCGTCTACAACGAGATGAAGGGCGCCTACTCCTCGCCGGATGAAGTGCTCGAGCGCAAGATCATGAACTCCCTGTTCCCGGACACGACCTACGGCGTGGATTCCGGCGGAGATCCGGAATGCATCCCGACCCTGACCTATGAGCAGTTCCTGGATTTTCACAGGAAGTACTACAATCCTTCCAATTCCTACATCTACCTCTACGGGAAGATGGACTTTGCGGAGCGCCTGGAGTATCTGGACCGCGAATACCTGGGCACAATGGACAGGATTGATTCTATGATGGGCGAAAACGGCCCGGTGTACTCCGAGGTTGCGCTGCAGAAGAGCTTCGCGGAGCCGGTGCGCGTTGAGACGTCTTATCCGATCGGGGAAAATGACCCGATGGAGGAGAACACCTACCTGTCCTGGAATGTGGTCTGCTCCCAGAGCAGCGACACCAGGCTGTGCAATGCGCTCTCCGTGCTGGACTACGTCCTGCTGGAGACCCCGGGCGCGCCGCTCAAGAGGGCGCTTCTGGACGCGGGGATCGGCAAGGATGTGTACGGATCCTTTGATTCAGGCATCCGCCAGCCCATGTTCTCCGTGGTTGCGAAAAACGCGGAGCGCGAGGACGAGGATCGTTTCCTGGAGGTGATCCGCGAGACGCTCGAAAAGCTCTGCAGGGAGGGACTGAACAAAAAGGCGCTTGAAGCCGCCGTCAATTCCATGGAGTTCCGCTACAGGGAAGCGGATTACGGCGGATTCCCGAAGGGCCTGATCTATTCCATCGATGCATTTGACAGCTGGCTGTACCGGGATGACCAGCCGTTTGACTATGTCGAACAGCTGGACGACTACAGGTTCCTCAGGGAGCAGATACAGACCGGCTATTATGAAGACCTGATCCGGACCTATTTCCTGGACAATCCGCACGCATCGATCCTGACAGCGGTTCCTGAGAAGGGGATCGTGAAACGGACAGAGGAAGAGAGTGCTGCAAGGCTTGCGGCCTGGAAAGAGACCCTCAGCCATGAGCAGATTCTGGGGCTGATCGAGGATACGAAGAAGCTGCGCGCATTTCAGGAGACGCCCTCCACGCCGGAGGAGCTGGAAAAGATTCCGATGCTCAGGCGGGAGGACCTCAAGCGGACTGTCCGTCCGTTTACCAATATCGAGCATGTGAAAGACGGCGTGAAGCTGGTGCATCATGACGTGCAGACCAACGGGATTGCGTATATCACGCTGTACCTGGACGTCTCGGGCGTTGCACAGGAGGACTACCCGTACCTCGGCCTGCTGCGCTCCCTGCTCGGCGAAACCGATACGGAGCACTACAGCTATGACGAGCTGGCCAATGAGATCGGCCGCAGGACGGGCGGGGTGACGCCGTCCGTGCTTCTGCTTCCGAATACTGAAGACAGCACCCAGGTCAGGGCTGCGTTCTGCATGCAGATTGCGACGCTTCCGGGCGAGATCGATTTCGCCATGGACATTGCAAGGGAGATTCTGTTTACTTCCAGGCTGGATGACGAAAAGCGTCTGAAAGAGATCGTGCAGAAGGACAAGAGCCGCCTGTATGCGGCCATGACCGGCGCCGGCCACATGACCGCGCTCACAAGGGCGATGTCTTATTTCAGCCCGGAGTCCCTGTTCCAGGATTCGGTGAACGGCGTCGGGTACTACCGGATGATCGCGGATCTGGAGAAGCATTTTGATGAAAAGAAGGAGTTTCTGGGAAATAAGCTGAAAAGTGTGATGGACACCCTGCTGTCGAAGTCCGGCTTCCTGGTCAGCTTCACCGGCGATGCGGGGGAGACAGAGCATGTCCGGGAGTGCGCCGCGGCCATTGCAAAGGACATGAAGGGCGAAGCGCCCGCGCAGGGCGGAGAGATCCGTCCGGTCACATCGATCGTCTGCACCCGGAAAAATGAAGGCCTGCTGACGCCCGCGAAGGTGCAGTATGTCGTCCGGGCAGGAAACTTCAAGGACGCGGGCCTTCCGTTCACAGGGGCTTTGTATGTCCTTCGCGTCATCCTGAACTATGATTATCTGTGGACGAATCTCAGAGTGGTCGGCGGCGCGTACGGCTGCGGAGCATCCTTTGTCAGGAGCGGCCCGTCCGGGTTCTATTCGTACCGGGATCCGCATCTGAAGAATACGATCTCCGTTTATGAGAAGATCGTGGACTATCTGAAGACATTCTCCGCGGATGAGCGGGATATGACCAAATATGTGATCGGCACCATCTCCGGCCTTGACACGCCGCTGACGCCGAGGCAGTCGGGCAGCCGCTCGATGACCGCGTACCTGACCGGGACGACGGAGGAGATGGCGCAGAAGACGCGTACGCAGATTCTGGACGCGACGCAGGAGGATGTGCGCGCCCTGGCTCCGTATGTGGAGGCGATCCTCTCCAAGGGCGCGGTCTGCGTGGTCGGAAATGAAGAGAAGATACAGTCGGAGAAGGAACTGTTTGATGATATCATTGCGCTTTGATGTGCGGTTGGAGGACAGATGAGCAGCAGCTTTAAATCGGGATTCGTGGGAATCGTGGGGCGGCCGAACGTCGGGAAGTCAACGCTGATGAACCACCTGATCGGCCAGAAGATTGCCATTACCAGCGGGAAACCGCAGACGACGCGCAACCAGATCAGGACCGTGTATACGTGCGGCGAAGGACAGGTGATTTTCCTGGATACGCCCGGCATCCACAAGGCGGCCAACAAGCTCGGAGAGTATATGGACGACGTGGCGTATGAGACGCTCTCGCAGGTGGACGTGATCCTGTGGCTGGTGGAGCCGTCCAATTTCAGCGGCGCGGGAGAAAAAGCGATCGCTTCCAGGCTGAAGCTGGAAAAGAAGCCGGTCATCCTGGTGATGAATAAGATCGATACCGTCGATAAGAAAAAGGTTCCGGAGTATATGGAACTGTACCGCGCCCTGTATCCGTTCGACGAGATCATCCCCGTCAGCGCGCTTCGCAGCGTCAACACGGACAGCGTGATGGAAGCCATTTTTTCGCACCTGCCCGAGGGCCCGATGTACTACGACGAAGATACGGTCACGGACCAGACGCAGAGAACGATCGCAGGAGAGATCATCCGGGAGAAAGCGCTGCGCTGCCTCAAGGAAGAGGTTCCGCACGGGATCGCGGTGGAGATCCTCTCCATGAAGGAAAGGCCCCGCGCCGGAAAACAGACGCCGGATGCTTCCGGGATCCTGAGCGATACCATCTGGGATATCGACGCCGTGATCATCACGGAGAAGGATTCACACAAGGGGATCATCATCGGCAAGGGCGGATCGATGCTCAAGCGCATCGGCACGCAGTCGCGTATCGCGATCGAAGAGATGATGGACGCCAAAGTGAACCTGAAGCTGTTTGTGAAGGTCCGCAAGGACTGGAGGGACAACGCCGGCATTCTGCGAAGCCTCGGATATGACCCGAAGAGCATCCGGTAGGATGCAGGGCAAATGGATGCGCCAAAGAGAAAGGAAAGCCGGAGGATGTGCAGATCCTCAGGCTGTATGGACCAGAATTGAGCACGGGCGGGATAGAACTGAGCGGCATGGTGCTGAGAGCGGCACCCGCCGGAGAATATGACAGGCGGATCGTTCTGCTGACCCGGGAGCGGGGCAAGATCACCGCCTTTGCAAGAGGCGCGCGGAAAAGTTCGAGCCCCCTGATTGCCGCGACGGTCCCCTTCGCGTTCGGAACATTTACGCTGTATGAGGGCAGGAGCGCATACACCTGCGTCAGCGCCCGGATCAGCAATTATTTTGAAGCACTGAAGACGGACTTCATCGGAGCGTGCTACGGCGCTTATTTTATGGAGTTTGCCGACTATTACGCCAGAGAGAACCTGGACGGGACGGACATGCTGAACCTGCTCTACGCAGCCCTTACGATGCTCGGGAGGGAGGAGGTGCCCGACCGCCAGGTGCGCTATGCGTATGAAGTGCGCCTGATGGTGCAGGGCGGAGAATTTCCGGCGGATGTGACGCAGGAGGAGAGTCTTGCACCTGCCACGCGGCAGGCGTTTTATCACATGATCACCGCGCCGGTCGGAAGACTGTTTTCGTTCCAGGTATCCGGCGAGGTGCTGGATGAGATCGCAGCGCGGCAGGATAAGATCCGCGCAAGGTATGTGGACCGTTCGTTCAGGAGTCTTGAAGTCCTCGACACCCTGCTGAAGGTATAGTATAATCATCTGATGCATGGCGGGGACAAGGCAGACCCGCCGTCTGGCACTGACTGAACACGGAGTATGAGAGGGGTCGGCAGTATGGGAAAGAGCAGTTTGGGGATAGCGGCGGCAGCCTTATCGGCGGCGTGCCTGCTGACAGGCTGCAGTGTACTCAATCAGGTCGTCGGTGCGGACAGCTGGAAAGACTGGACGCCGGAAGAGACTGCGTTATCCGTTTATGGAGACGGTTCCGTCACGGAGACGATCTTCGACAGTCTGAACGCGTCCTGGTACACCGGAGACGAGCTGCAGGATATGATCGCCCGCTCCATGAAAGAGTACAACGCCGAATGGGGTGAGGATGCGCTCAACGTCACCGAGTACAGTGACGAGGGCGGCCAGGTACGCACGACGCTCGTGTATAAGACCGGGGAGGACTACGCCAGGTACAACAACGTGGCGTTCTTCTCAGGCTCCATGCTGGACGCCGAGCTGGAGGGATATCTCTTTACCGGCCCGTTTGCGGCGGTAGACGGAGTGCAGATCTCTTCCGGGGAAGCGGATCAGGATGAAGCGCTCAGCCATAAGGAGTACAGTGTGGTGATCTCGGACGGTACGCACGCCGTGCAGGTGCCGGGAGAGATCCGCTTCATCAGCGCCGGCGCACAGATGATCAACAGCCATGCGGCGAGAAGTGCCCCGGTGGGGGGCTCTTCAGCGGAGGATGCAGCCGGGACGTATGTGGAACCGGCCCTTGCGCTGTCAGACAAGGAGTTTGACCGGACGCTTCTGTACATCATCTACGAGAAGGACCAGGATGCCGACCTGCTGCCATCAGACCTGCAGCAGGAGTAATCATAACGGACAGGAGGAATGATTCAGATGGAAAAGACAATGGAAAAGATCGTTGCGCTCGCCAAGAACAGAGGGTTTGTGTACCCCGGTTCGGAGATCTACGGAGGCCTTGCGAATACGTGGGACTACGGCAATCTCGGAGTGGAACTGAAGAATAATGTCAAGAGGGCCTGGTGGCAGAAGTTTGTGCAGGAGAGCCCCTATAATGTCGGCGTTGACTGCGCGATCCTGATGAACACCCAGACCTGGGTCGCTTCCGGCCATATCGGAGGCTTCTCTGATCCGCTCATGGACTGCAAGGAATGCCATGAGAGATTCCGCGCGGACCAGCTGATCGAGAATTTCTGCAAGGAGCAGGGGATCACACTGGACAAGAGCGTGGACGCGATGAGCCATGAAGAGATGAAGGCGTTTGTGGAGGATCACAACGTTCCCTGTCCGTCCTGCGGCAAGCACAATTTCACGGACATCCGTCAGTTCAACCTGATGTTCAAGACCTTCCAGGGCGTGACCGAGGATGCGAAGAATACCGTTTATCTGCGCCCGGAGACCGCGCAGGGCATCTTCGTCAACTTCAAGAATGTGCAGAGAACCTCGCGCAAGAAGGTCCCGTTCGGAATCGCGCAGGTCGGCAAGTCCTTCAGAAATGAGATCACCCCGGGCAACTTCACATTCCGCACCCGTGAATTTGAGCAGATGGAACTGGAGTTCTTCTGCAGACCCGGCACGGATCTGGAATGGTTTGACTACTGGAGAAGTTTCTGCAAGAACTGGCTGCTCTCGCTGGGCATCAAGGAAGATGAGCTTCGCGCGCGGGATCATGACCCGGCAGAGCTTGCATTCTATTCCAAGGGGACGACAGACCTCGAGTTCCTGTTCCCGTTCGGATGGGGCGAGCTGTGGGGCATCGCGGACCGCACCGACTATGACCTGACCCAGCACCAGAACACCTCCGGCCAGGATATGAGCTACTTTGACGATTCCACCAATGAGAAGTACATTCCGTATGTCATCGAACCCTCGCTCGGCGCGGACCGTGTCGTGCTCGCGTTCCTGTGCGCGGCGTATGACGAGGAAGTGCTCGACGAAGAGAAGAATGACGTACGCACCGTGATGCATTTCCATCCGGCGCTGGCACCGGTCAAGATCGGCGTTCTTCCGCTCTCCAAGAAGCTCACTGAGCCGGCGGAGAAGATCTACCTGGAACTGTCAAAGAAGTATAACTGTGAGTTTGACGACAGAGGCGCGATCGGCAAGCGCTACAGAAGGGAAGATGAGATCGGAACCCCGTACTGCATCACGTATGACTTTGACTCTGAGACAGACGGCTGCGTGACGATCCGCGAGCGTGATTCCATGGAGCAGGTACGTGTCCGGATTGATGAGCTGGACGCCTGGTTTGACGGAAAGTTCAGCTTCTGAGAGACAAACGCGCGAGAAGGCCTGTCCACGCCCATATGGGATGATAGACAAAACCGGGCGAAGTCTATATAATGAAGTTGTTGAGACAAGCGAACAGGAGATCTCAATCTTTCAAATATTTATACGGGAGGAAATCGTATGGCAACAAAGTATGTTTACATGTTCACAGAAGGAAATGCGGGCATGAGAAACCTTCTCGGCGGCAAGGGCGCCGGTCTTGCAGAGATGACAGGACTCGGACTTCCGGTTCCGCAGGGGTTCACGATTACGACAGAAGCTTGCACCAAGTATTATGAGGACGGCCGCCGGATCAATGACGAGATCATGGAGCAGATCCAGGATGGCATCGACAAGATGGAGCAGATTACCGGCAAGAAGTTCGGAGACCGTGAGAATCCGCTGCTTGTCTCGGTCCGTTCCGGTGCGCGCGCTTCCATGCCCGGTATGATGGACACCATCCTGAATCTGGGACTGAATGAAGATGTTGTCAATACGCTGGCTGAAAAGAGCGGCAATCCCCGCTGGGCGTGGGACTGCTACAGAAGATTTATCCAGATGTTCTCTGACGTCGTCATGGAAGTCGGCAAGAAGTATTTTGAAGAGCTGATCGACCAGATGAAGGCCAGAAAGGGCGTCACCCAGGACATCGAACTGGACGCCGACGACCTGAAGACGCTCGCGAACCAGTTTAAGGATGAGTACAGGGCCAAGCTCGGAAGAGATTTCCCGGATGACCCGAAGGAGCAGCTGGTGGAGGCCATCAAGGCCGTGTTCCGTTCCTGGGACAACCCGCGTGCCAATGTATACCGCCGCGATAACGATATCCCGTATTCCTGGGGCACCGCTGTCAATGTCCAGATGATGGCGTTCGGCAACATGGGCGAAACCTCCGGCACAGGCGTTGCATTTACCAGAGACCCGGCGACCGGCGAGAAGCACCTGATGGGTGAGTTCCTGCTGAACGCGCAGGGCGAGGACGTCGTTGCGGGTATCCGCACCCCGAACAAGATTGACCAGCTCAAGGATATGATGCCTGAGGTGTACGATCAGTTCACTTCAATCTGCAAGATTCTGGAAGATCATTACAGAGACATGCAGGATATGGAGTTTACCATTGAAGACAAGCATCTGTACATGCTGCAGACCCGTAACGGCAAGCGTACCGCGAAGGCCGCGCTCAAGATCGCGTGCGACTTGGTGGACGAGGGCATGATTGACGAGAAGCAGGCTGTCCTGATGATTGATCCGAGAAACCTGGATACGCTGCTGCATCCGCAGTTTGACCCGGCCTACCTGGTACGGGCGATTCCGATCGCGCACGGCCTTCCGGCATCTCCGGGCGCTGCGTGCGGACAGGTTGTCTTCACGGCCGAGGATGCGACCAGATGGAAGGCAAAGGGCAAGAAGGTTGTCCTGGTCCGTCTGGAGACCAGCCCGGAGGATATCGAGGGCATGAAGAGCGCACAGGGAATCATTACGGTCCGCGGCGGCATGACCAGCCATGCGGCGGTGGTTGCCAGAGGCATGGGCGCGTGCTGCGTTTCCGGCGTTTCCGAGATCACGATGGATGAGGCGAACAAGTGCTTCACGATCGCGGGAAAGACCTTCCATGAAGGCGACTGGATCTCCGCAGACGGCTCCACCGGCAATCTGTATGACGGCGTGATCCCGACGGTTGATGCGCAGATCGCAGGCGAGTTCGGCCGCATCATGGGATGGGCCGACAAGTACCGCAGACTGAAGGTCCGCACCAACGCGGATACCCCTGCGGACGCGAAGAGAGCGCATGATCTCGGTGCAGAGGGCATCGGCCTGTGCAGAACCGAGCATATGTTCTTCGAGAAGGACAGAATCGAAGCATTCCGTGAGATGATCATCTCCGACACAGTGGAGGAGAGAGAGGAAGCGCTCGAGAAGATCCTTCCGGTACAGCAGAATGACTTTGAGAAGCTCTACGAAGCGCTTGAGGGTGCGCCGGTCACGATCCGTTTCCTGGATCCGCCGCTGCATGAGTTCGTTCCGACAGAGGAAGAGGACATCGTCAAGCTCGCCGAGGCCAAGCATAAGAGCGTCAACGCCATCAAGACAATCATCAACTCGCTCCATGAGTTCAACCCGATGATGGGACACCGCGGCGTCCGTCTGGACATCACCTATCCGGAGATCTCCAAGATGCAGACGCTGGCCGTGATCCGCGCAGCGATCAATGTACAGAAGCGGCATCCGGAGTGGAAGATCAAGCCGGAGATCATGATCCCGCTGGTAGGCGACAACAAGGAGTTCCAGTATGTCCGCAAGACCGTCATTGAGACAGCCGATGCGGAGATCAAGAAGATGGGTTCTGATATGACCTATGAGGTCGGAACCATGATCGAGATCCCGAGAGCGGCCTTGACGGCGGATGAGATTGCAAAGGATGCGGACTTCTTCTGCTTCGGCACCAATGACCTGACGCAGATGACCTACGGCTTCTCCCGTGACGATGCGGGCAAGTTCCTCCAGGCATACTATGACGCCAAGATCTTCGAGAATGACCCGTTTGCGAAGCTCGACCAGAGCGGCGTCGGAAAGCTCATGGAGATGGCGATCAAGCTTGGGAAAGACGTCAATCCGAAGCTGCACATCGGCATCTGCGGAGAGCATGGCGGAGATCCGACCTCGGTGGAATTCTGTGATTCCATCGGCCTGGATTATGTATCCTGCTCACCGTTCCGCGTACCGATCGCGAGACTCGCTGCGGCGCAGGCTTCCATCAAGAATGAAACGGCCTGAGAGAGCGTTGTTGTTCATATTGTTCATAGAACCTTGGCTGCAGACCGACATTCTCCATGAGAGTCACAATTGACGCGTTGTATCCTGTATGGTAGTATGACGAAGAGTTGATTTTTGTGTATACTCCACGAGGAGTTTGTGGTGGGTTATCCAGGAGGGTCTGTATGGTCAGCCAGAGTATCAGCAGCGCGAAACAGCAGGATATCGGGGAACTGATTCCGCATATTGTCCAGACGGCATGCGCGTATAAGAGCGTGATCACATTTGAAGTGAACAACAAGAGTGTGAATGCAAAGAGTATCATGGGCGTCATGGCGCTTGCGAGCCAGAACGCGCCGACGATCTGCGTTCGTGCCGAAGGCGCTGACGAAGAGGACGCGGTGAAGGCGATCGCGGCACTGCTGGGATAATACAGGTTTAGAGATGTACGGGTACAGTCTGCGGGCTGTACCCGTTTTTCATGCAGACGGGGAGTCAATCGTTACAGTTACAGGCCAGCCTCCGACCTTCTGCATGGAGTTCTGTGGGCACAACTGAAAACCATAGGCAGCCGACTAAGCTTTGCGAGTTGCTGCAGACTCGGAAGCGACCACGCTTCTATAGGAGCTGGGAGAGGCTGCAATGCAACCGATGCAAAGCGAGGGTAGGCAACGTGTTTTCAGTGTGCCCACAAACTCGTTGGCTGGCCTGTAACTGTAACAGTCAATCCCCGAGAGTGCAAACTTAGTGCTTGACAATAAAAACAAGTTGCAGTAATATAGCAACGTTCTGAACATGTGTGTGCGTAGCTCAGCTGGATAGAGCGTCTGGCTACGGACCAGAAGGTCGCGAGTTCGAATCTTGTCGCGCACGCGTGAAGTCCTTGTTTCCCGGCCGGGAGACAAGGACTTTTTTTGATTCAGGGCGGACCTGACAGGTGGAATTCGTCCGCGCGCACGGCTATACTGTAAAAAGACGGTGCCAGCGCACCGGGCGCGGCGCGGCAAGAGGGCCGGGGCGTTCTTGAATGAAATGAGGAAAGACGCATGCAGAATACGCAGCAGCAAATGAAAAAGGTTCCGGCCAGGCGGCGGATCTTTGAGATCATCCAGATTGCAGGCGGCAAGGATCTGGCAAGCCGTGCCTTTGACCTTGCGATTATCAGCCTGATTATTCTCTCGATTGTCGTGACGACGCTGGATACATTTACACTCAGGCCAGGCGCCCAGACTGCGGTTGATATCCTGGATGCAGTGTGCATGATCCTGTTTACGGTGGAGTACCTGCTGCGTCTGTGGACGGCGGATCTGCTGTTTCCGGAGAAAGAGCATCCTTATCTGGGCTATGTGTTTTCTTGGTCTGCCATCATCGATCTGCTCTCGTTCCTTCCGTTCTATCTGGAGGGCATCGTGCCTCCCGGAATGGTCGTATTCAGGCTGATCAGGGTCGTCAGGATCCTCCGGCTGTTCAGGATCAATTATTACTCGGATCCGCTGACGGTCATCACGTCGGTCCTGAAGAGGAAGGCGTCGCAGATCCTGGCTTCCCTGTTTCTGGTCTTTATGCTGATGCTGGCGGCCTCCCTGCTGATGTACTACGCGGAGCATGAGGCCCAGCCGGAAGTCTTTTCCAATGGATTCTCCGGCCTGTGGTGGGCGGTTTCCACCCTGTCGACGATCGGGTACGGGGATATCTATCCGGTGACATTCCTCGGTAAAGCGCTGGCGATTATCATCAGTCTTCTGGGAATGGGCGTGGTCGCGATCCCGACCGGTATTATTACGGCGGGCTTTATGGAAGTTGCCGGGGAGGGATCCCCGAAGGAAGTGAGCGAGTCGGCGGGAACGGGGCTCAGGATCCTGGATATCACAGGATGTGGGACGCATGTGAAAGCGCCCGCAGAATATGTGAGATGCGGCAATACGGTGGAGCAGCTTTCCCTGGACCGTCTGGTCGGCAGGTGCGTGGTGACGACACAAAAGGGCGTCCTCTCCCCGCAGCAGATCAGCGATATCATCAGTACCTCCTCCGGACAGGCAGAGAAGCGGATCCTTCTGCGCGGTGAATGCACGCTCAGCGCCGGTACGGCCACCTACATGTGTGAAATGGGCCTTATGGCTGTCGGGCTGCAGGGGGATGGGATCGAAGACGGAGATGCATGCAGGATCCTCGCCTCGCACGGGATCCCGGTTCTGGCGGGACTTGACCTTAACGCGGTTGAAGACGGTGAATATCTTCTCAGCGCCGCACCGGTCAGGATGAACGGAAAAGGAAGCGCTCCCTGCAGGGCTGTGCTGATGGGGTAGTCTTGCCTGAATTTCTGCAAAATGCTATACTGTTTTTTGTATGTTTCATATCAGGAAGTCGCCTGGAGGGGGATTGCCTGGGCAGGCGCAGGAGAAGGACGCAGGAGGTGTTCTGTCTATGAAAACGGTTGCTGATTATGTGAGAACCATTCCGGATTTCCCGGAACCGGGCGTGATGTTTCGTGATGTGACGACTGTGATTCAGGATGCGGACGGTCTGCAGCTTGCAATCGATGAGATGGTGAAGCTGTGCGGCGATCCGGATGAGATCGACGCGATTGTCGGACTGGAGTCGAGAGGATTCATTTTCGGCATGCCGATTGCGTACAATCTGCACAAGCCGTTTATCCTGGTCCGCAAGAAGGGCAAGCTTCCCTGCGAGACGATCGAGCAGACCTATGACCTGGAGTACGGCAGCGCTACGATCGAGATGCACAAGGATGCGATCAAGCCGGGACAGAAGGTGGTCGTGGTGGATGACCTGATTGCGACCGGCGGAACCATTTCAGCTGCGATCCGGCTGGTGGAGAGACTGGGCGGCGAAGTGAAAAAGTGCGTGTTCCTGATGGAACTTGCAGGACTGAACGGCAGGGAGAAACTGAAGGGATATGACGTTGAGGCAGTTGTATCCTACGAGGGAAAATAACCGTTTCCGGGGTTTTGTATGGCTGACGTGAAGGATCTGGCGGCGGAGAATGCCGTATCCGAACTGAATAGTATCCCGGACCAGGGGAGGAACCTGATCCGGGAAGCGGATGCGTCTGCAAGGACGATGGAAGAATTCACCAGTCCGGAGGAGCTCTATGACGAACTGATCAAGAGCATCCGCAAGTATCATCCGTCCGATGACCTCTCCATGGTGGAGAAGGCGTACCGGATTGCTTATGATGCCCATAAAGGTCAGATGCGCCGGTCCGGCGAGCCATACATCATTCACCCGCTGTGCGTCGCGATCATACTGGCAGACCTGGAACTGGACAAGGAGACGATCGTCGCCGGTCTTCTGCATGACGTCGTTGAAGATACGGTCATGACAGACGAGGAGATCCGGGAAGAGTTCGGCGACGAGGTCGCGCTTCTGGTGGACGGGGTCACCAAGCTCGGCCAGCTGAGTTATTCTTCGGATAAGCTGGACACACAGGCGGAGAATCTTCGGAAGATGTTCCTGGCGATGGCGAAGGATATCCGGGTCATCCTGATCAAGCTTGCGGACCGCCTTCACAATATGCGGACGCTTCAGTACATGAAGCCGGAGAAGCAGAAGGAGAAGGCGAGGGAGACCAGAGAGATCTATGCGCCGATCGCGCAGAGGCTCGGTATCAGCAAGATCAAGGTGGAGCTGGATGATCTGTCGCTCAAGTACCTGGAACCGGAGGTCTACTATGACCTGGTGGATAAGGTTGCCCTGAAAAAAGGAGAGCGCCAGGCATTTATCGACGACGTGGTCAGCAACATCGACGCGCATATCAAGGCAGCCGGCATCCGGGCGGAGATCTACGGAAGGGCGAAGCACCTGTTCTCCATCTACAGGAAGATGGTGAACCAGGGCAAGACGATCGACCAGATCTACGACCTGTTTGCGGTCCGTATCATTGTGGATACGGTCAAGGACTGCTATGCGGCGCTCGGCGTGATCCACGAACTGTACAAGCCGGTCCCCGGCAGGTTCAAGGATTACATCGCGATGCCGAAGGAGAATATGTACCAGTCGCTGCATTCGACGCTGATCGGCCCGGGCGGCACCCCGTTCGAGATCCAGATCCGCACATTTGACATGCACCGCATCGCTGAATACGGTATCGCGGCGCACTGGAAGTATAAGGAAGTTTCCGACGGAAAGAAGGTCAGTTCGAAGAACTCCGAGGATGAGAAGCTGGTATGGCTCCGTCAGATCCTGGAGTGGCAGCAGGAGTCGGACAACAAGGAGTTTTTGTCCCTGCTCAAGAGCGACCTGAATCTGTTCAATGACAGTGTGTACTGCTTTACGCCGTCCGGAGACGTGAAGACGCTCCCGAACGGATCGACGCCGATCGATTTCGCATACAGCATTCACTCGGCGGTCGGCAATACGATGGTCGGGGCCAGAGTCAACGGGAAGCTGGTCACCATCGATTACCAGATCCAGAACGGAGACCGGATCGAGATCATCACCAGCGCCAACTCAAAGGGGCCCAGCGCCGACTGGCTGAAGATCGTACGCAGCACACAGGCGAAAAATAAGATCAACCAGTGGTTCAAGCATGAGCGCAAGGAGGACAATATCCTGCGCGGCAAGGAGCTGGTCGCGGCCTTCTGCAAGACCAAGGGCCTCAATGCTTCCGAACTGCTCAAACCCGAATACACGGAGATTGTCACCAGGAAGTACGGATTCCGCGACTGGGACAGCATCCTGGCTGCGATCGGACACGGCGGACTCAAGGAAGGGCAGATCGTCAATAAGCTGCAGGAAGCGTATGAAAAGGATCACGCATCTTCCCTGACCGACGATGATATCCTGAAGGAGTCACAGGGAAAGCAGCGCGAGAAGTCGACGTACTCCAGGTCCGGGGTTATCGTCAAGGGAATCGACAATGTGTCGGTCAGGCTCTCGAAGTGCTGCAGCCCGGTACCGGGCGACGAGATTGTCGGATTTATTACCCGGGGAAGGGGCGTTTCGGTGCATCGGACCGACTGCGTCAATGTCGTCAATATGCCGCCGGATGAACGCTCGCGCCTGATCGAGGTTGAGTGGGCGCAGAATGCGCTGGAGAACACGGGGAAACAGCCCAAGCTGTATCTGGCGGAGATTAAGATCTACGCGCACAACCGGACAGGCCTTCTGGTGGATATCACAAAGATCCTGACAGAGAGGCATATCGACGTCATCTCCGTCTCATCGCGCATCACGCGGCAGGATACCGCGACGATTACATATGAATTTCACGTTCCCGGCAGAGAGGAACTCGGCGAGCTGATCGCAAAGATCCGGCAGGTGGAGAGCGTGATCGACGTTCAGAGAACGACAGGGTAAGGTATGGCCAATCTCAGAGTGGACTGTCTGGAGCTTGGATTGGTCCAGACAAATACATACATTGTTTGGAACGCGGATACGCTCGAGTGTATCGTGATCGATCCCTCAGACGGATTTGAACAGATCGAGCAGCGGATCACGGAAAAGCATCTGCAGCCGGCTGCCGTCTATATTACGCATGGCCATGATGACCATATCGGTTCGGTCAATGAGCTCAAGCGCAGGTATCACGTCCTGGTTTACATCCTGAAGGAGGAAGAAGAGTTCGTCGAGTCGGTTCAGTACAATCTCTCGATGGCCTTCGGGCATCCGCGGGTGGTCGAGCCGGATATGTTTTTCATAGACGGACAGGAGGTGTCTGTCCTCGGGTCGAAGGTGCAGGTACTGCATACGCCGGGACACACCGTGGGCGGATGCTGCTATTATTTCCCCGAAGAGAAGATGGTCTTCACGGGGGATACGCTGTTCTGCGAGTCGGTGGGAAGAAGCGACCTTCCGGGCGGAGACGGGGCGCAGCTGATCGCCTCTGTGCGGGAGAAACTGATGCCGCTTCCGGACGATGTTTCCGTCTGTCCGGGACACGGGCCGCTCAGCTCGATCGGGCATGAACGAAAGCACAACTATTTTCTGATGCAGGATGCGGGACTGTAAGTTCCCAGGATGGCCGGCAGATGCCGGCCGTTGTTTTTTATTTTCCGCTGTGAGAGGGACGCAATGGGGCAGATTCATAAGATATCCATCCAGATCAGTGACAGAAGCTATGAATATGACATCTACACCCTGGTCATCGCATTTTTCCAGGGCATTGAGACGCATGTTTTCGATCCGGACGAGGAGATTCCCGAGGACAGCGATCTGCTGATCCGGGTTCTCCTGCAGGAATCTTCCATGTGCGGCGCGAAGGCGGCTGTGAAAGAGACGGCACAAGGGGGACGCTTCCTGGAGCGGGAGATTTGCTGGGATGCGGGGGAAGAGCGGAGATCGGTCAAGAGCCGGATCAAGAGCGCCCTGTATGAGATGCTGAAGGAATACTGCGGCAGGGATCTTCCCTGGGGGACGCTCACGGGGATCCGCCCGGTGAAGCTGGCGATGGGATTCCTGCAGGAAGAGAGCGCCCCGGATCCGCAGAATGCGAAGATGCGCATGCAGCAGCTGTACCAGGTCAGTGAAAAGAAAGCGGACCTTGCGGTGAGGATCGCGCAGAGGGAATCGGAGATTCTTTCCGGTCTGGACGCGCAGGATCACTACAGCCTGTATGTAGGCATCCCGTTCTGCCCGAGCATCTGCCTGTACTGTTCATTTTCTTCCAGTCCCCTGCATCTGTGGGAAGAGAAGGTGGACCTGTATCTGGATGCGCTGGAAAAAGAGATCCGCTCGTGCGCGGACTGTTTTCCGGGGAAAAAGCTGCAGACGGTCTACATCGGGGGCGGGACCCCGACCACGCTGAGCGCATCGCAGATGGACCGGCTGCTGAGAGTGATCTCGGACACGTTCGATCTGTCGGGCGTTCTGGAATATACCGTGGAGGCGGGGCGGCCGGACAGCATCACGAAAGAGAAGCTGGGCGTTCTCAGGGACCATGCAGTCAGCCGGATCTCCATCAATCCACAGACCATGAACCAGAAGACGCTCGACCTGATCGGGCGCGCGCATACGGTGGAGCAGACGGAAGAAGCGTTTGACCTTGCAAGGCAGATGGGGTTTGACAACATCAACATGGATCTGATCGTGGGACTTCCGGGGGAGGGCCTTGCCGAGGTGGAGCAGACCATGGAGCGGATCGAGGCGCTGGACCCGGACGACGTGACGGTGCATGCGCTGGCCCTCAAGCGGGCGGCGCGGCTGGCGCTGCATATGGATGAATACGAGAAGATCTCATTTCAGGCGTCTGACGCAATCATGCAAAGATGCGAGGACGGATGCGCGCGTCTTTCAATGACGCCCTACTATCTGTACCGGCAGAAAAACATGGCCGGGAACTTTGAGAACGTGGGGTATGCAAAAGAGGGCAGGGCAGGCCTGTACAATATCTTGATAATGGAAGAGGCGCAGTGTATACTAGCTTGTGGTGCGTCCGGTTCGACGAAGATCGTATATGAGGACGGGCGCATCGAACGGATTGAAAATGTAAAAGATATACGCAGCTATCTGGACCGGATCGATGAGATGATCCGAAGGAAAGATCCGATACGGTGACAGACAAGGAGACAGAGCCAATGGCAGAATCAATGAAGGGACTCAAGCGCACCTGCAGATGCGCGGAGGTCACGGAGGAAATGATCGGAAGCACAGTCACGCTGATGGGCTGGACGCAGAAGAGGCGGAATCTCGGTTCCCTGATCTTTGTGGATCTCAGAGACCGTTCGGGTCTGATGCAGATCCTGTTCGACGAGACTGCGGTCGGAAGCGCGAACTTTGAGAAAGCAGGGACGATCCGCAGCGAATATGTGCTGGCAGTGACCGGCGTGGTGCAGAAGAGAGGCGGCGCGGTCAATGAAAAGCTCAGGACCGGGACCATGGAACTGCTTGCCACGAATCTGCGCATTCTCTCTGAGTCGGATACCCCGCCGTTCCCGATCGAGGAAGACAGCCAGACCAGAGAAGAAGTCCGCCTGAAGAACCGGACTCTGGATCTGCGCAGGCCGGACATCCAGAGGAATCTGATGGTCAAGAGCCGTGTCGCACAGCTGTCGCGTGATTTTATGGCAGCGGAAGGATTCCTCGAGATTGAGACGCCGATGCTCGGCAAGAGCACGCCGGAAGGCGCGCGCGACTATCTGGTCCCGAGCCGGATCTATCCCGGAAGCTTCTTCGCGCTCCCGCAGTCCCCGCAGCTCTATAAGCAGCTGCTGATGGCGGCAGGGTACGACCGGTATTTCCAGCTTGCCAGATGCTTCCGTGACGAGGATCTGCGCGCGGACCGCCAGCCGGAATTTACACAGATGGATATGGAACTGTCCTTCGTGGACGTCGAGGATGTCCTGGACGTCAACGAGAGACTCCTGCAGCATCTCTGGAAAGAAGTGCTCGGAGTGGATGTGCAGATTCCGTTCAGAAGGATGAAATGGATTGACGCCATGAACCGCTACGGCAGCGATAAGCCGGATCTTCGTTTCGGCATGGAACTGGTGGACGTGTCTGAGATTGTGAAGGACAGCGGCTTCGGCGTATTTGCAAACTGCGTGAAGGAAGGCGGATCTGTCCGCGGAATCAATGTGAAGGGCCAGGCGGACATGCCGCGCAAGAAGATCGACGCCCTTACGGATTTCGTGAAGGGCTATGGCATGAAGGGCCTTGCCTATATCCAGGTGAAGGAAGACGGTACGAAGTGCTCCTTCCAGAAGTTTGTGACGGAAGAAGAGATTCAGGCGCTGACAGAAGCGATGGGCGCTGAGAAGGGCGACCTTCTGCTGTTCGGCGCAGACAGGTTCAAGCTGGTCTGCGAGACGATGGGCGCACTGAGATGTGAGCTGGCCCGCCGTCTGGATCTGATCGATCCGGACCGTTTCGAGTTCCTGTGGGTCGTGGAGTTCCCGCAGTTTGAATGGAGCGAGGAGGAGCAGCGCTTCCAGGCCATGCACCATCCGTTCACCATGCCGATGGAAGAGGATCTTCAGTATCTGGCCCCGGACCAGGATCTGTCGAAGATCCGCGCGAAGGCGTACGATATCGTCCTGAACGGGACGGAGATCGGCGGCGGGTCGGTCCGTATCCATCAGGCGGATATTCAGGAGAAGATGTTCGAGTGCCTGGGCTTTACGAAAGAACAGGCGCAGGAACAGTTCAGCTTCCTGCTGAACGCGTTCAGATACGGAGTACCGCCGCACGCGGGACTGGCGTACGGGCTCGACCGGGTTGTCATGCTGATGCTCGGGCTGGATTCGATCAGGGATGTCATTGCCTTCCCGAAGGTAAAGGATTCCTCGGATCTGATGACAGAGGCGCCGGGAGAAGTGGACGCGAAACAGCTCGAAGAACTGGGCATTGAGATCAGTCAGAAGAGTGGTGAATCCACAGAATCTTAATAAAAACCTCCGGCATTCATATAGGATGTCGGAGGAATTTTACTGTAAGATATGCATATTGGAGCGCTTTATTCATCTGCCTGCGCGCTGCCGAAGACTTCACTGACCGCTTCGTCCATACCGCCGAACAGGGCGTCTGTAAACCGCGAAGCGTCCGTGATCACCCATCCGGATCCGTCGTTTTCCATATAGATTACGGCGTCACAGGTCCTGGTGGAATCGGCCTCCTTGATGGAGTCGAGCAGCAGCTGCGCGCTCTTGGCGCTGAGGGTGACGGAATCATCCGTGATGGCGTCGATGGTTTCTCCGTAGGAGATGAGTTTCTCCCGGTAGCTTCCAAGGATCGCGGCAGTATCGATTCCGGTGACGGATACGTGCACTTCAGAGGAAGAAGCGTCGGTTTCCTCCCGGATCTCACCGTATGAGAAAGCGTCCTTTGCCCGGGTGAGGAATTCCAGATCGATCTCGGAAGCATTCTCTGCATAGGTGGAGAACAGATCGCTGATCTGGAAGATGGATGCCCATTCCTCGGCGGACATGGAGACGATCTGTTCCAGCCATGTCCCGGCAACCTCAGAGGGCGTCACCAGGTACGGATCCTGAAGCGCTTCCGGCAGACCGCCCAGAAGCAGGGAGGGCAGGGAACTGTCCGGAACCAGGTTCCAGACTCCGTTTTGCTTCTCCAGAACCAGGACGCCTTCCGTATCCGTCTGCGGATATGTGTTTTCTTCAAGAAGGCGCGCCATTGCGTCGTAGGTCTGGTCCGGAGGGACGCTGTCTGTGAGAATCCGGGTCCGGATCATGTCAAGCCGGATATCGGATGCCAGAGAGCGGGCGTCGGGTGCGGAGATCTGGACAGTGACCTGTGCGCGGTCCTTGTCCCGGTCAGACCGGAGGATCCTGCAGGAGGACTGGTCAAAGAAGCATCCGAGCGCACGGGCCTGGGCGGTATAGTCCTGCGTGGAATCTGCAGGGCGCTCCGGAGCAAGAAGCCTGAGGATGGCCTCCTCATCCATGGAGGAGAGCTGCCGGACCGTTCTCCGGACAGCCCTTGCGGGCGTATCCCTGCGGACCATCCACAGGACGAGCGCCGATACAAAGATCAGGCATACGGCCAGGGAGGCAGCAAACAGGAGGCGCACAGAGCGAAGCCGTCCTTTCTGTTCTTTATTGGTTGCATGGTTGTGACGCATGAGCTGTATTTACCGGTCCTTTCCGGATTATTGTAAGCACGGCAAAGATGCCTGTCAATATCGACATGGATCGATTTGAACACATTTATTGCCTCTGAATACGGAATTGGCACAGAATATAAACGTGGAAACACGGAATTGACACATTATAGTAGTATGAACTGTGTATAAACATAAGGGAGTATCTTCAGACCTATGAAGAAAGCGATTTCATTTATACTGGTACTTGCGGTGATTGTCGGCGGATTCTTTTTCTGCATGCGTGCAGGACTGATCGACAAATGGTTCCCCGGAGTGCTGGACAGTATCATTCCTGGTTATTCGTCGGACTCCTCCGGAGACGGACGCGTCTCTTCGAATGCGGAAAATGCAGTTCATGTAGACCCCGTCAGTGAGATTGCGGAGCTGGGGAGCGGCACAGGGCAGATCGAACGCTTCGGAGGCGTTGTGGAACCGCAGGAAACACGCGAGTACAAGCTCGAGGGCGAGCGCACTGTAAAAAAGTGCTACGTCGAGGAGGGCGAGCTGGTCAAGAAAGGACAGAAGCTGTTCACATACGACGTCGTCAAGACGCAGAATGAACTTGAGCAGGAGAAGATCAATCTGGAGCGGCTTGAGAACCAGGTGAAAACATCCGAAGCAAGGAAGCCGGAGCTTGAGAAGAAGAAAGCGGAGGCGAACACGCCGGAGAAAGAGCTGGAAGTCCTGGTGGAAGAAAATGAGATGAAGCAGGAACAGCTGTCTCTCAAGCAGCAGAAGCTCAAGGTCGAACAGCTGGAGGATCAGATCAAGAACGCGACTGTATCCAGCGATATGGAAGGAATCGTGAAATCCATCAAGGATTCCGCCGGATCGAATTCTTACAGCTCATTTGATTCTTCGGGCGACAGCAGCACGTACATTACGCTCCTGAAGACCGGCTCTTACCGGATCAAGGCGTCCGTCAACGAACAGAACAGGCGGCTGATCAGCAGAGGCGCACAGATGCTTGTCTTCTCACGCGTGGAATCTGACCTGGTGTGGCACGGAACCGTTACGGAGATCAAGACAGACCAGGGGTCCGATGAGGAGGACAAGGAAGATTCCTACTACAGCGATTACGGCAGCAATTCATCCGGATCTACGGATTATCCGTTCTATGTGGAACTGGATGAATCCAATGACCTGATTCTCGGCCAGCATGTATATCTGGAGCCGGATGTCGGACAGGAGAACGCCCGGGAAGGCCTGTGGCTGGATGATTATTACATCGTGGAAGAAGGCGATGAGAGCTATGTCTGGGCCGCTTCCGGAGCAAACAAGCTCGAGAAGCGCACCGTTGAGCTGGGCGAGGCGGATGAAGAGCGCGGCCAGCACAGGATTCTCAGGGGACTGGCGGAGAGCGATTATATCTGCCAGCCGCAGGAAGACCTGGAAGAGGGACTCCCGGTCATCTACAATTCCGCCACAGAGTTTGAAGAGACCGAGAGCATGTATACCTGGACGGACGATGAATTCGACCCGGATGCGTATGACGATGAATTCTTCGATGACGAAGACTTCGATGATGAAGACTGGGACGATGAAGACTGGGATGATGAAGACTGGGATGAGTCCGAGGACTGGGATGAAGATGAGGATTTCTACGATTTCGAAGGAGAGGGAGACCTGACCGGATTCTTTGATGCGGACGCGGGCGATGAAGGCGACTATGAAGTCGATGATGAAGGCTACGTCGTTTTGAGATAACCTGGGAGAGAAAGCTTTGGTTCTGAAACTGGATCACATCTATAAAGATTATATTACACAGAGACTGGTGGTCCCGGTGCTGCATGACGTATCCCTGCATGTGGAAGAAGGGGAGTATGTCGCCATTATGGGTCCGTCCGGTTCCGGCAAGTCTACCCTGATGAATATCATAGGCTGCCTGGACCGTCCGACCAAAGGGACGTACGAGCTGAACGGGGAAAATGTCCTGAATAAGGATGACAAGGCGATGGCGGATATCCGCCTGAACAATCTCGGATTCGTCTTTCAGAATTTTGAACTGCTCGCAAGGCAGACAGCGTTGGATAACGTTGAACTGCCGCTCATTTATGCGGGCGTGAAGAAGAGGGAAAGAGCAGAGCGGGCCAAAGAGGCGCTTGCCAGAGTCGGCCTGGAAGAACGTATGTCATTTACCCCGGCGCAGCTGTCCGGCGGACAGAAACAGAGGGTTGCCATCGCAAGAGCGATGGTCAATCACCCCAGGCTCCTTCTGGCCGATGAGCCGACCGGCGCGCTGGATTCCCGTTCCAGCACTGCCCTTATGAAACTGTTTGAGGAATTGAATCAGGAAGGCGTCACGATTGTGATGATCACGCATTCTCCAGAGATTGCATCCTGTGCGAAACGCGTCTGCAATATCTTCGACGGAGTCCTGACGGAGCGTACCGACGCTGACAGGACAAGGATCGAGGCAGCAGGAGGCAGAAGATGAAAAAAGTTCGGACTACCCTGATCATTATCCTGATCGCCGGGCTGGTCCTGGGAGGCATCAGTTATGCGGCCCGCAAGGCGGCCTCCAGGACGAGCGACAGAGTCGTTGAAGTGACAGCGGTCGGAAATGTGAATGAACAAAACTTCTATTCGGACTACTCCAACATGGAGGGCATCATCATTTCCAAGGATACGCAAAGTGTATTCAGAAATAAGAGTTATGCGCTGAAAAAGGTCTATGTAAAAGAAGGAGACCAGGTCAAAAAAGGGGACAAGCTTCTTGAATATGACATGGAGAAGCTGGAACTGGAGGAAGAGAAGGCAGAGCTTGACAAATGGGGACTTGAGCTGGAGCTCGAGAGCCTGGAAAAGCAGCTTGAGCTTCTGAAACAGGGGATCGTCCCCAATGACGAGTCATATTCATACACCGGTACCACGCGCAGATCCTCGGACGATGAGGAGGATGACGAGGACGATGAAGAGTACGATGACTATGAGTATGATGATGAGGACTATGACGAGGACTATGACGACGCCGATTACGACGATGAAGACTATGTAGATCTCAGCATGTCCGCAGATGCCGCACCGGAGGAGAGCTTCGTGCGCACGCGGGAGGAATATGACATCATAGAGGACGACGATGAGGATGAGGAGTTCATTATCGAAGAGGATAATGATCCCTATGACGGGTCTGGCGGATCATCCGGGTCGGGCGTAAATCCGGATTCCGGAATTGATACGGGCGAGGATGACGAGATCGCCCTGCTGACCGATATCAATGCATTCCTGAGTTCGGCGAATCTGATCACAGAGGCTGCCAATGCGTCGCTGTCTGATCTGGGAAATGATACATATTCCGCCATGATCGACGAGGCGCTCACGCTGTTTCGGACACGGTTTGCCGAGTCCATGGAGAGCACGCAGACCAACCTGCTCGGAGAGAAGGTCACGGTGAAGGATTATTCTGTCACGGAATGGATCGCTTCCGTGGCGGGGGAGACGACAGCGCACGTTCTGCAGACTGCCTACGACAGGCTCTGCGTGTATGAATTTGTCAGTGTGATGGAAAAACTGAATCCGGGAAAGGATGCTTCCTCGAAACAGACTGCGGAAGATGTCCTTGCGCAGGAAGACCTGGTGCAGAAGGCAGTGAACTGTCTGGTGTCGCTTCCGGGATCCGTATTCAACGATCAGTCGGACAAGTTTGCGACAGCGTATGATGCGCTGAATAACAAATGGACCAAAGACGGATCCCAGAACAGAGTGGAGTACCTGAAGGCGATCTGCGACCTGCTGAACGGAAATACACTTCTGGTTCCGGGAGACGAAAGCACGGATACCATCATGACGGAAGGAATGTCCCAGAGCGATCTCGGGGAGCCTTCCTATGACGGGGACGACTTCGACGACGGAGAAGACGTTGATTTTGCGGAAATGATCAAAGAGACGGAGGCCGCCATTTTTGAACAGAAGCTCCAGATCCGGGAGGCTGAACTGAACATCAAGGATTACAAAGAGAAGCTGGACGGAAAGATTGTGAAGGCGATTCTTGACGGAGTGGTCCTGACCGAGAGCGCAGGCTCGACTTCGGGATCCAGCAAGCCGATTATTGTCGTAACCGGCAAGAAGGGCCTGTACGTCAGGGGCTATATACAGGAGAATTCCCTTGACACGGTGAAAGTCGGGGACACGATCTACGGATCGTCCTATGAGGGGATGACATTTACGGCAGAGGTCGTCGAGATCTCTGAATTCCCGGAAACGGGAAACAATGATGCCTATTACTTCGGCATGGGGGACAGCAATTCCAATGAGTCCAACTATCCGTTCCTCGCTTTTATTGAGGATACGGACGGCCTGGAGGTGGATGACGGCGTGGCCCTGTCCCTGCAGGGACCCATTTCCGAATACGGCGAGAGTACAGGCGGACTGACCCTGAACGCGTGCCTGATCCGGACGGATGACAACGGCCGCAGCTACAGCCTGGTAGAGGGCAGAGACGGGCGCCTTGAGAAGCGGTATCTGGAACTTGGCACCAGCGAGTGGGGCTTTGTCAAAATCAAATCAGGTCTGTCGAGGGAAGACTTTATCGCATTTCCTTACGGACAGGGCGTCACGGAGGGCGCCAAAACCACACGCGTGGATTCGCTCAAGGCGATGGAATACGGATACTCGGATTACTATTGATCAGGGATTGGACTGTGCATCAGGCCGAAAGACTGAGGAAGCGGTATGTTAGAGAATATCAGGCTGGCATTTCACGGGATACTGTCTCATAAACTGAGATCCCTTCTGACGATGCTCGGCATTATAATCGGAATCGGTTCGATCATAGCGATCGTATCCACCATCCAGGGAACCAACGACCAGCTGCGGGAGCAGCTGATCGGATCGGGAAACAACACGGTCAAGGTCACGCTGGGATCGGGCGGCGACGCCTATGATATGGATATGGGGTCGAAGCCGGAGGGGATCTATCCGGTGTCGGATTCGACGATCCGCAAGATTCTGGCCCTGGATACGGTGGAAAATGTCACCTGTTATACAAACCGGGTTCTGTGGGATACTGCGGTCTACTACATCGGGAACGGGATGTCGACTTCCAATATCAGCGGCGTGGACGACCAGTATTTCAATACGCTCGGATACAAGGTCAAAACCGGAAGAACCTTCCTGCAGAGTGATTATGACATTTTCTCGAAGGTGGCGGTCCTGGACCAGAACGCGGCTGACGCCCTGTTCAAGGGCAGCAATCCGCTGGGCAAGACCATTGAGATCTACAAAAAACCATTCGTTGTCGTCGGGATCGTCTATGAACCTTCATCCTTTGAGCGGGACATTGAAGACATAGAAGATTATCAGCTGATGAATGACGATGATTCCAACGGCCAGATCTTCATTCCCAAGGCAACATGGCCGGTTCTGTTCCAGTATGACGAACCTGAAAATGTGATCGTCAAAGCGGTCAGCACGGACGATATGACAAAGGCGGGGCAGAGAACCGCCAAGATTCTGAATGACGCCATCACGGTGGAACAGCCGCAGGTGACCTACCAGGCGGAAGACCTGCTGGGGGATCTGAAGAACCAGCAGAAGATGCAGAACGCCACCAACGTCCAGCTGATGTGGATCGCGGGAATCTCGCTGCTGGTCGGCGGCATCGGCGTTATGAACATCATGCTGGTGTCGGTGACGGAGAGAACCTCGGAGATCGGTCTGAAGAAGGCAATCGGAGCGCGCAAGAGTTCGATCCTGGCGCAGTTCCTGACAGAGGCGGCGGTTCTGACAAGCCTGGGCGGACTGCTCGGCGTGGTGGCCGGCGTGGTGATGTCCAGAATCATCAATATCATGACCGGCATTCCGGTCGGAATCAACTGGGGAGCGGCGATCATAGCGGTCCTGTTCTCGATGGCAATCGGTATCCTGTTCGGGCTTCTGCCTTCCGTGCAGGCATCCAATCTGGATCCGATCGACGCACTGCGCAGGGAGTAATGCTTCCGGGAAGACGCGGGCGTACAAAAGCATACCTGAAAGGGACAAGAAGCGATACCTGAAAGAGGCAAGAAGCGGTATCTGAAAGAGACAAGAAACGATATCTGAAAGGGACAAGAAGCATATTTTAGGCACAAGAGGGGCTTGCATGCCCCTCTTGTGCGTGTTATACTCACAAAGTTGCTAAAAAACACGCATGCGGATTCCGAGGGCGGTGCCGGAAGGCTCCCGAGGAGGGGAAACATGCGGAAGTACAAAACCAAAGGAGAAAAATAATGAGTGTACTTTCTATGAAGCAGCTGCTGGAAGCAGGCGTCCATTTCGGACACCAGACCAGGAGATGGAACCCGAAAATGGCTCCGTACATCTACACGGAGCGCAACGGCATCTACATCATCGACCTGCAGAAGACGGTCGGCATGGTAGACGATGCGTACAACGCAATCGGTGATATCGCGGCAAACGGCGGCACCATCCTTTTCGTCGGCACCAAGAAGCAGGCGCAGGATTCCATCCGTCAGGAAGCAGAGCGCTGCGGTATGTACTATGTCAATGAGAGATGGCTCGGCGGTATGCTGACCAACTTCAAGACCATCCAGAGCCGTATCAAGAGACTCAAGGACATCAAGAAGATGCAGGCAGACGGAACCTTCCAGGTACTTCCGAAGAAGGAAGTCATCAAGCTTGAGAAGGAACTCGATAAGCTCGAGAAGAACCTGGGCGGCATCGAAGAGATGAAGAAGCTCCCGGATGCGATCTTTGTCGTAGACCTCAAGAAAGAGCGCATCTGCGTACAGGAAGCGCATGCACTGGGCATCCCGCTCATCGGTATCGCTGATACGAACTGCGATCCGGAGGATCTTGACTATGTGATCCCGGGCAACGACGACGCAATCCGCGCAGTCAGACTGATCGTTTCCAAGATGGCAGACGCTGTCATCGAAGCGAAGCAGGGCGCAGAGGGCGCAGCCCCGATCGAGAACCAGGTATTCACCGGCGAGGGCATCGATTACGCAGGTGAAGGCGAAGAGACCCCGGTTGCGGCAGAGTAATCAGGTTTTTGCTGATTTTCGCTGACAACTACGAAACAGATACCGCGCAGGGCCTGCAGCTGCAGATACGGACTGCAGGATTGGTGCGCGGATGAGGATATCCGACAGAGAAGGAGAATAGAATTATGGCTATCACAGCTTCACAGGTGAAAGAGCTCAGAGAGATGACCGGATCGGGCATGATGGACTGCAAGAAGGCCCTGACTGCAACCGAAGGCAATATCGAGAAGGCCATTGAGTGGCTGAGAGAAAAAGGACTTGCGACCGCACAGAAGAAAGCAGGCCGCATCGCCGCAGAAGGCGTGTCCATGGCGGCAATCTCTGAGGACGGCAAGAAGGCAGCAGTCGTGGAAGTCAATTCCGAGACAGACTTCGTCGCACAGAACGAGAAGTTCCAGGCATATGTAAAGCAGGTCGCTGAGCAGGCGCTCAACACCACCGCATCCACTCTGGAAGAGTTCATGGCAGAGCCGAGCATTGCAGATCCGTCCAAGACCGTTGAGGAAGCACTTGCGGCACAGATCGCAGTCATCGGCGAGAACCTCAAGATCCGCAGATTCCAGCAGATCGAAGAGCCGAACGGCGTACTGGTAGCATATACCCACCAGAACGGCAAGATCGTCACGATCGTAGACATCGAGACGGACAGCGTCAACGATGCGATCCGCGAGATGGGCAAGAACGTTGCCATGCAGGTAACCTCCATGAGACCGCAGTACACCAGCGACAGCGAAGTGTCCCAGGAATACAAGGATCACGAGATCGAGATCCTCACCAAGCAGATCGAAGAAGATCCCAAGATGGCAGGCAAGCCGGAGAAGGTTATCCTCGGCGCAGTCCAGGGCAGACTGAAGAAAGAGCTCAAAGAGATCTGCCTGCTTGACCAGATCTACGTCAAGGCAGAAGACGGCAAGCAGAGCGTCGCACAGTACGTACAGCAGGCTGCAAAGGAAGCTGGCGCAAAGGCCGGCATCAAGGGCTTCGTCCGCTATGAGACCGGTGAAGGCCTCGAGAAGAAGAGCGAAGACTTCGCAGCCGAAGTCGCCGCCCAGATGGCTGGAAACTAAGTTTCTGCAAGTCGAAGACGCAGCAGAAACTGTAGTTGGAAGCTATGCAGCGTTGCTTAGCGAATGCGAGCCAAAGGCGCAATCATATTATTAGATTTCAGAAGTGACCGCCACTCTTTGACAGGGTGACGGTCACTTTTACAGATTTCAATCCGGGAGCCGCACGCATTTCCATGATTCGGCCCGTGCCTCGGCTTCCGTGCATAGGGATGGACAAGTCTTGATATCTCTATGCCGCGCACCGGCTCGCGCCGCGCAACGCCCACTCGCACCCTGCCTTCAGGGCATAGCGCACAAAGAAAGAAGGTATGTATGACACCTGCTGTATGCATCGGTATTGCTGTACTTTTGATGGAGATACGGGCACAGTATCTGTGCATTCCGGGAAGGGGCTGGAAGCTTCTGATCTTTTTCACACAGCTTTCCAATTATATGACCTGCATATCGACGGCTGCGCTGCTCATCGCGACGGCCTCGCCACTGGTCACGGCGCTCCGGTATCTGGCGGTGTGCATGATGGTCATGACGTTTCTGGTGACGACCTGTGTGCTGGTTCCGATGGGAGGGGATCCGAAGGAGCTGCTCTGGACGGAACCCGGCATTTACCTGCACATTTTCTGCCCCGTGCTCACAGTCCTTTCCTATTTCCTGTTTGAGCATCACGCCGGGTGGAATCTTTTCTGGCTGCCGGTGACCGTTACGCTTGTCTACGGCCTGGTGATGCTTCTGCTGAATGCATCCAGGAAAGTGGACGGGCCGTATCCCTTCTTTAAAGTCCATAATCAGAGCGCCGCTGCAACCGTGATGTGGATCCTGATTCTGACAGGCGTCATCTCGGGGACTGCCGCGCTGGTGATTCTGCTTTCTGCGTGAAGGGCGGCAGGAGCGTTGATTGCGCCGGAATCAGGAAGTATAATGAGATAGCCGTAAGGGATTCGGTATCCATATCATGAAGGAGGAATCTGCAATGGAATTCAAAAAAGTGATTCAGGACCGCTATTCCTGCAAGAAATACAGCGGGAAATTGGTGGAAAATGAGAAGCTGCAGGCGATTCTGGAAGCAGGCCGTCTGGCACCGACTGCAAAGAATCTGCAGGAGCAGCATATCTATGTGGCGCAGTCCGCCGAAGCGCTTGCCAGGATCGACCAGGCCACGCCCTGCCGCTATGGCGCGCCGACGGTGCTGGTCGTCGCATTTGACAAAGAGAATGTGTTTACATATCCCGGCGAGAAGCGCAATTCCGGAGCGGAGGACGCAACGATCGTGGCGACCCATATGATTCTTGCCGCGGCGGATGAGGGCGTGGACAGCTGCTGGGTGAACTTCTTCGATCCGGAGAAGCTTGCGGGTGAACTGGGACTTCCCGAAAATGAAGAGATCCTGATGGTGATGGACCTTGGCTATGCAGCGGAAGGATCCGGCCCGCTCCCGAACCACGAAAGCAGGAAGCCGTTGTCCGAAACGGTGTCTTATCTGTAACAGGCAGAAGGCAGAAACGACAGGACGAACGGTCTGATGAAATACATACGAAAGATTGCCCTCTGGCTGAAAACAGAGTTTGCCAATAAAGAGACCTTTGCGCTGTTCCTGGTGGTGCTTGCAGTGATGTACAGCCCTGTGTGGGGCGGCTACCTGCTGTATGCGCTCTTTCACTGGAAATGGTGCTTTGTCATGGCCACGGGATATCTTGTGTTCTGGGCAGGACCGTTTACGCCCTTTTTTCCGGTCTGCGTTGCGGTTACGCTGGGCGTCAGAAGACTGATCGTGAGACTGATGAAAAGAGGAGGAAGAAAAACTCCTGAAACAAAGGAGAAAAAACCTCCTGAGACAAAGGAGAAAAAAAACTCCTGAGACAGACTTTCGGCTGGGTTATTTCACCCAGCCGTCTTTTGTATATTCGTAGATGTAGAACTCACAGTTATGCGGCTTCGGGCGCCAGACGATCCCGTCAGGACGGTTTTCCAGATATCCGCGCAGCGCCCGGATGATGCCGCCGTGGCAGGAGATCAGAATGTTCGAGTCTTCAGAATGGTTTTGCTCAAGATCCTTCAGGAAGGAAGAGGAACGGCTGACCATGGATGGGATGGTTTCAACCGTTTTCGGAGTCGGAAAGACTTCCGGGAGCGCCCAGTAGAGCGTCATGGAAGGCCCGAGCAGATAATAGCGTCTGCCTTCATATTTTCCGAAATCCGTTTCGATAAGCCTCTCATCGATGCGGATCTCCTCCGCGGGGACGCCGGAAATGATGGAAGCGGTCTTCACCGCGCGGATCAGCGGGCTGGAATAGACCGCATCAAAGGAGATCCCTGAAACTTTCCCGGCTGCGGCAGCCGCCTGCCCGATCCCTGTCTCATTCAGCGGGGCGTCCGTGCGCCCCTGCATCCTCTTTGCTTTGTTCAGATCTGTCTGTCCGTGCCGGACAAGCCATAGTTTCATACCAGCATCTCCTGTATATGCAACTCTTTGTTTTCTGTTGTTTTTTGCATTTTCCTATTGTATCGGAATTGTATAAAAGTTACAACAAAATAAAAAAATCTAATGACAGATTGTACCGGATGCTGTATATTTTAGATGAAGACTTCAATAGCATACGTACTTTGGGAGAGTGCGTATACAGCAGGAAAAATCCGGAAGGAAGGGAGAAACAATGAAGAGGATTTGGAAAAGAACAGTGCTGTTAACAGCCATGTTAATGCTGGTGCTTTCAATGAACACACTGGCGGCGTCGAGGCTGATCTGCGCAAAGACGGTCTCGTTCCCGAATACACACGGAGGCGGATGGTCGAATCAGTTTACTCTTACGTCAAAGAGTTCCGTGTCGATCGGCATCAGCATTACGCAGAACAACCAGGCGTATACGATCAACAAAGGACTGACCCTTATACTTGAGAACGTCAATACAAAGAAGAATTATTCTCTTAAACCGTCGAATTTATACAACCTGAACTATACGCTCCAGACGAATGTGCCTGCAGGTACATACTGCTTTGGCGTGTATTACAAGGGAATCCATACGTTCAAACTGCGGTTCAGCATCTCGGCCAACGGCGGCGGACTGGATCTGCCGGCTTCTCTGCAGGTTATGAAGGGAACAACCGAGACGGTCAAAGCGAAACCGTTTGACGGAAGCGCCGCTTCCGGAAAGATCAGGTCCGTTTCAAGTTCCGCACCGGGATATGCGACTGCTTCCTATGACAACACAAAGAACCCGCCCAGAGTTACGGTTACGGGCGTTGCTGTCGGTTCGGCAACCATTACCGTCAGAGATACAAACGGAAATGTGAGTACCATGGCTGTGACGGTGACACCGTATGTTCCCGCACCGACACTGAATCTGAAGGATTTAACGATGGATGCCGGCGACAAGGTCTATAATGCGGTTGAGAATGCCGTATCGACGGTTACCTGGTCGAGCTCCAACAAAAGCGTTGCAAAGGTTTCAAAGAACGGACGCATCCGTGCGGTCGGATATGGCAAGTGCACCATCCGTGCAAAGACTGTCAGCAACAATAAGACCTATGATCTTGCCTGCGTTGTGAAGGTCAATCGTACAAGACCCAATTTCAAGATCAAGGTCTACAAGTATCAGGCATCTAAGAAGCGGATGAAGGTCAAGGTGGAGAATCATAGTAATGTTCCGATGGTCTTCAAGAGCAAGGGCGCAATGATCCATGATTTAATAAGCGGAAGAAAGCTCCGGACTGCAAAGATTCAGACAGCATCCACTTTCAAGGTTCCGTCCGGCAAGAAGAAGACGTTCTGGCTCAAGTTTAAGGGCAAGAAGCTTGAAGGGAATCCGATGGACGATATCGCAGTTATCATCCCATTTACGCAGGACAAGCGTGATTATATCGCACATGTCTTCAACTATTTCGAAGGCGGACATTACACCACGGCGAGCAAACCCGATAAGTTTTACGCAACCTATTGATCCTCAGGGCATCAGTGGGAAGCAGCGGAGGCTTCCAGACGTATGAAGAAGATATTGTTTGCAGCATCGGAGGGAGTTCCTTTTATCAAGACCGGCGGTCTTGCGGATGTCGTAGGATCGCTGCCCAGATGTTTTGACAAAGAGAAGTATGATGTGAGAGTCATCCTTCCGAAGTACATGTGCATGCGGCAGGAGTGGAAGGATAAGATGAAATATCTGACCCACTTCTACATGGATCTGTCCTGGAGAAGCCAGTATGTCGGCATCCTGCAGATGGAGTATGAGTCTGTACAGTTTTATTTTATAGACAATGAATACTACTTTGCCGGTCCGAAACCATATGGCAACATCTACCAGGATGTGGAAAAGTTTGCATTCTTTTCCAAAGCTGTGCTCAGCGCGCTGCCGGTGATCGGATTCAGGCCGGACATCATACACTGCCATGACTGGCAGACCGGTCTGATCCCTGTATACCTGAACGCACAGTTCAGGGAGAATGCGTTCTTTCAGGATATAAAGACGGTGATGTCCATCCACAATCTGAAATTCCAGGGTGTGTGGGATGTCAAGACCGTCCAGGATATCACGGGGCTGGATAAGTCATACTTTGCCCCGGACAAGCTGGAAGCGTACGGCGACGCAAACTACCTCAAGGGCGGTATCGTATATGCGGATCAGATCACAACCGTTTCAAATACGTACGCTCAGGAGATTCAGACCCCGTTTTACGGTGAGCGGCTGGACGGGCTGATGCGTGCACGGAGCAACTGCCTGACGGGCATTGTGAACGGAATTGATTACGATGAATACAATCCGGCAACGGATTCATTCATTGAACGTAATTATGATCCCGAAACCTTCCGCAAGGAGAAGGTGAAGAATAAGAGGGCGCTTCAGAAAGAACTCGGACTTGAGCAGGATGACAGAAAGTTCCTGATCGGTATTGTATCCCGCCTGACAGACCAGAAGGGATTTGATCTCATCGCGTATATGATGGATGAGATGTGCCAGCAGGATCTCCAGTTCGTCATACTCGGAACGGGGGAAGAGCGCTACGAGAATATGTTCCGCCACTATGCCTGGAAATACCAGGGAAAGGTTGCATCCAACATATACTATTCCGAGGCAATGAGCCACAAGATCTATGCTTCCTGCGATGCATTCCTGATGCCTTCGCTGTTTGAGCCGTGCGGACTGTCACAGCTCATGAGCCTGCGGTACGGAACCGTTCCGATTGTCAGGGAGACGGGCGGCCTGAAGGATACGGTGGAGCCGTATAATGAATACAACTCCACAGGTACAGGCTTCTCATTTGCCAACTATAACGCGCATGAGATGCTCTATACGATCAAGTATGCGCTGGATGTGTTCTACAACCGCAAGAGGGACTGGAACCGGATTGTGGACCGGGCGATGCAGCAGGATTACTCCTGGAATACCAGCGCCCGGAAGTATGAGACGCTCTATGAAAGGATGCTCTCAGAATAAGAACGGATCCGATGAAGGAACCGGAATATGAAATGATCTGAAAAGAGGCAGAGTCCATTACGGGTTCTGCCTCTTTGTACATTGCTCTTTGCAGGGAATCCTTTTTTTCCCGGCCGGAATCCTGTGCGTTTCCCGGGCCGGAATCCGGTTCATTTTCCGGACCGGAATCCTGTTCATTTTCCGGACCGGAATCCTTTTATGATCTACAGCGGATATTCTTCCGGGACACGGCCGCGGAAGACACAGTAGCTGCGGTATCCCAGGGAGACCAGCAGCTCTCTGGTCCGGTCGAATCCAATCGCGATGTGCTCCGGCGCGTGGGCGTCGGCCCCGATGGTGATGGCAGACCCGCCCAGCTCTCTGTAGCGGCGAAGAATCGACATAGACGGGTGTGGCTGTTCCAGACCGTACTTGTAACCTGCGGTGTTGATCTCCAGGCATTTGCCGGAACGGATCACATACAGGAGGATCTCGTCGATCAGGTCGCAGGATGCGGCATAGGAGTCATAGACCAGGCTGCCGCGGTCCGGGATATACCGGATCACGTAATCGAGATGGGCGAGCGTATCCCATTCCTCCATCGTCTGAAGATTCTGATACATCTCTTCGTAATAAGAACGGATCAGTTCATCCGTGGTGTGCCCCTCCCACACTTCCGGGAAGTAGGGGTCCAGTCCTCCGGTCAGGTGCTGGGATGCGATGATCAGATCAAGCGGGAAACTGCGGGCAATCTCTGAAAACCGGGGAGCAAGATGGCTCTGCATTCCGAATTCCAGGCCAAAGCCGATATAAAACCAAGATCCCAAGTCCTGCAGCTCAGCGCGCAGGGCCTGTATCTTCCTCCACACCTGCTCCGGATCCGCGCAGAAAGCGGACGGAATGTCCGGGTGATAGAAGGGGGGATAATCGAGATCCATATGGTCCGTGAAACAGATCCCCTCAAGCCCCAGATCCATGGCGCGCCGCACCATACTTTCGGCGCTCGCGTGCGAATCCGTTGAAAACGAAGAATGCATATGGCAGTCATACAGAACAGACATGGCGAACCCTCCTTTAGCAGATTGTAAAGTGCCGGGGTGCGTGTGTCAATCTGCATGCCTGTGCAGATCTGATCGGAGATTGCCTGCGCAGAGCCTATATTTTCAGCGTTTTGACATACGAATTCCGTATGAGGCGTACTTGATTTTTATATGTCGATTCGATAGAATGTTAGCAGGTTGAGTGCGCAGTGGGCTGCATCTGTGACATACGGTTCACACAACGCTTGACGGAAACTGTTTTTCATAATCATTCTTAGGAGGAATCAATATTATGGCAGTAAAAGTTGCAATTAATGGATTCGGCCGTATCGGACGTCTTGCTTTCAGACAGATGTTCGGAGCAGAGGGTTTTGAGATCGTCGCTATCAACGACCTGACCTCCCCGAAGATGCTTGCTCATCTGCTGAAGTATGACAGCACCCAGGGTAAGTATGCGAAGGCTGATACCGTCTCTGCAGGTGAAGATTCCATTACGGTCGATGGCAAGGAGATCAAGATCTATGCGATCCCGGATGCAAACAATGCTCCGTGGGGCGAGCTTGGTGTTGATGTTGTCCTTGAGTGCTCCGGTTTCTATACCTCCAAGGCAAAGGCTGAGGCTCATATCAACGCAGGTGCAAAGCACGTTATCATTTCTGCTCCGGCCGGCAACGATCTGCCGACGATCGTATACAATGTCAACCATGAGAAGCTGACCAGCGAAGACAAGATCATCTCTGCTGCAAGCTGCACCACCAACTGCCTGGCTCCGATGGCGAAGGGCCTGAACGATCTGGCTCCGATCAAGTCCGGTATCATGTGCACCATCCATGCATACACCGGTGATCAGATGACTCTTGACGGACCGCAGAGAAAGGGCGATCTGAGAAGATCCCGCGCAGCTGCAGTCAACATCGTTCCGAACAGCACCGGCGCTGCAAAGGCAATCGGCCTTGTTATTCCGGAACTGAACGGCAAGCTCATCGGCTCCGCACAGCGTGTTCCGACTCCGACCGGATCCACCACCATCCTTACCGCGGTTGTGGAAGGCGAAGTCACCAAGGAGCAGGTCAACGCTGCTATGAAGGCTGCTGCCAACGAATCCTTCGGTTACAACGAAGATGAGATCGTTTCCAGCGACGTAATCGGCATGACCTATGGTTCTCTGTTTGATGCAACCCAGACCATGGTTCTTCCGCTTGACAACGGAACCACCGAGGTTCAGGTCGTATCATGGTATGACAATGAGAACTCCTACACCAGCCAGATGGTTCGTACCATCAAGCACTTCGGCAAGCTGCTCGGCGCCTGATCGGAACGGAATATGCGCATGATCGAGCGCTGTGTGCCCGGTCGTGAACCGTCTGAACTAAGACTCAAGAGGGGTCCGGTCTGAAAAGGACCGGACCCTTTTATCAATCAATCAGGAGGAATTGAATCATGGGACTGAATAAGAAATCTGTAGATGACATCAACGTCGAAGGCAAGAGAGTACTGTGCCGCTGTGACTTCAACGTACCGCTGAAGGACGGACAGATCACGGATGAGAATCGTCTCGTTGCTGCGCTCCCGACCATCAAGAAGCTGATCAATGACGGCGGCAAGGTGATCCTGTGCTCTCATCTGGGCAAGGTGAAGACCGACGAGGACAAGCCTTCCAAGACGCTTGCACCGGTAGCTGCAAGACTGTCCGAGCTGCTCGGCCAGGAAGTCAAGTTCGCGGCGGACGACGAAGTCGTCGGCGAGAACGCGAAGGCTGCAGTTGCAGCGATGAAGAATGGCGACGTCATTCTTCTGCAGAACACCCGTTATCGCAAGGAAGAGACCAAGAACGGCGAAGAGTTCTCCAAAGAGCTTGCTTTCCTGGCGGATGTGTTTGTCAATGACGCATTCGGAACCGCACACAGAGCACACTGCTCCAACGTCGGCGTAACGCAGTATCTGGACGGCCCGCATGCAGTCGGATACCTGATGCAGAAAGAGATCGATTTCCTCGGCAACGCCGTAGAGAATCCGGTTCGTCCGTTCGTTGCCATCCTCGGCGGCGCAAAGGTTGCGGATAAGCTGAATGTTATCTCCAATCTGCTTGAGAAGTGCGATACGCTGATCATCGGCGGCGGCATGGCGTACACCTTCCTGAAGGCAAAGGGCTATGAAGTCGGCACCTCTCTGCTGGATGAGACCAAGATCGATTACTGCAAAGAGATGATCGAGAAGGCTGAGAAGCTCGGCAAGCAGCTCCTTCTTCCGGTTGACACCGTATGCACGGATTCCTTCCCGGATCCGATCGACGCGGCTGTAGAGACCGTTATTGTTGATTCCGACAAGATCCCGGCAGACAAGATGGGCATGGATATCGGACCGAAGACCATCGCACTGTACAGCGACGCTGTAAAGAACGCCAAGACGGTTGTCTGGAACGGACCGATGGGCGTATTTGAGAATCCGACTCTCGCAGCCGGAACCAAGGCAGTTGCAGCAGCCCTTGCAGAGACAGATGCCACCACGATCATCGGCGGCGGCGACAGCGCGGCAGCGGTCAACCAGCTTGGCTATGGCGACAAGATGTCCCACATCTCCACGGGCGGCGGCGCTTCCCTTGAATTCCTTGAGGGCAAGGAGCTTCCGGGCGTTGCGGCAGCAGACGAGAAGGAATAAGATACCGATGGATGTCCCGGGGATGGATGCCTGCCTCAGACAGGCATCCGTCTGCACCGGGAGTGAACACAGAAGATTGTGATAAGTAGAGGAGATTCTCATGGCAAGAAGAAAGATTATCGCCGGCAACTGGAAGATGAACATGACCCCGAGCGAAGCGAAGGCTCTGGTCGAGACCCTGAAGGATCTGGTCAACAATCCTGAGGTGGATGTTGTATACTGCGTACCGGCGATCGATATCGTCCCGGTTGTGGAGGCAGTCAAGGGCTCAAACGTCGAGGTCGGCGCTGAGAATATGTACATTGAAGAGAAGGGTGCATATACCGGAGAGATCGCTCCCGCTATGATCGTGGATGCCGGCGCGAAGTACGTCATCATCGGCCATTCCGAGAGAAGAGAGTATTTCAAGGAGAGCGATGAGTTCCTGAACAAGAAGGTCCTGAAGGCATTTGAGCATGGCCTGACCCCGATCCTCTGCTGCGGCGAGAGCCTGGAGCAGAGAGAAGCAGGCGTGACGCTTGACTGGATCCGTCTGCAGATCAAGTCTGATCTTCAGAATGTGACTGCAGAGCAGGCAGCGTCCATGGTCATCGCTTATGAGCCGATCTGGGCGATCGGAACCGGCAAGACCGCGACGACCGAGCAGGCTGAGGAAGTCTGCAAGGCGATCCGTGAGACCATCGCTGAGATCTATGACGAAGCGACTGCTGAGTCTATCCGTATCCAGTATGGCGGATCCATGAATGCAAAGAACTGTGATGAGCTTCTGGCACAGCCGGATATTGACGGCGGACTGATCGGCGGAGCGTCCCTGAAACCTGATTTCGGACGCATCGTCAATTACGTCAAGTAAGAATCCCGTTACACGCTCTGAGAAGTCCTGTATCCGCGAAATAGATGCGCCGGATACAGGATTTTTTCTGCTTATCAGGCGGATATGAGCCGCGCTCTGAGGAGGCGGTGCCAGCGCATCGCTCGCGGCGCGGAAAGTGGGCCGCGGCGTTCCTGAAAAAATGGAAAACAGCAGTTGCAATCGGGCATCTGTGCTTATATAGTAGACGATAACGCGCCGGGGAAAAGGGAGTTGAAAACAGCCATGCAGAACTCGTATGATCAGACATCCATCGACTGGAAAGACTTTTATCACAGACTCTTTGTGCTTGCCGCGCCGATTGCATTCCAGAGCCTGATGCTCGCATCTGTCGCGGCGGCGGACGCCCTGATGCTCGGCCGTGTCACGCAGTATGAGATGACGGCTGTATCGCTCGCCGCGCAGGTATCGTTTGTCCAGAATATGTTCATCTCGGCGTTCATTTCCGCCGGGGCGATTCTCGGAGCGCAGTACTATGGGAAAGGGGACCGCCGGACCATACAGGAACTGTTCAATATGATGCTGCGCTTCACAGTGTGCCTTTCCCTGGTGTTTTTTGCAGCCTGCGAATTGTGTCCGGGCGCCCTGATGCATATTTTCGCGGAGGATCCGGAACTGATCCGGATCGGAAGCGGCTACCTTCGGATCGCGGGCTGGTCGTATGTGATCTGCGCCGTCTCGCAGTGTTATCTGACGGTGATGAAGGTCACCGATCACGTTCTTCCAAACGCGCTGATCAGTTCGGTGGCTGTCGTGAGCAACATTCTTCTCAACGCGGTTTTCATCTACGGGCTGTTCGGAATGCCGGCGCTGCACTATAAGGGGACCGCGGTTGCAACGACGATCGCGCGCCTGATCGAACTGATCCTGTGCCTGGTTGTTTCCGCAGGAGCCGGCCACGTCCGGCCCGGATGGCGGCGTCTGTTCAGACGGGACAAGGCTTTGACAAAGGACTATGTGCGGCAGTGCCTCCCGCTTCTGGGCGGCTCTCTTCTGTGGGGCGTCGGATTCACTTCCTACACCGCGATCATCGGGCATCTCGGCGCGGATGCGGCGGCCGCCAATTCCGTCTCGGCTGTCATCCGGGATCTGATCTGCTGCGCGTGCAACGGCATCGCCTGCGCTGCCGGAATCATGGTCGGAAATGAGCTTGGCGCGGGAAGGCTGGAGAGAGGAAAACAGTACGGAATCAAACTGAAAAGTATTTCCTGGGTGATCGGATTCGGATCGACCGCGCTGGTGCTGGCGCTGACTCCGCTCGTGGTGCGCATGGTGATCCTGACCGGCCAGGCGCGCAGTTACCTGACCGGGATGATGGTTATCATGGCCTTTTACATGATCGGAAGATGTGTAAATACGGTCACGATCAACGGAGTGCTGGACGGGGGCGGAGACACCCTGTTCGATATGTACAGCCTTGCAGTCAGCATGTGGGGAATCGCGATCCCGCTGGCGCTGCTGGGGGCGTTTGTCTGGCACTGGCCGGTACTGGCCGTGTATTCATGCACCTGCCTTGATGAAGTCGGGAAGATCCCCTGGGTGATGATCCGTTTCAGAAAGTACAAATGGGTGCGGAACCTGACGAGGGAACAGACACCGGACAATAAAGAGTAAGACTATGAAGATAACAGGAAGCAAGTATATAGGGGATAAGGCGTTCTACAAGATGCTGGTCACCGTCGCCGTCCCGGTGATGATCCAGAACGGCATCACCAACTTTGTCAGCCTGCTCGACAATATCATGATCGGCCAGGTCGGGACGGAGCAGATGTCCGGCGTTGCCATTGTGAACCAGATCATGTTCATATTTTTCCTGTGCATGTTCGGAGGGCTGTCCGGCGCGGGGATCTTTACAGCGCAGTATTTCGGATATGAGGATGACGAGGGCGTCCGCAATACCTTCCGCTATAAGCTGTGGCTGGGACTGGTGGTGACAGTGACAGCCGTTTTAATCATGGCTGTTTTCGGGCCGGATCTGATCGGCCTGTTCCTGAATGAGAGCGAAGGCGGAGGAGACCTTGCGGCAACCCTGCGCTATGGACTTGGTTACATGCACATCATCTTTCTGGGGATGCCGTTCATTTTTATCAGCTTTACCTACTCCAGCACGATGCGTGAGTGCGGCGAGACTTTCTTCCCGATGATCGCCGGCATGGTGGCCGTGGGCGTCAACCTGGTATTCAATTATCTGCTGATCTTCGGGAAATTCGGCTTCCCGAAGCTGGGTGTCAACGGCGCAGCGATTGCGACGGACCTGTCCAGAGTGGCAGAATGCGCGCTGATCGTCATCTGGCTGCACCGGCACTCAGACACGCATACCTATGTGAAGGGGCTCTACAGGACCCTGAAGGTGCCGATTGCCAGCGTGCGGAAGTTCTTTGTGACCGGGGCGCCCCTCCTGGTCAACGAGACGCTCTGGGCGCTCGGAATCTTCCTGCAGAGCCAGGCGTATTCCCTGCGCGGGCTCAACGCCGTTGCTGGACAGAATATTGCCAATACCATTTATAATGTATTCAACATTGCGTTTATCGCGCTGGGAGACGCGGTTGCCATCATCGTCGGCCAGCTGCTCGGCGCCGGGAAGATGAAAGAGGCCAAGCAGACGGATACCTGGATCATCTCGTCCTCCGTGATGATCGGAAGCATGATCATGATCCTGATGCTGATCGCCGCGCCGGTGTTTCCGCAGCTGTACAATACGAACGATGAGGCGCGCCATCTGGCCACACTGTTCCTGATGGTGCAGGCGGTTGCGACGCCGAAGGAAGCGTTTCTGCATACGACCTACTTTACGATACGCTCCGGAGGAAAGACGATCATCACCTTTTTCTTTGACAGCTTTTTCATGTGCGTGGTCAGCGTTCCGACTGCTTTTCTCCTCAGCCGGTTCACAGACATGCACGTTGTGATGATCTTTGCCGTTGTTCATGCGATGGATCTGATCAAGTGCGTGATCGGATATATCCTGGTTAGGAAAAATGTGTGGATGATCAATATTGTCCGGGAGGAGACGGATCCGCAGTGACGGAGAATCGCACAGTTCCGCCGATGGCGTACTTGAATTCACAGGCCAGCCTCCGACCTTCTGCATGGAGTTCTGTGGGCACAACTGAAAACCATAGGCAGCCGACTAAGCTTTGCGAGTTGCTGCAGCCGCGGTGCTGAACGTCCAGTGGACGTTCGTCCAGCACCGACCGGAACGGAGTGGAGAAGCGACCACGCTTCTATAGGA
>CAJOKX010000015.1 GCA_905235415.1 uncultured Lachnospiraceae bacterium
GTCGGAAAGAACTTCTTCGCAAATTACAACTGCACCATCATCGACGTGGCTCCGGTAGTGATCGGAGATAACTGTCAGATGGCTCCCAATGTGGCGATCTATACGGCGGGCCATCCCGTGCATCCCGCCACAAGAAACACGGCCTATGAATACGGCATCGGTGTGACAATCGGCCATAACGTGTGGATCGGCGGAAATTCGGTGATTCTGCCGGGGGTGCGCATTGGCGATAACACGGTCATCGGCGCGAGCAGCGTGGTAACCAAGGATATTCCTGCCTGGTGCGTTGCCGCCGGTAATCCCTGCAGGGTCATTCGCAAAATCACAGAAGCGGATCGGGAGACCTATTACCGCCATGTACCCGTCGATCAGGACGCGCTGGAGCATATGCGGCGGATGTGGGCGGAGAGCGATGATCCGATCAAATATCCTGCTGTACCGGAAGAATGAGAAAGTGAGAAAACAGTTATGTTCAGAAAAATGCGCAGAATCAGGCAACAGATTTCCCAGGCGGAATGCGTGGAAATCCTGAACCGTGCCACCTCCGGCGTGTTGGGCTTGCACGGGGATGATGGATATCCCTATACCGTGCCTGTCAGCTTTGTCTATCAGGAAGGTGGCACAGGGCTCGGAATCATCGGTTTTCATTGTGCGAAAACCGGACACAAGATCGACGCAATCCGCAGAAATAACAAGGTTTCCTTTACCGTCATTGACCGGGATGAGGTCATGCCCAGGGAACGAACCACCAAGTTTTGCAGTGTGATCGTTTTCGGACATGCCCGAATTCTGGAGGACGAAGAAGAAATGCGCTGCGCAGCCAATGCGATCGGTGCAAAGTATTCCAAGGGTTTTGAGGATCTGTATATGCAGGAAACGGAAGACACGATTCGCGAGGACAGGCTTTGCTGTGTAGAAATCACGATTGATCATATGACAGGCAAAATCGGACGACAAATGCTGCTGGAACGCCAGCGAGAGGAAAAAGCGAAATGAAGATCGAACATATTGCCCTCTATGTGAACGATTTGGACGCCGCTCGCGATTTCTTTATCAGATACTTTGGTGCTGTCTCCAATGACGGCTACCACAACGCAAAAACAGGTTTTCGATCCTACTTCCTGCATTTTGAAGATGGAGCGCGTTTGGAAATCATGAAAAAGCCCGGCGTATTTTCACGGACTTCTTTCGATGAACAAATGGGATATGCTCATATTGCCTTTTCCCTGGGCAGTCAAGAGAAGGTGAATGACCTGACGGGACGGCTGAAAGCGGATGGCTATGAAATTGTCAGCGGGCCACGAACAACAGGCGATGGCTATTATGAAAGCTGTATCATTGATGTCGAAAACAATAGGATTGAATTGACGGTTTAAACATTATGAAAAGACATCCTGAGAATTCAAAATGAGTAAGCAGGATGCTCTGTTTATAGGTATCAGGTTTTATTGCCGAACCACCTTTTCCATAAAGTAAAAAATGAGTAAAGCTACCGGGGCCGGGGGCAAATCTCTGTACCCTCTGCCGCTGAAGACCGCCGCCCCCTCTCGCGTAAATTTCCGCGAAATTGCGTAGGGGGGATATCGAGAACTGCCGGAGGCGCTGAATTCCTTTTGAAATCAGCACTTCCGGCAGTTTTTTGCTCTGAATCAGCTGAGAAAATCTACATAGAATGTTTCATTTTTCGTAATTCTTCAGGGGTTTCGTGGTCACATGTGTAATGCCCAGTTTTAACTGCTTATTGCCTTAAAAGTTTCACCCAGCCACTGTAGCAGTATTTTCTGCTTTTGCTGTAAAATGTGATTTCCCCTTGGGGTAGTGTATTAATCACTCTACGGTGGTAAGGATAGCAAGTTAATTCTGAGCATAATCTGCACAAATATCCGGTGTTGAATTTGTACATAAAGAAAGCGGCTACGCAGGAGCTATTACGCTCTTGCATAGCCGTTTTTCTCTTGTCCGCCCGAAGAATGTCAGTTCAAATTTGCTTCGTTTCCGAAATCCCTAATTTGAACCGCCTTTGGTTGTTCTTTTTTAACCTCTTTTTGAAACGACGTCGAAAGCCCGGGCAATGATCCCGGGCTCATGATTCATTCCATAATCCAATTACGTATAAACGCTCTAGTCTCTTCCAGACTGCACTCTTCACCGTCCGATTTCCCCAGGAGTTCATTCACGATTCTTTTTATAGCCGCAAAATCAGACCTGTCTACGGTATTCAGTTCCTGTGTAAGCCGTCTTGTGATCTTCTGCTCCTCAAATACTTCCTCATCCGAGATATAAACCAGTTCCCGATCTCTTCTTTCAACATTGCTCAATTTCATCGAATCCACGCTCCTTATAACAGTTTTTTTACAGGCAGCTTTCTTTTTTGAATTGTTATAATGATATAATCATCTGCAGACTCAAACAAGCAATATCGTATCAGTAATTTATAAAGATTGCGTCAAATGAAAGCCGTTCTGTTCTGATGCAGAACGGCTCTTTAAAACATTTTTATGATTCGTTATCTGACTGCCATCGCTCCTTACAGTTCTGCAGGATCAATGATGACATCCTTGTCGATGTCGATCGGTCTTCCAAAATCTGCAGCTTCCTTCAGGATGGACTCTGCCGCCGCCAGACCGATACCGAAGCGCTGCGCTCCCAGCTTATACATCTTCAGAAGAGTGTCAAGGGAGCGAACTCCGCCTGCTACCTTGATCTTGATGCGGTCTCCCACGCAATCTTTCATCACCTTAACATGATGAAGGGTTGTAGGCTTCCCTACAGAGAATCCGGTTCCCGTCTTAACGTAATCCGCTCCGCCTTCAATCGTAAGCTCGCAGGCTTTCCGGATCTCATCATCAGTCAGCAGCATCGCTTCAATGATAACCTTCAGGTCGGCATCCGGTGCCGCTTCGCGCACTGCCTTGATATCAGCCAGGCACTCATCATACTGTCCCGCCTTCAGAAGGCCGACATTCATAACCATATCATTGACGATCGGATCAAGCGGTGCCCACTCTTTTGCCAGATAGACTTTTGTTTTTGTGGATTCCTGTCCGGACGGGAATGCGAGAGATGTTCCCAGACGGCAGCCAGTGCCTTTCAGTTTCTCCGTTACATATTCATAATAGCAGGGCCAGCAGAAACAGACCTTGCATCCGTACTTTTTTACAACTTCGATCATCTTGTCAACATCTTTGATACTGGTATCCAGATGCAGTACGCTCGGCTCGAGCATATATGCGATATCTTCCGGAGTCAGGACTCTCTTTGTGATGTCTTCCATGTTTCTCTACCTCATTTCCTCTGTTCTGATAAAACTGGTTTTCTGTGTATCATTCATGTCAATATCAGGTATGCAGCGCACTGAGTTTTCCGAATTTCGCACGTGTCTCCCTGAACTTGTCCGTATAGAACTTGTTGTACAGCACGCATCCGACCGGCTGCTGACGGATCATCAGTTCTTCGCAGTTCATGCACTGCACGCAGTACTTGATCTCATCTTCACGGCCCTCGGCGAGTTTCTTCGGCGTGTACGGATCGGCGAAAGACTGACGGCCGAGGCCGATCATATCCATCATACCGTCCTCGATCACACGGCCGCCCATTGCCAGAAGCTGGCTCTTCTCCGGTTCGATGCACAGGAGCGTATTCTTCTTGCCGCGGAACGGAGAGAATCCGGATCCTACCACAACCGTCTCCGGCTTCAGCGCTTTCTTCATCATGTTCGCAAAATACAGATGCAGGTAAGACAGTTCTGCCTCCTCACGGTCTGCTTCCATATAATGCATGGCCGCATGTACGTTGCCGAGCGTCTCAACGAAATAGCTTGCTCCACGCTCCTCCAGGCCCTTGATCATGTCGAGCGGTTCCGTGAAATCAAAAGAGCGGCGAATCCGGTCCAGCCGTGCCGCAGCCGCCCGGGAAGCCCTCAAACATGGAGACCTTGGATCCGATCAGGAAATCCTTGCTGACTGCCTTCTGGATGCGCTCCATCAGATCGTACGCCCACTGGACACGTCTCTCCCACGGTCCGCCGTACTTCCAGTCACGGTCATTGTACGGACGCAGGATCTGAGAACCCAGATATCCGTGGCACAGCTTCATGTCGATGCCGTCCGCCCCGACTTCCTCGCAGATCTGCGACGCCAGTACGAACTGGTCCATGATATGATCCACTTCCTCTTCAGTAAGCAGATCTCCGCCGACTCCATACATCGGCTTGACGCAGACCTTACGCGAGAAGTCAGACTCGCTGATCTCCCCTGAATGAGTCAGCTGGAACACGATCAGCGTATTCGGATTTACTTCCTTCAGGCTTCTGATGAAACGCTTCAGCGCTTCCACATTGCGCGGCATGATCTCCAGCTGGGTCTTGCGCGCCCTGGATTCGTTGGTTACGGTGATTGCCTCCAGATCAACCAGGCCGAAGCCTCCGTCATACAGTTTGGAGTAGCGCTCCAGCGTGATATCCGTCGGATTCCCCTCCGAATCCGAGTCCACGCACTCCATCGGCTGGGCAAAAAAACGGTTCTGACAGATCTTGCTGCCGATCCTGATCGGCTGAAGCAGTGTTTCCTTATATCCCATCTCTCTCTCCTTTCCTGATGATCCTGACAGCACGCAGGCTGTCTTTTTTTCCTTTTTATCTCAGTTCTTACCGCAGCGGCATATGCCTGCCGCCCCGGCTTCTGCCCGGTTCACTCTGCAGATGGTGCACGCTTTTCTCCGGATCCCATCTTCATGAGAACTTCCTCCGAGAACTCTTCATGCGGAACGCATCCCATGAGTTCTCCTTCATGCATGACCAGGCAGGAATCCGCAACGCCCATGATCTCCGGCATCTCGGAGGAAACCATCAGGATGCTCATGCCTTCCTGCACCAGCCGGTCCATCATCTGGTAGATTTCATATTTCGCTCCGACGTCTATGCCGCGCGTCGGCTCATCCAGAAAGAGGATCCGGCAATAAGCCACTTGGCAAGAACCACCTTCTGCTGGTTGCCGCCGGACAGATACTTGCATTTTTTCTTCATATCCGGGGATACTACCCTCATCTCCCTGAAGTATCTCTCAGACAGTTCCTTTTCCTTCCTTCGGTTAATGAACCCTGCTGTACTCAGCTTCCCCAGGGATGCCTCGGAGATGTTGCTGCGGATGTCATGCGTCAGGAACAATCCCTGTGCCTTCCTGTCCTCCGTCGCAAATCCAAGCCTGTATTTCAGCGCTTTGTTCGGGTGGTTCAGCCGGACTTCTTCTCCGTTTATGCGGATCGTACCGCTCTTCACCCTGTCCGCCCCGAACAGCGCGCGGAGCACTTCGGTCCTCCCTGCCCCGACCAGACCGGTCAGGCCGAGAATCTCTCCTCTGTGAAGCTGAAAGCTTATATCATGGAAGCGCTCCCCGGTCAGGTTCTCTACCTCCAGCACCACCTCACCATTCACCTGACGGTGTCTTGGCGGGGACGTGTCATTCAGGTCCCTGCCGATCATCTTCGAGATCAGCCAGTCCTTGTCGATTTCAGATATATCTTCATCAACGATATACTGTCCGTCCCGCAGAACGGTCACCCGGTCACAGAGTTCAAACAGTTCCTCCAGGCGGTGTGAGATATAAATGACTGTAATTCCGTCTTTCTTCAGCTGCCGCACGATCTCAAACAGTACGACGATATCCTCATTGGTCAGCGAGTCCGTAGGCTCATCCATGATGATGATCTTCGGATTGTAGGAGAGTGCCTTTGCAATGTCCACCATCTGCTGCTGCGCAACACTCAGATACTTTACGGGACGGCTGTAATCCGGAAGTGTCCCGCGGCTCACATAGTCGAGATATTTTCCGGCGAATTCCTTCTCCTCTTTTTTGCGAAGCATCCCGCCGGTTCGGATCTCATGGCCGAGCATGACATTCTCGATCGCATTCAGCTCCGGAACCAGGTTCAGTTCCTGGTAGATAATGGAAACCCCCTTGCGGATCGCATCCTGCGGATTGTGGGGCACAAACGCTTCCCCATTCAGCAGCATGCTGCCTTCATCCGGTTTATAGACACCGGACAGGACCTTCATCAGGGTAGACTTGCCCGCTCCGTTCTCTCCGATCAGCGCATGGATCTCCCCGGGCCGGACCTTGAGATTGACCTTGTCCAACGCCTTGACCTGGGAGAAGGTTTTCGTGATATTCAGCATCTCCAATGCATATTCACTCATAACGGCCTCCCGTTTCAGTCAGATTTCCTCTGTGTCAGCACTGCAACCAGAATGATCAGTCCTTTGATCACGCCCTGCAGGTTCGGATCCGCTCCGATCAGATTCAATATGTTATTCAGCATTGCCATGATAAGAACACCCGCCAGTGTTCCAATCAGATTGCCAATGCCTCCTGCCATCGACGTACCGCCGATGACCGCTGCTGCCAGCGCGTCCATATCATAGCCCGAGGAACCGTTCGGCTCCCCGACGCGCACACGCGCCATCAGCATGACGCCTGCCAGGGCCGCGGTAAAACCGCAGAGCACATAAGCGGCAATCTTTTCCGTCCTGACTTTGATGCCTGTGAGCCGCGCCGCCTCCGCGTTCGATCCGATTGCATACACGTGCCGCCCGTAGACTGTACACTTCAGCACTACGATAAAGATGACCATCATCACCGCGTAGAGAATCACCGCACATGGAATCCCCAATATGTAAGAGGATCCGAATGCCTTCCAGAAGTCAGTGACCTTTCCGCCAGGGGCGCCTTTGCGGTATACCATGATGATGCCCTTTACCACCTGGTTCATGGCCAGCGTGACGATAAACGGCTCCAGGTTTCGGGATACGACCAGAATTCCGTTTGCCGCTCCGATCAGGCATCCTATGAGAAGGACCAGAAGTACAGGCCCAATCTCAATTCCGTTTCTGCCGTTCTCCACCGCTTTTTTCAGCATATCGGAGAGGAGACAGGCAGAAAGTGCCATCACGCTGGTAACAGACAGGTCAATCCCACCGATCAGCAGTACCAGTGTCATTCCGATGCTGACGACCCCGACGATGGAGGCCTGCCTCACGATATTCATCAGGTTTGACGCTGTCGGGAAGATCTTCGGGGACAGAATCGTCGAAATTATAAAAATGACCAGCAGCGTCAGGTAAGGCGCCGCTACCGGATTTTCCAGAATCCGGAATATCAGATGTTTCTGTTTCTGCTCACTCACAGGACATTCCTCCGTCTGGTTTCAGCTGCGTGCAGCACCGCGTTCCGGATGAACACAGCACTGCACGGCAGGAGATACCGTCAGTCTTCGTAGAAGTTAACTCTCTCATGAGTCTGCGGACTCACCAGCACCTTGATCAGCTTATGGTTTGTCCGGATCTCATTGACCGTTTCCTCAAGCTGCTCCAGAGGAACGATCGCAGAGATCAGCGGCATCGGATCCACTCTCTTATACCTGATCAGATTCAGCGCATCCGCCCAGTCATAGCTGATGCCGGCACAGGAGCCGCTGATCTTCTTCTCGGAAGTGACAAACTCGACCGGTGGAAGCGATGCGAAATCATCCTCCGCGCAGATTCCGAACGCCTCAACCTTGCCGCCCTTGCGTACCATCTTGAAGGCCTGCTCATAGGTTTTGGAATTGCCGACCGCTTCCAGAACAAAGTCCGCTCCTATTCCGCCCGTCAGCCGCATGACTTCCTCCACCGGATCCTTCTCTCGGACGTTGATGACATAGTCCGCACATACCTTCTTCGCAATCTCCAGCCTGTACGGATCCGCATCGGTCACGATAACCGGAGCTGCGCCGCGCAGCTTCGCCAGCTGTGCGTGCATGATACCCAGACCCGCACCGATCACAACAACGCTGCGTCCGATCTCGCACTCCATCTTGTGGGAGGCATTGAGGCATGCGGTCAGCGGTTCGACAAACGCCGCCTGCTCGTCCGTCACTTCATCCGGAACATGGTAGATGTTCTTCCACGGAACCTTCACGTACTCCGCGAATCCGCCGTCCGTATGGATACCGATCTGCTTGAAGTTCGAACACAGCAGCGGCTGACCGATCCGGCAGTGATAGCAGGTCCCGCAGGTGATGCAGATATCATAGGTCACACGGTCTCCCACATTGATGCCCTGCGCGTTTTTGCCAACCTCCGCAACCGTTCCATAGACCTCATGCCCAGTGATCAGCGGGATGCACTCCACCTCATCCGCGTACTTCCCTGTATAGGAACCCCAGTCCGAACCGCAGATGCCGCAGTATTTCACTTTGACCAGCACCTCATCATCATTGATCTCCGGGATCGGGACCTCTTTGTACTCATAGTGACGTATGCGCTCCAGGACCTGCGCTTTCATCATTCCTTTCATGTCTTTCTCTCCTTTGTGAATATCAGGTCGTAAACAGCTTGTCGGTTCTTCCCTCGTACGGCGCGTCGATCATCAGAGGCCGCAGGAACTCGATGGTTTTCCTGTCGCCGTCCGCACGACTCATGATCACATCCTCGTCCTCATAGTTGTACACACCGTCAAACCCGCCCAGGTACAGCAGGGAGATCAGTTTCTTCCAGTTGATGTCGCCCCAGCCCGGGATGCGGAACCGGAAGGATCGGTCCTTCCTCGCAAAGCGGTCCTGCATATACATGTTCAGTCCGCCCATTGGCAGATTGTGCTGTATGATCTCACAGTCCTTTGCATGCACCGTGACGATGCGGTCCGCCAGCACCTGCGCAAAGCAGTAGACATCGATACCGGAGAAATATACATTCGCCGGATCAAAATTCAGTGCGAAACTCGGATGGTGATCTGTCACATCCAGCAGGCGAAGGGTCGACTGAATATCATAGACGATATTGTTCGGGTGTGCCTCAAATGCGACCTTCACACCGAGCTTTTTATACTCATCGAATACATAGCCCCACTTCTCGGCAAACAGTTCCTCCTCATACTTCCAGCCGTCCGCTTCCGGCCAGTCATTGATGTGTCCGTAGTTTTCCATACCGGAAAAAGCAACAACGTGCTTACATCCCAGTTCTGCCGCAAGCTGCCCGGACTTGATCATGCTCTCCTGTGCAAAACGGATCTTCTCCTCTTTCGTCCCGGGGCAGATGGAGTCCATGCCCGGGCCGTAGGGCCCCATGACCAGCGGAGAGTCCGCGTGATTGCTTAGACCGGAGATGAAGAGCCCGTAGCTTTCCACCTTCTCCTTCAGCTTCTGTGCGTTATTGCCTTTCAGAAGCTCATCCACATCGACCTGTCCGTTGTCGGTATATGCCGGGATCTCAACCGCATCGTATCCATGGGATGCCGCGATCTGAAGCACTTCATCGAGCGGTTTCTCCGACCAATTGACTGTACAGTATCCTATCTTCATGATCCGTTTTCCTTTCCTATCCTGTCTGCTGTTTCAGATTGTTTTCGGAATATCAATATGTCCAGTCAAAGTCATCTCCGTCAGCAATGTAGTAGTCGTCAACATTTTCCGCGGTCACGACGATCGGGTCCTTCACGACAATGATGTCCTCAGGGTCATTGCCTTCCAGAGTATCGATTGCGAGGTGCAGCGCCTCAACGGATGCGGCACACGGGAACTGGGTGAAGCCATAGATCTTTCCCTCCTTGACCAGACGGGCAACACCGTTGATTCCGTCTGCGTTGACAATGATCAGGCCCTCGTCTTCACGGCCGGCTTCCTCGATGGCCCCCCATGCCGCAAGCGTGACGCCGCCGTCCTGGGAGATGACTCCGTCAAAGTCGCCCGGCTGATACTTCTGCAGGAAGTCTTCCATGACGGATTTGCCCTTGGACTCTTCAAAGTCGGTATACTGACGGTCAATGATCTCGATGTCCGGATACTGGGAGAAGATCTTCTCCTGACCTGCCTTCTGTCCGTTGTCCGTTCCGGAACCTGCGATGGAATCAAGCGCTACGATCTTTCCTTTCGGCTCGCCGTATTTCTCCGTCAGGGCGTCTACCATGAGCTGCGCGCAGGCGGCGCCGTTGTTCTCATCGGTCCAGCCGACGAAATGATTGAATTCATCCGTGGATGCGGTGCGGTCAAACAGAATGACCGGAATTCCGCTCTCATAGGCAGCTTCGATGCCCGGATTGACCGCGTCCTCGACCGCTGGGGTGATCAGGATGGCATCCAGATCCTGTGCGAGCATGGTTTCGATATTGGAGTTTTCCTGCTCTGCGCTGTCATGCGCGTCGGACTCAACCAGCTCTACGCCGATCCGATCCGCTTCTTCGACAAGCATGTCGCGCATCTTGACTCTCCAGCTGTTGGATACGGAAGCATTGGCAAATCCGATCCGATAGCCGTTGTCTGCCACGTACGTGTAGTCTTTCTCTCCCTGCGATGCCTCTGTCTCGTCCGCCAGGGCAGCACCGCTGAATGCCATCACTCCCGCGAGTGCAAATGCTGTGATCGCAGCCACTAGATTCTTCTTCATAGTCTCGTTCTCCTTTTCTTTTAATAGTTGTATCTGTTACGCCCCGTATCGAAAGGCCGGTGCGGACAATCTTCTCCGCATCCGTCCTGTTACTGTGAAATATAGCACCTTTGTTTTCGTTTGTCTATCGTTTTTTGCGTTTTGTTTTTATATATTTTTATTTCCTTTTGCCTAAATCGCCTGCCTTTACCACCCTGACTCATCTGTTTCTCATATTTATCACGCTTATTCCTTCAAAATAATAGTTATATTCATTTCTCGCCCTGATGTATACATGAATTTGAATTTTTGTATATCTTTGTTTTATTAGTTTTGCTTTTATTTCTATTGCGTTTTGCGTTTTTGTATGATATTATTTATTTGACTTTTATCGGATTTGCTTGTGTAATGAGATTAAAATCTCAATATTCCGGGAGATGACAGGCAATGAATAAATTAGAAAGACAAACCCAGATCAGAAAACTGCTGAAGGAAAACCGCCAGGTCGATGTATCTCCCCTGGCCGAACTGCTCGGCGTGTCAGATGCGACCATCCGGAGCGATCTCGAGGAACTGGAAAAAATCGGATTCCTGGTCCGGTTTCACGGCGGAGCAGCGCTTGCGGAAAATGAAGAAAAGACTTCTGAAGGTTTCACCGCTGTAGAACCCAGTGCGGATAAGGAAGCGATCGGCCAGCTCGCCTCACGGCTCATCGAAGATCGCGAGGGAATCTTCCTCGGACCCGGTACGACCAATTACTATATCGCGAAAGCTCTGAGCAACCGGCAGGGAGGTTACGTCAACGTCGTGACCAACAATTTCCTTGTTGCCGGTGCACTGTGTGGCTGCAATACCGTTCGCCTTCATTTCCTTGGAGGTACCGTCGCACCCGATGGACTGTTTACCATACCGGACAGCCTGGCGCAGGATCTGGACAAAATATTCCTTGACAAAATGTTCTTTTCCATCGACGGGATCGATCCGGCTGCCGGATACACACTGTCCGACTCGATCGTGCAGGATCAGATCCTCACGGTTGCGGCGAAGGCGGGTACCGTGATCATGGCGGCTGACCGGAGCAAGTTTGACTCACGCTCCTTCATGGCTATAGGCGGACTGGATTTTGCGCCGGTCGTCATTACCAACAGCCCGCTATCCGATTCTTATCGGAATCTTTATGATGCCTATGGCGTCAAAGTACATCTCACATAAATACAGAGAAAGGATCCTCCCAATGGCGAAAGACAAACTCATCGCATATGACCTCGGGACCGGAGGCATCAAGGCCTCGCTGTTCTGTTCTGACGGGACCTCTCTGGCGGAAGTCTTTGAACAGTATGAAACCTTCTTCCCGCACGATCTCCGGGTCGAACAGCGGCCCGAGGACTGGTGGCAGGGAGTCTGCCATGCAACGAAAAAACTCCTCCTTGAAAGCGGCGCGGACCCTTCTGAACTGGCCTGCGCCGCTCTGTCCGGGCACAGCCTGGTGGCAGTTCCCCTGGATCGTCAGAGACGTCTGCTGCAGGATCAGGTCCCGATCTGGTGCGATATGCGTGCGGAGGATCAGCTCTCTTCTTTTTTTAAGGATTTAGACTACACAGACTGGTACACCACGACCGGCAACGGAGATCCGGCCCAGACCTATACCATCCTCAAGCTCATGTGGATGAAGGAGCATGAGAGAGAACTGTACGATCAGACAGACGTGATCCTCGGCTCCAAGGACTACATCAACTTCCGGCTCACGGGCTCGGTATGCACAGACCCCTCCTACGCCTCCGGTTTCGGCGTGTTCAACCTGAAGGCATGGGACTACGAGGACCGCTTCTTTGAAGCTTCCGGCATACCTCGTTCCATCTTTCCGTCCATCGCGGCGTCGGACTCCATCATCGGATACGTTACCGCGCAGGCCAGTGAGCAGACGGGACTCCCTGCCGGCCTCCCCGTTGCCTGCGGTGCGGTGGACAATACCTGTATGTCCATCGGAGCGCGCGGTCTGGAGGAGGGTTCGGTATATGCTTCTCTTGGCTCTTCCAGCTGGATCGCCGTCACTTCCCGTGAGCCGATCGTGGATCCTGTCACACGGCCTTTCGTGTTTGCGCACGCAAAACCGGGATATTACACATCCGCTGTTTCCATCTTTTCGGCCGGCAACTCCTTCCGGTGGATACGTGACCGGATCATGGCCGATCACGTAGCGGACACCTCTGTATATGACGTAATGAATCAGATGGCACAGTCCGTTCCGCCCGGGAGCCGCGGAGTTCTGTTCAATCCGTCCCTCGCGGGAGGAAGCGCGCAGGAACCCAGTGCGAACCTGTACGGCGCCTTTATGGGACTCAGGCTCGGAACAACGCGGGAAGATCTGGTCCGCGCCTCCATGGAGGGCGTTGCGATGGCTCTGCGCATGACGCTGGATATTCTGAAAAAGCAGACAGCCCTTTCCGGCGACATGCTGCTGACAGGCGGCTGCAGCAAATCTGCCGTGTGGAGACGTATCTTCTGTGATGTATTCAACATGCCGGTCCTGAAAACCAATGTGGATCAGGATGCGGCTTCCCTCGGTGCCGCAGCACTTGCCGCAAACGCCACCGGACTGTGGAATTCTTATGACCGTATCGGACAGATCCATCGCGAAGAGAGCCGTCTGGTTCCGGATCCGGCAAACAATGCGGTATATGAAGCACTGCTCCCCATCTATGCCGAATGGACGCGGACGCTCTCCCGGCTTGGGGATGAGCTCCAGGCGCTGAAAGTGCGCTGATTGTTATATTATGGCAATTGTTTACCTGACCTCAGCATTTATGCTGCTTGGTGTATTCGACAAGATCGTACTGCATAACCGGCTGGGTTACGGCCCGAAGTTTGACGAAGGTATCATGGCCATGGGATCGCTTGCGCTCTCCATGGCCGGCATCATGTGCCTGGCTCCTCTGATCGGACGGTATCTGGCTCCGGCAATATCTCCCGTATTCCGTATCTTCGGTACTGATCCTGCCATGATCGCGGGGGCGATCCTTGCTTGCGACACCGGCGGATATCCGCTGGCGGTCACGATGACACAGGATACGCAGATTGCGATGCTGTCCGGCATCTTTGTCGGATCGATGATGGGAGCGACCATCGTTTTCTCCATACCGGTCTCTCTGGGCATGATTACAGAAGCGGACAAACCATATCTTGCAAGAGGTTTTCTCTGTGGATTCATCTCGGTTCCGGTCGGCGCATTTGTCAGTGCGCTCACATCCGGCATCTCTCCGGTTAAGGCGCTGGTCAACCTAATCCCGCTGATCCTCGTATCACTCCTGCTGTCCTATGTGATGGCTCGATTCCCGGAACGGATGCTGAAGATCTTTCACACCTTTGCACGCATTATCACGATTTTTATCCATACAGGTCTTGCTGCCGGCATCTTCTGTGCCCTGACCGGGATCACTCTGATCCCCGGCCTCGACCCGATCGGTCCGCAGCTGGAGACCTGCGGCATCATCGCCATCACACTGGCAGGCGCCTATCCGATGGTACAGTTCATAACCACTTATCTCTCAAAACCGCTGACCCTGCTGGGATCTCTTGCGGGTGTGAGCAAGGAAGCCGCTGCCGGCATGGTGGCCTGTCTTGCAAACAACATCCCGCTGTTCGGTATGCTCCGCAGCATGGAGGGCCATGACAAAGTCGTGTCGGTCGCTTTCTCAGTCTGCGCGTCCTTTGCGCTCGGGGATCATCTCGGTTTTGCCGCCGCCCAGTGCCATGCTGCTGCCGGGCCGATGATCACGGGCAAGCTTGCCGGCGGCATGACAGCGATCGTAATTGCGCGGCTCCTTCAGAAAACAGGCCGCCCTGCGCCGCAGGGGTAACTGCAGCCATACAAACATGTATAACAATAATGAACATTAAGAAAGGAAACGAAGCTATGGCAAAAATGGTAGTTGGAAAGCTTGACGGAAAAGCCGCAATTGTTACAGGTGCCGCAATGGGAATGGGCGCCTCTATCGCCGCGGTCTACGCTAAATACGGCGCAAAAGTCTGCATGGTGGATCTGTCAGAACAGGTGGAGCAGACGGCTGAGCGCATCCGCAGGGAAACCGGAGCGCAGATCATCTCCTGCAGGGGTGATGTGACGAAGCCCGAAGATATGAAGGCTGCCGCTTCAGCCTGCGTCAAAGCCTTCGGACGCATCGATGTCGCTGCCTGCAACGCGGGCGTATGCCGACTGTGCAATTTCCTCGAGATGTCCGACGCAGACCGGGATTTTCACATCGACGTCAATATCAAGGGCGTGTGGAACACCTGTCAGGCAGTTCTTCCGCAGATGCTTGAGCAGGGCGGCGGCGTCATTGTGATCGCCTCTTCCGTCACCGGTGACATCGTCGCGGACCCCGGAGAGAGTGCCTACGCACTTACAAAAGCAGCCCTGGTGGGTCTGACCAAAGCGCTGGCCATCGAATTCGCACCCAAAAATATCCGGGTCAACTGCACACAGCTGGGTTATGCCCGCACACCGATGGCGGAAAGCATCGCAAAGCAGTCCTCCCCGGATGATCCGGAAGCCGCTTTTGCGGATATGGCCAAAGGGATCCCTGTAAAGAGGCTTGCCTCACCGGATGAGGTCGGCGAACTGTTCGCATTCCTCGGAAGCGATGAGTCCAGTTATATCACCGGTTCCCAGTTCGTCATCGACGGAGCCGCTACGATTCGTGAATCCAACATGGGCGTTTAATCCCTCAGTTCACGCTTTCGCCAGGCAGTCCACTCATTTTCAAAGAAATAGTCGCAGTCCGGAAGCTGACGAGGCTTCCTCCAGGTTATATTGCAGCTGCAGCTGTCCCACCTTATCTCCTGAATAAGGTTCGGGGTAGCTTCGCTGCTTATCCTGCAGCGGAACAGATCCGGCATCTCACCTTCCGGTTTTTCTCCTGAAAGGTCCGTATAGAGTGCAGATCCCCTGCTGCCTGCTCCGTTCTGCGCATAATCAAGCATTGCCGTAAGATAGATCTGCTTTACCAGCAGCTGGTCTCTGAGCCGATAGAACCAGGGGAGTTTCGCGGTTTCAGGAACCATTGCGATGTCCCGCAGGTGATGCAGTGTCTCAGCAACCTGATCCAGCGCAGCCTCTATCTTATCCGGATTGCGGATCATCCCACCGATAGCACTCATTTCCTCTCTCTGTTCTCTGTGAAGCTGTGTCACGGATCTCTTTCCATGCAGAGTTTCCGGAATCAATGCAAAAAACCGGGCCTCATCATACAGATCCTTCATCAAAGCCTCTTCCATCTCCTGCCTTTCACAAAATGAACGCCCCCCTTTCCTGTCCTTCAGTACGATATGATGTGCGGCACGCATCGCCCCGGCCTGCCCCGCGTTCAATGCCGTGCCGCCCGGTCTGGTCACACCATGAGTCCCGGCAGCTTCTCCAACCACATACAATCCATTCACAGAGCTTTCCCAGTTTGCATCCACTGCGACTCCTCCGTTATTGTGCTGTGCGCATACTGCGATCTCCAGCGGCTCCCTGTCCAGATCCACTCCATGATCCAGGTAGAAAGAGACAGCAGGTTCATTCAGCTTTCTGAGCCGTTCTACAGGTGTCTGCTGCATTGCATGTGCACGGGACAGATAGATCCGCGCTTCTTCCGAGATCCGCTCAAACGGAACCGGAACACAGCACGGATTACAGGTGAAATCCAGATATACCCGTCTGCCTCTCATAATTCGCTCCCGGTAAACCAGAAGGTCGATCACCGATGACCCGCCCCGTATCTTCTTTACATCAAAGGGCCACTGATATCCTTTCAGGAAAGTCATGGTAAGCAGCTCTGCCGGATCTTTATAATACTCTGAGAGAAACTCACGTGTGTCGGAACCATCCTCCTTTGTCGAAAAAAAGCGGGGTATGCACTGCATGTAAGAACCGCTTACATTCCATCTCGGCCTGAGAGAAGCCATGCCATACTGCCATTCCGTCAGATTCTGTCCGGCAGCCCCGCATTCATATGCAAGAGAACTCATCCCATGCTGCGCGACGGGATAAACACTGTCAAGATACAGGCCGGCCGGTCCGCCAGTCGCAAGGACTACATCTGTGCAGCGAATCAGAAGATACACAGGCTCTGTCTTCTGCGTCAGATCCAGTGCGAGTATGCCTGCCACCTTGTTTTGTCTCACGAAGACGCGGATCACCAGCATGTGGTCAAGAATCCTGACGCCTGCCTCCATCGCGGTTCGTTCAAGACACTCTGTCATGATCTTAGATGTATATGGGCCTGCACTAGTCGCGCGGCTTCCTGTGTCATGATCAGTCTGGTATCCCATATACTCCCCGTACTGCGTACAGGGAAAGGGCACCCCCGATTCTGTCAGGAAATAAAAAGCCCGGGCGGAAAGCGCCGCCTCCACCAGCGCATTGTCTCCATCCACACTGCCGCCGGCTGCCAGATCCGCCGCCATCCTGAGAACTGAGTCCGGCGTTTCCCCCGCAAGCGACAGTTTGTAGTATGTCTGCTTATCAGACCCGGTATTTCTGGACGTCCCGGAAAGACGGTCTTCCGTTACGAGTGCCATATCCGAAAGGCCGGACCTCCTCAGTTCCACTGCAGCCCGGTATCCGGCCGCTCCGCTCCCGACCACGATGTGCCGGATCTTCTCTGTCCTTATCTGCATACGCATATGCCTCTTCTCACAGCCGTCTGATATGAAAACCGCCATCTACATCCACGAAGCTTCCAGTCGTATAAAGCACTTTATCCGAGGCATAGAAAGCCACCATCTGCGCCACATCTTCAGGTTTCCCCCACCGGGACACGGGAAATGCGCCTTCCCCGATCAGCCTGTCATACTTTTCCCTGACTGTACTCGTCATGTCCGTTGCTATCACACCCGGGCGTACTTCATTTACAAAGATTCCCTCACCCGCCAGCCTGTCTGCAAACAGAAGAGTCAGCATATGAACGCCGGCCTTGGAGATACAGTATTCTCCACGGTTTGGAGATGAAACTTCCGCTGAACAGGAGCCCACATTTACGATATGCCCGCGAGACGGAAACAGTTTTTCCTGTGTAAGCATCTGTCTTGCAATCATCTGTGTGAGAAAAAGCGTTCCCTTTGTATTAATGCCGATCACCCGGTCAAAACTCTCTTCCGTCATCTCCAGGAGATCTTTTCTCTCAAGCGGTGCAACCCCTGCGTTGTTCACCAGGACATCCGCCCGGCCGTAAACCTCCAAACACTCTGCGCAAAGGCGGTTCCGGTCCTCATCGGATGCTATGGATCCCTGTACATAGTGCCAGGAGATACCTTCCTTTGTGAGTTCCAAAAGTGCGTTCTCATAGCGCTCCTCCGGGCCGGTTCCCATCAGTACTATGTTCATTCCGTCCCTTCCGAGCGCGCGGACGATGGCATATCCGATTCCCCTTCCGCCCCCGGTAACAATGGCTGTCTTCTTCATGTAGATCCTCCTCTGAGCCGTCTCCCCTCTCTCATCCCGATCTGCCATGATCCGGCAGGAAACTGTCTGAAAATGCCGGCTGAACGGCGTTTTCTCATCCCCGGAAGTTCGGGGGCTGCTCTTTCGCACTTTTCTTATATTCCAGGTAAAACGGGCGGAACACCTCCGGCTCACGGATCACACATCCGGTCGGAAGATGTGCACGTATCAGGTCGCCGCAGCTGCCGCAGGTGACACATACCTTTTTCGGGTCAATACGGCCAGCTTCAAGAACATTTTTCGCGAAAAACGGATTGGCAAACGCCATTCTTCCGAAAAGCATGCCATCACAATCCCCTTCCTCTATCGCTCCCGCAGCATACAGATCCGCATACTGCCTCAGATAAGATGGCGCTGATGCGAATACAGTCATCCCAGGTACTTTGCGCTTCACCTCTCCGATCCCTTGAATCATACGGCCGATTCCAACCAGGGGATGTTCATCAGGAACATATTTTCCATGGTCAAACGGCCGCGTTATATGGGTCGTCGCGTAAGGATTGCCCATGGTAAGTCCGATCATGGACAGACCGCTTCTTTCCTTCAGTTCGCGAACCAGATTTATCGGCTCTGCCAGATCCACCTTCTCCCCGCTTCCTTCACTCACTCCAAACCCATACGGGTAAGGATAACCGTCATAGATTCCAAGTCGTGCAGTCACCTGAAACGAAGCACTCTCATACGCTTTTGCGGCAGCGATGCCATTTCTCAGGAGGCGGGTACGGTTTTCAAAGCTTCCTCCATACGGTCCCGGTCTCAGGTATGCAGATAAAAGCTCCGCAAGAAGGTAGCCATGGCAGGACTTGATATCGATCGCGTCAAAACCTGCTTTCTTTGCCAGATAAGCAGCGTTCCCGAAGGTTTCTTCCAGTTTCTTCAGTTCATCGTCAGCAATAATACAGCTGTCATCCGCTGCACGATACTGCTCAAGATATGGGTTACGGTAAGCGATAACCGGTGCCGGACGGTTGCCCGGGTTGGAATACCTTCCGCTGTGATTGGCCTGCATGATCAGATACACATCCTGACCCGTTGACTCCGCTGCAGCCCTGCGCACCTCTTCAACCAGTTTTTTCCATGGCTCCAGTGTATCCTCTGTCAAAAGCAGCTGCGTCTGTGACGAACGCCCTTCAGGAACTATGGAGATCGCTTCAAACCATATGACGGCGCTTCCTCCTGCTGCCTGTCTGGCATATCGTCTGACCGTATACGCGGACGGCGCCCCGTTTGGGAGCGAATCAGCCCCTTCCATCGGTGCCGTACCCATCCGGTTCTTCAGTGTGACACAGCCGGTGGTGAGCGGCCTTCCAAGAACTGCGGCATCGGCTGCGATGGGAATATGTACTCCCAGTTCCTGTGCCCGTTTAATCAATGATTCCTTTGTCGGATAATGAAAAACTTCGTGCGGCATCTCTGACTCCTTTTTACAGCACGGGCCGGCAGGTCTCTGAATAAACTGCGCTCTCCAGAATCTGCCGGCCCTTTTCAGCGGTTACTTCCTCGCCAGGAAGATCGTTTTGACGTCCGTCATCTCTTCGACGGTATACCGCGGTCCTTCATTTCCTCCGGAACCGCTCTTCTTGATGCCTCCGAAGGGCATGTTGGGAACATGTGTCGCAGGAGACACATTGATGCCGATTCCGCCGGCTTCCATCCGGTCCGCCGCTTTCATGGCAAGATTGACATCCGTTGTATAGCATGCCGCATGAAGACCGTATATAGAATCGTTTGCCATGTCCAGCGCGCTGTCAAAATCCGAATATTTCATGATGACAAGCACCGGACCGAAGATTTCCTCGTCCACAACCTTCATGCCTTTCCTTGTGTCCGTGAGAACTGTGGGCGGATAGATTCTGTCACTCAGCTTCTTTCCTCCGGTCAGAAGCTTTGCTCCCTGCTCAACGGCTTCCTTAACCCAGCTGTCTACACGCTCCACATCCTGCGGGGAGATGAGCGGCCCGACATAGACGCCCTCTTTCATCGGATCCCCGCATTTCACACTCTTTGCGAAATCCACGACCTTCTCCACGAAAGTATCGTAGATGTCTTCGTGTACATAAAGTCTCTGCGGGCGGAAGCAGACCTGTCCCGCATTGTAAAAACCGGTGCCTGCCAGTTCACCTGCCGCCAGGTCCACATCCGCGTCCTTGTGTACGATGACCGGGCTGTTATTTCCAAGATCCATGGACGTTCTGCGCAGTCCGACCGAGTTGCTGACGTGTTCTCCGCCTTTCATGGATCCGGTATAGCAATAAAAAGCGACGTCCTGATTTTTCACCAATGCCTCCCCGGCAGTGCTGCCCGGTCCGAGAATCAGCTGTATATGTTTCCTGGGATATCCCGCCTCAAGGAGCACCTCCACAAGTTTCACCGCATACCCCGGGCAGACCTGCGACGGCTTCAGCACAATCGTGTTTCCCGCTGCAATAGTTGGCGCAAGCTTGTTCACTGTCAGCACGAGCGGCAGGTTAAAGGGCATGATCAGTGCGACAACGCCCAGAGGCTTGCGGATCGTATAACAGAATTTATCTTCCATGCCCGGCATGCCGTCAGTGGGAATGATCTCTCCGGCCACTCTTCTTGCTTCTTCCGCAGCGAGTTTGAAGGACATGACAGTGCGCTCTACTTCCCACATGCTGTCTCCGATCGTCCTTCCGACTTCATGGGTGATCATCTCTGCGATCTCTTTCTGTTTTGTCATGATGATGTCAGCGCAGCGGTTGAGTATCTCATATCGTTCGACACCACTCAGAACATGCTCTTCAAATGACTTTTTCGCAGAATTTACGGCTTCGTTCACCTCTTCTTCCGTGGTCAGCGCATACTCCGCATACTGCTCTCCCGAATACTTGTCATAGACCGGGTTGTGAACGGAACTGTCTCTCCACTCACCGTCAATAAACATCCTGTAGCTGTTCATACCAGAACCTCCTGTTTCTATTGTTTCTTCTCTTTCTTTCTCCTAAGGAATCCGCTGCTTCGCAGCTTCATCACGGACACAATGCAGACAGCAACAAGCAGCATGCCTCCCTGCACAAAATCCTTTGCGTAACCTGTAGCTCCGAGCATTGTCATACCATTGTTGATAATCGCTATAAAGAGTGTGCCGATCAGTGTCCCGGGAACATTGAAAACGCCTTTTCTCATGAACATCACGCCCCACATGAGCGCGGTGAGGCCGAGCATGAACGTGGAATCACCCATGGTCGCCATCCCGCCGTTCAGCATGGATCCGTTTACGATCCCTCCGATCCCGCACAAAACGGAACAGATGACGAAGCCCTTAACCCTCTGTTTGTCAGCGCTTATGCCAAGATACTTACACGCGGCCGGATTGATACCCACCGCATAGATATATCTACCGGAACGTGTCCGTTCCGTATAGATCAGCATCACAACCGCGATAATGACCAGCACCACAGCCGGCATCGGGATGATCCCAAAGAGATATCCCTGTCCCAGAAATGTAAAATAGGGCGGCCACATTTTATTGTTAAAGATACCCTGTCCCGAGACCAGGGCTTTGAGAAATCCTTTCACGACATAAGAAGTACCCAGTGTCGCGATGAACGCGGGAACTCCTATGCGTATGTTAATAAAGGCATTCAGAAGGCCGAAGCAGATGAGCACGGCGATGGTGATGGCAAATGCCAGAAAATAATTTCTGCACCAATGCTGACTGAGCAGCCACGCCATGACACAGGCTCCTGCAGCCACTTCCGTCCCTGCCGCAAAGTCCATCTCATTCGCTGCGTTGATGCAGGTAATTCCGATACCGGCAATGCCCATGATGCACGCACTGCTCAGAATATTCAGCAGATTGCGCACCTTCAGAAACTGCGGATTCCGCAATCCGAAGAAAACCGCAAGCGCAGCTGTAAACAGCAGCAGAAAATAACTGGACACGAAGGAAACGAAAGGGTTCTCCCGCTCTGCCTGATATATCTTAGTCTGTTCCGACATGTTACGAATGACCTCTCTTCCAATTCATAAATAACCAAGACTGCAGACCTTCCGTCAGCCGCTCTCAAATGTAACCTTCGGCAAACCGCCCTTTCTCGTAGTCGCGATAACGCTGACGGCGATCAGAAGGACAATCCCCTGCATAATCTCCTTGACATAGTAAGGTGCACCTACACTCATGACGCCGTTCTGGATCATGATGAGCAGAGTGCTGGACAGCACCGTGCCCGGAATATTGTAGAATCCGATCTTGTAATACGTAGTACTGAGGAGCGCTGCACACAAAGCCGGCATGAGCAGTTCATCGCCAAGCTTCAGTGTGACCGTTGCATTGAGGGATGTATAGAGAAGCCCCGAGCAGGCAGCGAGAAGCGAACTGATAATAAAGGTCACATACTTGACCTTCCGCACATCAATACCGACCTGCCGGCACGCTGTCGGATCAGAGCCCACGGCAAACATATAATGTCCGCATCTTGCCATCTCCGTAAGGATAAAGGCGATGACGCCCACCACAGCGAATATTAGAACCGGGATCGGAATCACTCCGAACAGTTCTCCCTGGCCAAGGGCTGTATAGATCTTCGGCCACCGGTTCGAGGTGAAAGGCTTATCGTTGCAGAAAAGATTGGTAAACCCCTTCAGCACGGTAGACAGGCCCAGTGTGGCAATGAAAGACGGCACCCTGAGTTCTACCACCATAAAGGCAATGAGCAGTCCGCTGGCTGCCGCGAACACTGCCGCAAGAAGAATCGCCACAGCATACATCCCCGATGGTCTCCCATCCATAAAGACCCCTATAATGGCAGTGGTGACAAGCGCCTGCGCGCCCACGGCGAAATTAATCTCCCCCACAGCCATGGCCAGCATGGCCCCAATAGCCATGATGCCCGTATAACTTGAGGCCAGCAGAATATCCATCACATTTCCGATGTTCAGGAAATGTGCCTGGATCCTCCAGAATACCACCGCTGTCAGAAGCATGGCGATGAGAAGGAATCTCGATATCAGAGCCGACGTGAATCTGTTTCCTTTCAACCTGCACTCACCTGCCTCTCCGCACCTTGACGCATAGCCGCACTTAAGATCTCTTCTTTGTCAAAATGCTCCCTGTCAAACTCCGCATAGATGTCACCGTCCGCATAGACATAGATCCTGTGGCAGATCGCAAGCAGTTCATCCAGCTCTGAAGAGATGAAAATCACTCCCAGATCCCCCTCTGCCATATCAAGAATCTTCTGATAGACCTCATATTTTGCACCGATGTCCATCCCTACGGTCGGCTCATCAAGGATCAGGACCTTGACGCCATCTACTCTGAGTGATCTTCCTATGATGACTTTCTGCATGTTGCCGCCGCTCAGAGTAGTGATGAGCTGCTCCTGTGACTTGTATTTGACTCCGTTTTCGTCAAGCACCTGCCCGGCAAACTGCGCACACTTCCGAAAATCAATGAACCCGGCCCGCGATGCCAGCTTTTTTCTCATGAACATTGTATCAATGTTCTTCGTCAGAGAATACGTTTTGAAGATACCGTTGGCGCGCCTCTCCGGAGTCATTACAAGTCCCCGTTCCAGCATCTGCATCGAATTATGCTTCACCGGAATGGGTGCTCCGTCAAGATCGGCATCCAGCACGTCGCAGGGACGGATCCCGAAAACACATTCCATACTCTCGGTTCTTCCCGAGCCGACCAGACCATAGAATCCGACGATCTCTCCGCGTTCAACCCCTACCCGGATCCTCTGATTCTTTCCCTCATACCTGCACTCCCGCACCTCCAGAATGTTCTCTCCGGTACGCTCATGAGGCTTCACTTCCAGTGCACTGATTTCGTGATTGCGGAGCATGGCGCTGATGCATTTCTCCACTGTAAGGTTTTCCGTCTTCTCCGTCAACACACACTGCCCGTCGGTAAAAACAGCGATACGGTCAGAAACATGAAAAACCTCATCCAGCTTATGGGAAATAAAGATAACCGCCATGTTCATCCTGCTGCGGATCTGTTTCACGAATTCAAGGAACGGTTCAACCTCGCTCTCAGAGAGAGAAGCAGTAGGTTCATCAAGTATGAGCAGCTTCGGATTTGCGTAGAAAGCCCTCATGATCTCGACAAGCTGCTGCTCACCGGCTCCCAGATCTTTCACGATCGCGTCCACCGGGATCGTTAGTCCAAGCCGGTCCCGCACTTCCTCCGCAGCACGGTGCATCGCCGCCCGGTCAAGAAGACCGCCTTTTGTGATTTCATGCCCCAGACACACATTTTCCGCCACCGTTATACCGGAGACAAGATTGCGTTCCTGGTAGACCATTACGATCCCCTTCTTCATCGACAGAATAGGGGAATCAATGACGATCTTCTCGCCATTCAGTTCTATTTCTCCCTCATCCGGATGATAGACACCTGTCAGCATTTTGCAGAAGGTGCTCTTCCCTGCGCCGTTCTCGCCGACGATGGAAACGACTTCCCCCGCATGTACTTCCAGCGAGATAGAGTTGTTCGCCACCGTCCCGGGAAAGCGCTTTGTCAGATTGCGTACCCGCAGTATAGGCGTATCAGACATAACCGCTTACTCCTATTGAAAACTATGTGTCACTCTCCGCTGATCGTGGATGCGAAATCCTCAGTTCCGTCCTCAACGATCGGCTGTGCCGGTCCTTCCGGCCAGTTGAACCATGCATCCGGATCCTCAGGGTCCAGTCCGTAGTAATCGAAGACAGCGTGGACTGATTCGCCGACAGCCGGCACATTGTCCATCGTGGTGACCATACCCTCGGAATAGATAATGTCACCGGGATACGCAATGTCACATCCTTCATCACCGGGATTCAGCCCCTGACACTGGATCTGGTCAATGATCTCAAACATGTTGTGCGTGTAAAGCTCGAAAGGCTGGGAGTAGGTATATTTCAGAGGCGTGTCGTCACGGATGTACTTCCATACATCGTTGCCGCCGCCCATGCCTGCAACCACTGTGGTCTCACCATGCTCGTCGCCGGACTGGATCACTGCTTCCGCCGCAGACATTGCGTAGCCATCCCAGATCGTAAAGATCAGTCCCAGTTCATCTCCATACTGCTGCAGCCAGGTCTGTGCATATTCGTACGCTGCCTGCAGATAGAAAAGATTGGAGTTGTCAGCATTCTCCTCTGCCAGGAACCGGAAGTTCGGATACACATTGTCCATCATTGCCTCCGCAACATTTCCGCGCTCCGCAGAAAGCTGCGTATTCTCAACGATTACCGCGCCGCTCAGATTCCAGTGATAGTCATTGCCGATCTTATACATCATCTGGGCAGCGGCAACACCGTTGGCCAGAGAAGTGCCCGCAATAACACCGTCCACGACCGCATTGTCATTGCTGTAGAAACCGATCCCCTTTTCACGCGCCTCCGCGATCAGATTTACTTTCGCATCCATCATGGATGTGGCTCCGAGCACGATCGCGTCCACATCCTGATTGATCAGGTTCTTGATCGCATCGTTCACAGCATCGTCGCCTTCACAGCTGCCATCGATGAATTCCCATCCTCTGTGCTCGCATTCGCGTCTCGCCTGATTCATCTCCTGTGTAAATGAATCAGATGACATGTCCATGACGATGCATCCTACACGGAGCTTATCCTTTACTCTCGGATGCGGGTATTCGTCAAACGCCTCCGCCGCTGTCTCGTCAGCTGTTTCATCCGCATAGACTGCTGTGTTCAGTGAAAGGAGCATGCTTCCCGCGAGAATCAGGGCAGCCGCTTTTTTCAGGTTACTGATGGTTTTTGCTTTCATGGAATCCTCCTTCATAAGATGTGTTGAACAGGTTTACATGCAACAAAAAATGCCTTTCAAACAGAGGGTGACCCTCCATTCTGAAAAGGCATTCATGACCTGATACAGCGCTGTGCCTGTCAACCATGAACCGGCACGAGCGGCAAGTGAAATTGTATTTTTATTATTAACAGGTTTCAAAAATCATGGCAAGACGGTATTTTCACCAATTTTCCATTAATGGTTTTGTGAATATTTGCCGAACATAATCTGACATTCATACCGCAGTCCCGTTTCTGTCATCCCACATCATAGATTCCTTCCCGTGGGATCCGGATCTCCACCACAGCCCCTTTGTCATTTGAAAAAAGCACTTCCCCTTCCATCTTCTGAACCGTCGTAAGAATGATATTCATACCCATTCCGATGTTTCCATCTCCCGGCAGTTCACTGAACCCGGCGCCATTATCCCGCACACACAGGTGCACGGATGCATCACGACTCTCACAGCAGATGCTGATCCTTTTTCCTGTATCCGGGACATCCTGAAACGCATATTTCACAGAATTCGCTATCAGTTCATTTGCGATCAGAGCAATCTGTGCCGCCTTGCTGTATGGAACCGTGAGATCCTCCAGTGTCAGATCAAATGAAATGTCTCTTCCCGAGTAAAACCCGCAGATTTTATCGATGATCCTGCTCATGCTGATGTAGCTTTTGCCCAGCTTATCCTGTGAGAGCAGGTCATGAACTACCGCGATACTCTTTACCTGGTTAATGAGGGCGTCAAAGACCTCCCCTGCTTTCCTGCCGTACTCTTTTTCCATCTCCAGCTTATGGATGAAAAGCAGATTGATGATAACCTGAAGATTGTTTTTGATCCGGTGATGGCTCTCCTGCAGCAATACGGACTTGCCGATAAGCCGGGAAGTCTCTATCGCAATTCCGACTTCCCTGGAGAAGCTGTCCAGAAGCCTGCGCTTCTGCAGACGGTCTTCCTTGCTCAGCGGAACCTTGTCAAAATTGACCTGCACAAAACCTGCTGTCTCCTCCCGAAGGCAGACCGGGGAAATGAGATACCATCCGATTCCTTCTACGGACGCGGAGTTCAGAAAGCTCACAATATAGTCCTCCCTCTCCGGTCCGAACTCAGCGATATCTTCAAGGCTGCACTGCTCCATGACAAAATCCGTTCTCAGACGTTCATCCACCCCTTCCGTCTCCGCACAGCCGACATCCATCAGAGACTTGCGGTCTTCGCCAAACAGATAAACATATGCAGAGCGGCCCTCCAGCACCTTCATGATGCTTTCACACAGAAACTCCAGCGCTTTCCGAAGCTCCGTCGTTGATTCAAGGATATTGTGCGTCTCAGCAAACGCCTCAGCCATATCCGGTCTCTTCAATTCACTCCAGCCGGACAGGCAGTAAAGGAGTTCTTTCGGATTGTCCCGCACCTCTTCGTGTGAAAAAACACCGCGCACAACTCCGTCCGAGATGGCTGTTACGGTGTACGGAAGAGAGAGCGCATCCTCATAGCGGGTTGTGCAGTAGATCAGTGCGGTTCCCCACACTTCACGCATGGCTTTCAATATTCGGATCGCCCGGTCAAAAGTCTTGCTTGTCAGAAAGAACAGCGATGCATGCATGACACAGATCCTCGGACGCGTGACATAAACCCGAAGCAGTTCCACCAGCATCTGCTCTTCAATGGGAAGATCCTTCACGAGCGCTTCCGGTGGTATATCGATGCCCAGGCTTCTGGTAATATCGAAATACATGTTCCGCTTCCCTGCACGCGAAGCCCTGTAGTATGCCCGGTTTGTCAGGAACATATTATCCATCACGGAAAACGGATCCAGCAGATGACGGTCCGAGTCCACGAACACAGTCTCCCCCTCTTTTGCGCGAAATAACTCCTCCGGCATGCCGTTTACACGGATCTCACCTGTGTAGTGAAAGCTGTCATGGCAGTCCTGCAGAAAATACCAGAGGGTGGATACGTCTGTTGGGTAACGGCCGACAAAAGCCATGAGGCCCCCCTCATCCAGGGAGAAGTTCAGCCCCTCGATGAAGTATTCTCCATCGTTTGTATACAGATTCACGTCCCTGAAGGACAGGATTTCCTTCGCCATCTGATTCTTTCACCCTCATGCTTTACGACAGAAGTGAGCTGGCTGTGATGATCTCCCGTGCTGCATCGACCAGTTTTTTGTTGCTCTCGCGGCTCTTTTTCTGGATCGCTTTCATCGCGTCACTCTCTTTTATACCCAGGGAATCCATCAGAATTCCCTTTGCACGCTCTACCACTTTCCTGTCTGCCAGCGCCTTTTTAGCCTCTTCCGCTTCCCGTTTCGATTCTCTGGCCTCTGTCTTCAATTCCTCCACATATCCATAATGCTTCATGGCAAGACCGATGGCTGTGTGGAGCTCATATTCATCGATTGGCTTCTGCATGTAGCCGAGAACGCCTGCCGCCATCGCTCTCTCTACAAGTTTTTCATCCCGATATCCGGTCACCATAATGCACGGGACCGATATTCCTTCAGCGCTCAGTCTTTCCAGAACCGTGATTCCGTCTAACTTAGGCATGTTGATATCCATGATCACAAGCTCCGGTTTCGTTTCCCGGATCCCTTGTATGGCAGCTTCACCATCCGAAGCTTCACCGACGATCTTATGCCCCATATTGAGCAGCATTATCCTGAATCCGATGAGAATGACCGAATCATCCTCCGACAGAAATATTCTCAGCACGATCTGGACCTCCTTTCAGGCCATTTCCATCCGGTGACATCTTTTCTACCTCAGTGCAAACACAAAATAGCAGAGGTTATTTTGTTTTGTCAACAGACTGCCGGTTTGTTGAAACTGCCGGTTTCAAACGTATGATTTTGTACAAATCTTCCAATTCTTTTTTTCGATCACCCCTGCTATAATCACCTCAAATTCAGATGAAAACGCTTTCTGTTCATGGCTGACGGAAAACGGTTGAAAAGAGTTACGAACGCTCTTTCCGTATGCGCGGTATCACGCGCCTATTCGGAAAGGGCTTTTTTATTTTTCAAAGGAGGCTGACATCATGAATGATCTGGAAACCCGTATCAATGAACTTCTGGCAAAGCAGGAGGAACTGAAAACAATGCTGAATGAACTGGAGGCAGTCAATGCCATTCAATTTCTGATGGGGCGGTTTGTTGTTCTCTGGTCATCGCCGAAAACACGAAAGAACTGTCTCGCTCTCTATGCTGACCGTGAGGATTCTTCTCATGAATCCTATGCCGGGTATTTTGTCGGCCGCAGGGCCTTGAAGGAATATCTCGATCCGGAAGGAGGATTTGAGGCGGCCACAGGACTCCCCGAAAAAGGAACCTTTTTTGAGCACCATCTGGCAACTCCGACCATCAGGGTCGCAAAGGACGGGAAAACCGCGCGCGGTCTCTGGCAGTCTCCCGGAGCCGAATCTTTCGGTGGAAAGGGGGCAAACGGACGCCCTCTTCCTCTCTGGTGCTACGGGAAATACCTTTGTGACTTTATTTTTGAAGACGGTGTCTGGAAGATCTGGCATACGCACTTTTACGTCACTTTCATGACCCCTTACAATATCAGCTGGGTTGATGTCCCGGATGAGATTCGCAGAGGCGGCGACGGTGCCCCAGGCGCAAGGGCGAATTCCTATAATCCGGATGGCGTCTACCACTATATTCCGGAAGCCCCGGAAGCCTATGATACCTGGACTGATGACAGGATGCGTCCGTAAACAATGACAGCAGCAATTTACAAAGGGGATGTGACTTATGAAATATCTGGAAAAGACCGTTGCAGCGCTGGAGGCAGAGACAACGACAATGTCACTGCGCGCTGAAAAGCTGAAAGCCACAGCTGAAATACAATATCTGATGGGGCATCTCCTGTCCCTGTGGCAGTCACCGGAAACACGCCGATATGCTGTTGAGCTGTATGCCGACCGGGACGACTCCTCTCATGAATCCTACTGCGGCTACCATGTGGGAATGGATGCACTGCGGGCATATCTTGCACCGGAGAGCTTTGATGAAATGGGGATACCGGAGACAGGCACCGTGTTCAGCCATGACCTGACCACGCCGCTTATCACCGTTGCTGACGATCTGCAGACAGCGCGCGGCCTATGGTGGAGTCCCGGTGCAGAATGCTTTGCAGAAATGGGCAACGCGGGCAAGCCCATTCCGTTATGGTGCTGGGCAAAATACCACAATGATTTTATAAAAATTGACGGACAATGGAAAGTGTGGCACACACACTTCTATACGACCTTTATGACGCCGTACCACCTGAGCTGGGTAGATGTACCGGACAGTGAGCGCGGTGGACTGCGCTGCCCGGGAGACGGTCCGGAAGCGCCAGGATGTAAGTCCAATGTTTATATGCCGGACGAGGTTTTCGGGACCATCCCGGCAGCTCCGGAGCCTTATGCAGCGTGGACAGAGGACCGAATCAGACAGTGAAGCCATTGTAAGAACATATCCGGAGGTACTTGTTTCATGAATGCAGATTCCGTGAAGGCAAGACTGAAGAATTTCGCTGTCAGCTAAGGTCTTTTCTTACATCAGCGGCGCGATAAACTGCACCAGACTGCCCACTGCCTTGTAGGAGAACTTCTCGTTGCGGATGCTTTCCGGCGTGACCGCGCGGCACTTCGCGAGGGTCTCCTGGAAATCGCGTTCGATATCGGCGATGCACTCTGTTTTGTACATGTAGTTCGCACACTCGAAATGATGGTACAGGCTGCGGTAATCCAGGTTGATGGTTCCGACAACCGCCTTTCTGTCGTCGCTCACGAACACTTTCGCATGGACAAATCCGGGCGTGTACTCATACAGGTACACGCCTGGCTCCGTCAGCCTGCTGTAGTGATTCTTGGCCAGGGCGTACGCCGCCTTCTTATCCGGGATCCCCGGAAGGATCAGCTTTACATCCACCCCGCGCTGCGCCGCGAACTTGAGAGCGGTCTCCAGCTCTCCGTCCAGGATCAGATACGGCATCATGATATGAACATAATCCACCGCCCGGTTCAGTATGTCCATGTAGACCGTCTCCCCCGACCTTATCGTCATCCAAGGGAGAGTCGCAGTAAGGGATCACATATCCCGAGGGACGTGCGGGCTGCACGGCCGGCACGGTAATCCAGGGCTCGAAGACAGGATTCTCCTCGGTACTGTTCCACATCTGCAGGAACATTAGGGTAAAGTTCCGGACCGCATCTCCCTTCAGCATGACCGCGACGTCCTTCCAGTGGCCGAAGCGCTCGACGCGGTTAATGTATTCGTCCGCAAGATTGATACCACCGTTAAAGGCAACGTTTCCGTCGATCACCAAGATCTTCCTGTGGTCCCGGTAGTTGTAGTGGGGGGAGACCATCGGCCTGATCGGTGAGAATTCCTTCGCCTGAATGCCGTGCTCCTACAGAAGTTTGCAGTAATTCGTCGGAAGGGTGGACACCTCCAGCATCCCGTCGTACATCACGCGTACATCCACTCCCTGAGCTGCTTTCTCTACCAGCACCTTCAGGATGCTGCCCCACATATAGCCCTCTTCGATGATGAAGTACTCCAGGAAGATAAACTTCTCTGCCTTCTTCAGTTCCTCCATGAGGGCCGCGAACTTGTCCTCTCCCAACGGGAAGTAAGTCACCTCGGTATTTTCATGGGCAGAAAAACAGCCGCTCCGGTTCAGATATCTCACCAGATCATCCGTGCCCGCGGAATCCTTCGACAGCTCTTTCAGCACGCCTTCCGGCTGTTCCAGGGCGTGCTCCGTCAGGCGTATCATCTCGTTCATCCGCTCTTGAACCTTCCGATGGCCGACATTGGTTTTGGTAAACGCCAGGAAAGCCACCCCGGTGATTGGCACGATGGCGATCAGGAACATCCAGGTCAGCTTGGTCGCAGAGTCCATCCCGCTGTTGAACAGATAGATAATCCCGAAGACTGTGAAGAAAACATCCTGGCTGCGAACACTGTCATGAAAGGAAATGAATTGTTCAATATCCAGGGAAAGAAAGCGATTGTTACAGGAGAAACCAGAGGGCTCGGGTACGGAATGGCAGAGGGATTGATGGAAGCCGGATGTGAAGGGGCAATAGTCGGAACCTCTGACAAGGTCTATGAGGTGGCTGAAGGCTTCTGCGCGAACGGTTATAAATGCCACGGCGTAAAAGCTGATTTTGCCATTCGCGAGAATGTGTATGTCGGGTTCAGGGAATGCCTAGATAAGCTGGGAGGGGATCTGGACATCATCGTGAACGCGCATGGAATTCAGCGCCGGCACAGCGCGGAAGTATTCCCGTTGGAAGACTGGGACGCAGTCATCAATGTCAACCTGAACTCCGTATTTATCCTGTGTCAAGAGGCGGAAATGGTCATGCTGAAAAAAGGATACGGGAAGATTATCAACATCGCCTCCATGGTGTCTTGGTTCGGCGGGCAGACGGTTCCAGCCTATACTGCGGCAAAAGGCGGTGTCACGCAGATGACGAAAGAGATGAGCAACGACTGGATCGCGAGAGGCATCAACGTGAACGCGATCGCTCCGGGTTACATGGCGACGGAGATGAATACTGCCCTTCTGAACCCGGAAAATCCCAGATACAGAGAAATCACGAACCGAATCCCGGCGAACCGCTGGGGAACAGGAGATGACATGAAGGGGACCTGCATCTTCCTGGCATCCCATGCAAGTGATTACCTTGGCGGGGCTATCATCCCGGTAGACGGCGGTTACCTGGTGAAGTGAAAAATAACGGAGAAAAATATCATGAGAGAGATTTTTGACCGATTTAAGAAGATCGGAATCATTCCGGTCGTTGTCCTTGACCGCGCCGAGGATGCTGCTCCGCTTGCGGAAGCTCTCTGTGAGGGAGGACTCCCCTGTGCTGAGGTGACATTCCGAACGGAGGCGGCGGAAGAAGCTATCCGGATCATGGCGGAACAATACCCGGATATGCTGGTGGGAGCCGGTACAGTACTGACTTCTCAGCAGATTGACCGGGCAGCTGCGGCAGGCGCGAAGTTCATTGTCAGTCCCGGATTGAATCCTGACAACGTCCGCTACTGCCAGGAAAAGGGGATCCCCATCACACCAGGCACCCAGACGCCTACCGAGATTGAGCAGGCGCTGGCCCTGGGGCTCGATGTTGTGAAGTTCTTCCCTGCAGAACCGTCGGGAGGGCTGAAGATGATCAAGTCGCTGGCAGCTCCGTTTACAACTGTTTCCTTCATGCCTACCGGCGGGATCAATGCCGTAAATGTGAGGGAATATCTTTCCTTCGGAAGGATCCTTGCCTGCGGAGGCAGCTGGATGGTCCCGAAGGACCTGATCAGAGCGGGTGAATTTGGGAAGATCCGTGATATGGCCAGGGAAGCAGCAGAGATCGTAAGAGAGATCAGGGGGTGACCGGGATGAAACTGAATATTAGACCGACAGAAGAATGCAGATATGACGCAGTGAGCCTGGGTGAAGTCATGCTTCGTCTGGATCCAGGCGAAGGACGTATCCGGACAGCCAGGAGCTTTCGAGCCTGGGAAGGCGGGGGAGAGTACAATGTGATCCGGGGGCTTCACAAATGTTTCGGGATGAAGACTGCTGTGATCACCGCTTTTGCCGACAATGAGGTAGGAAGGCTGATGAAGGATCTCATCGAGCAGGGCGGTGTGGACACGGACCTGATCTGCTGGAAGAAGACAGACGGGATCGGGCGGATTTGTCGGAACGGGATTAATTTCACAGAACGAGGCTTCGGTATTCGCGGGGCGCTTGGTTGTTCTGACCGTGCCAATACCGCAATCTCCCAGGCAACGCCTCAGGACTTTGATTTTGAGTACATCTTCGGAACGCTTGGCGTCAGGTGGCTGCATACCGGAGGCATCTATGCCGCGCTCTCGGAACAGGCATGCGAGACGGTCATAGAAGCCTGCAAGACTGCAAAAAAATACGGGACACTGATCTCCTATGACCTGAATTATCGCCCTTCCATGTGGAGTGCGATCGGCGGACTGGAGAAAGCCCGCGAAGTAAACCGGGAAGTTGCGAAGTATGTGGATGTCATGATAGGAAATGAAGAAGACTTCACTGCCTGCCTTGGCCTGGAGGTCGAAGGGAACGATGAGAACCTGAAAGAATTAAACCTGGAGGGTTATCGGAAGATGATTGCGCAGGCAGCAGTAGCTTACCCGAATTTCAAGGCGATTGCGACTACACTGCGAACCGTGCGAACCGCCACGATCAATGACTGGAAAGCGATCTGCTGGGCCGATGAGAAGATCTATATGTCCAGATCCTATGACGGACTGGAGATCATGGACCGTGTGGGCGGAGGAGACTCATTTGCTTCCGGCTTGGTCTACGGCCTGATGACGACAGAAGATCCGGAGAAGGCGGTCAACTACGGGGCGGCACATGGTGCTCTTGCTATGACGACGCCGGGTGATACGACCATGGCAGTCCTCAGCGAAGTGGAGGCAGTCATGGGAGGAGCCGGCGTGAGGGTAAAACGCTGAAGAAATCATATACTCTCAGATTCAGAATATAGCGAGCCATGCCAAGCATGCAGCCATAATTGATGATAGAAAAAGCCAGGTATTTGAAAGCAGTTCCGCTAGTCACGGAACTGCTTTTCAGAACAAGGTATTGACCCAAAATATATCTCACAAAACTTCCCACAACTTGTGGGAAGAGTGGTTTTTTTACGATTTTCGCGGAACAAAAAAGAAGCACCAACCCCGCGCCGTTGGCGCAAGACCAGTACTCCCTCCGTGCACCTCCAGGGGCTCGAACCCTGGACACCCTACTCTGTAAAAACACCTGCTGTATTCACTCCAGCGGATGCTATAAGCTTATTGTTTTCGTTAAGTCGGTAATAGTTTCCGAAATAATCAGCTATGTAAAACAATTTCTGTGTTTTCGTTTGATCTACCATGATGCTCTCCTGTCTGGTTGCTGCCTGATGTGATTGCTTCTGATTCAGAAGCCGCCTGCCTTTCAGCAGACGGCCATTTTGATTTCTCTTTTTAATCTTTAGAATTCCCTGTCGAGGCATTAATCTGCCTTATAGTACGACATTTCTGATTGCCCTTGTCAGGGCAACATACAGAATTCTTGATTCTTCACTTATCTTTTCGCGTATCTCTGTGTTCTGATCAAAGCCACCACTATAATCAGATGTTTTCTTGTCATAGGAAAAACCGTATGATACTTTTCCGTCCACGACATTGACATTTAGACCTCCGACATCAATGTTCGAAATGTCTTCATTCGTAAATGGAAGGATCACAGTAACAAGAGTCGGGCGGATTGAAGGAATTGTGATGTAGCGAATCCTCTGAAAGATCGTCGCTCCATCAATCGCAGCAGCCTCATTGACCGCTCCGTCAATTCCGGTGATCGCTGCGATATAGATGACCGAATTGTATCCGGTCCACTTCCAGGCGTTGAATGCACAGATGATAAAAGGCCATACACCTGGAATGCCATAGAAGTTGATAGGTTCTCCTCCTACTGCTTTAAGTTATTTATTACATACTGACAGCAGTTGTCATCTTTTCACCCTTTCACTTCCTTAGTACTGCTCCCTCAGACTCATGATTTTGACATTATTGTACAAAAAACAGCTTTTTCAGATGGAGAGTCACCTGGATTTTATGCACTTTTAACGTGACAGCTACTAACGTTCTCCTAATCCAAAAAGCTGGGTATCCTGTCAAAGCGGAGGATGATAAATCCACTTCACATAGAAAGATCCGATTAAGTAGGGAAAGATATTTATGGTACTGATGATGACAACTAAACCCCATAATGGAGTTCTCGATTTCAAAGAATTTTCTACCCCTCAGATTCCCCGGTTGTCTTGGACCTTGCGTCAGATACCGGGGCCGGGGTACAAGGGGCTGCCCCCTTGAAGCCCGCCTTTGCAAAGCAAAAGCGTATCTTGCAATAGGCTGAAAGTGACTGGTACGTACGTACCTGACGTGCGTCGGGTACGCAGTCCGGACGTGACTTGCGTCGCACTATAGCGATGTAGGTACCGGAACCAGACGCGGTCAAAATCGCTTGCTGTAGCAAGGCTATAACAAAGGAAGGTAGCAAAAATGGAGAAGAAGCTCTATCCAATTATCTGTGGATCGGTTGGAAAGTGAGGCGAAGATGGAAACATGCTATATGACACCTGCCAGCCGTCTTCCGCCATATCTGGAATTACCGCGATTTGTTCTGGATATGGATGTCAACGAGACAGGGAAGATCCTGTATACCCTTCTTCTTGATCGGGCAAGACTATCCCAGACCAATCCTGCCTGGAAAGATGAGGAGGATCATGTATTTATCGTCTTCCCGATCCGGTCAATGGCAGAGAAGATGCATAAGAGTGAGATGACTATTAAAACAACTCTGTCTGCTCTGGAGAAAGAAGGCATGATCCATCGCATA